>JBDKFE010000159.1:0-39884 GCA_039798885.1 Pseudomonadota bacterium | reverse complement strand
GGGCCTCGCCCTTGGTGGCGGGGGTGATGGCGTCGCGCGCCTCCCATGCGGATTCGATGGCGGCCTCGAGCGCTGCGTAGGACATGCATTCCCCCCCTTTTGTTTGGTCTGATCCGGTGCGACCCTATAGAGAGTGCGAAGGCCCCGTGCAACAAGAGGACCGGAATGAACCCCAAGGATGATGGACGGTCGCATCCCTTTCGCGACAGCACGCAGGATGCGGCGGCGGCCGAGCGGTTGCCGGATACGGCGCAGACGCGCGCCCCGGCCTATCGGCTGGCCTTTACCGACACCGATTTCATGATGCGCGAGGAATTGCGCCCGGTGCGGTTGCAGCTGGAACTTCTGAAGCCGCAATTGGTGCTGGATGAGCGGGGGATCAAATCCACCGTGGTCTTGATGGGGTCGGCGCGGATCAAGCCCGATGGCAGCGGGGCGGCGGGGGCCTTGGCGGGCTGGTATGCCGAGGCGGTCGCGCTGGCGCATCTGATCACGGTGGAAAGCCTGAAATCCTATGGCCGCGAATGGGTGGTGGTGACGGGCGGCGGGCCGGGGATCATGGAGGCGGGAAACCGCGGTGCGTCGGAGGCCGGGGGGCAATCCATCGGGTTGAACATCGTGCTGCCGCATGAGCAGGCCCCGAACCCCTATGTCACGCCGGACCTGTGTTTCAATTTTCACTACTTTGCCATCCGCAAGATGCATTTCCTGATGCGGGCGCGGGCGATCTGCATCTTTCCCGGTGGCTTCGGCACGCTGGACGAGATGTTCGAGGCACTGACCCTGATCCAGACGGGGCGGATGAAGGCGGTGCCGTTCCTGCTGTTCGGGCGGGCCTTCTGGGAGGGCGTGGTGAACTGGCAGGCGCTGGCCGAGCAGGGGTTGGTCAATGCGGGCGATCTGGAGCTGTTCCGGTTCGTGGAAACGGCGGAAGAGGCGATGGAGGCGATCTTGGGCTGGGGTGAGGCGGGTTGATGAGTTGTGCGGGTGATGTATACTCCTAAAGCATACGGACGATTTGTGGTGTGGATCATGGGCCGGATCAAGGTGAACCTGACGGTTGATGCCGAGGTGGCAGAGGAAGCCCGCGCGCTGGGCCTGAACATGTCACGTCTGGCCGAGGCGGCGATTGCCGAGGCGACGAAGGCTGAGCGCAACCGTCTTTGGCGCGAGGAGAACCGTGCGGCGCTTGAGGCCTATGCCGAGGAAGTGGCGCGCGAGGGTTTGGCACTGGCGTCCTATCGCACGTTCTAAGGTTGGTTCTCGTGGCGCAGTTCGATGTGTTTCGTCTGAAGAGTGGAATACTGGTCGTGGACCTGCAGACGGATCTGATCGGGCTTCAGGTGTCACGGATGGTTGCGCCATTGCGCGAGGCGGGGCGGTATGCGGCCTTTCCCGGTCTAACCCCTTTGGTGGAGGTAGAGGGGTCGGCTTGGATTGTGCGGGTGCAGGAGATTGCCGCACTGCCGGGGACGGAGTTGCGCGACCGTGTCACGAGTCTCGCCGCTGAGCGGGATATGCTGAAGCGGGCGGTGGATATCCTTTTCGACGGGGTGTGAGGGCGGGTGGAGGCCGGTTCGGGACTCGTCCTTGGCGCAAATGTTCCTATAATGTTCTTTTGAAACATCTGCGAATCCCTGCTGCCCATGGCTTTCGTCGAATTGTCGGCCCTGTCGAATTTCACCTTCCTTCACGGGGCGTCGCATCCCGAGGAGGTGATGGCGCGTGCCGCCGAGATGGGGATGGCGGGGGTGGCGGTGGCGGATGTGAATTCCGTCGCGGGCATCGTGCGGGCCCATGCCCATGCGCGGGAATTGGCGCGGCTGGCGGCCGAGGAGGGGCGGGTGTGGCCGGGGACGCGGCTGATCCCCGCCGCGCGGATCGTGCTGCGGGACGGGTTTTCTGTCACCTGCCTGCCAGAGGATCGGGCGGGGTGGGGGCGGCTGTGTCGGATGATTTCCCTTGGGCGGTTGCGGGTGGAGAAGGGGGCGTGTGACCTTGGGCCGGATGATCTGCTGGACTGGGGGGCGGGGATGGTGCTGCTGATCCATCCACCCGCGCGGGGGCAGATGGAGGCGTGGCGGGGGGTGGTGGCGCGGTTGGTGGCGGGTTTTCCGGGGGGGTGCTTTCTGCTGATGGCACCGCGCTATGACGGGCAGGACCGGGTGCGGTTCGCGCGGCTGGAGCGGTTGGCGGAGGGGTTGGGGGTTCTGCCCGTGGCCAGTGCGCTGCCCCTGATGCATCACGGGTCGCGGCGGCGGATGGCGGATGTGCTGACGGCGATCCGGCTGGGGGTGCGGGTGGATGCGCTGGGCCGCCGCGCGCTGCCCCATGCCGAGCAGCGGTTAAGGTCGGAGGCCGAGATGCTGCGGCTGTTTCAGGGCCACGAGGATGCGGTGCATCGGGCGGGAGAGGTGGCGGGGCGGTTGCGCTTTTCGCTGGATGAGTTGCGCTATGAGTATCCGTCCGAGGTGGCGGGGGGCGAGACGGCGGCAGAGCGGTTGGCGCGGCTGGCTTGGGCAGGCTTGGACTGGCGATACCCGGATGGCGCGCCCGAGCGGGTGCGGGCGCAGATGGCGCATGAATTGGCGCTGATCGGGAAGCTGCGCTATGAGCCCTATTTCCTGACGGTGCATGACATCGTCGATTTCGCGAAGGCGCGGGGAATCCTGTGCCAAGGGCGGGGGTCGGCGGCGAATTCGGTGGTCTGTTACGCCTTGGGGGTGACGTCGGTTTCGCCGGAAATTGGCACGATGGTGTTCGAGCGCTTTGTGTCCGAGGCGCGCAACGAGCCGCCCGATATCGACGTGGATTTCGAACATGAACGGCGCGAGGAGGTGATCCAGCACATCTATGCGCGCTATGGGCGGCATCGGGCGGGGCTGTGCGCGACGGTGATCCATTATCGCGGCAAGCGGGCGGTGCGCGAGGTGGGGCGCGCGATGGGGCTGACCGAGGACACGCTGGCGGCCATGTCGAGCCAGATTTGGGGCTGGGGCGGGCCGGGGCAGATTACGGAGGTGCGGCTGCGCGAGATCGGGTTGGACCCCGGCGATCGGCGGCTGGCGCTGACGATGCAGTTGATCGACGAGATACAGGGATTTCCGCGCCACTTAAGTCAGCATGTCGGCGGGTTCATCATCACCGAGGGGCGGCTGGACGAGTTGGTGCCCATCGAGAATGCGACGATGGAGGATCGGACCGTCATCTGCTGGGACAAGGACGATATCGACACGCTGGGCATCCTGAAGGTGGATGTGCTGGCGCTGGGGATGCTGACCTGCATCCGCAAGGCGTTCGACCTGATGGAGCGGCATCATCAGGTGCGCCATTCGCTGGCGAGCCTGCCTGCCGAGGACCCGGCGACCTATGACATGCTGTGCCGGGCGGACAGTCTGGGCGTGTTTCAGGTGGAAAGCCGGGCGCAGATGAATTTCCTGCCGCGGATGCGGCCGCGGACCTTTTACGATTTGGTCATTCAGGTGGCGATCATCCGACCGGGGCCAATACAGGGGGATATGGTGCATCCCTTTCTGCGGCGGCGGAATGGGCAGGAGGTGGTGAGTTTCCCGTCCGACGATCTGGGGCGGGTCTTGGGCAAGACGCTGGGCGTGCCGCTGTTTCAGGAACAGGCGATGCAGATTGCCATCATCGGGGCAGGCTTTACGCCGACGGAGGCCGACCGTCTGCGGCGGTCGCTGGCGACGTTCAAGAAGCATGGCAATGTGAGCGAGTTTCGCGACCGATTCATGGCGGGGATGCGGGCGAATGGCCATGAGGAGGCGTTCGCGGCGCGGTGTTTCGCGCAGATCGAGGGGTTCGGGAGTTATGGCTTCCCCGAGAGCCATGCGGCGTCTTTCGCGCTGCTGGTCTATGCGAGTGCGTGGTTGAAGCGGCATCATCCGGGGATATTCGCCTGCGCTTTGCTGAACAGTCAGCCGATGGGGTTCTATGCGCCCGCGCAGATCGTGCGGGATGCGCGGGAACATGGGGTGGTGGTGCGCCCGCCCTGCATCAATGCAAGCCATTGGGACAATGTGATGGAGCCCGACGGGCGGGGCGGTTTGGCGCTGCGGCTGGGGTTCCGGCAGGTGAAGGGGATGCCGGAGGAAGAGGCGCAGTGGATCGTGGCGGCGCGGGGCAATGGCTATGCGGCGGTGGAGGATGTCTGGCGCCGCGCGGGGCTGGGCGCGCGGATGCTGGCGCGGTTGGCCGAGGCGGATTGCTTTGCCAGTCTTGGCCTGACGCGGCGAGAGGCGTTGTGGGCGGCGAAGGCCTTGGTAGAGGGCGCGCCGCTGCCGCTGTTCGCGGGGGATATGGATGGCGAGGGGATCGTGGAGCCGGGGGTGGTGCTGCGCGAGATGACGGTGGGCGAGCAGGTGGTGGAGGATTACGTGTCGCTGCGGCTGACGCTGAGGGCGCATCCGATGGCGCTTTTGCGACCTTGGTTGACGCCTGAGGCGGCTTGAAGGGGGCGCGGGCGCGGGGCAGGCTGGGGCTGTCTTGGACAAGGGAGGGTAGCATGACACCGGAGCGGCTGGCGATCGAGATGGGGCTGGATATCCCGGACTTTGACCGCATGGGGTATTACGGGGCGGATTACGGGACGATGAAGCCCTATCACCGGGTGGGCAGCCTGCTGTTCCTGTCGGGCCATGTGGCGCAGGTGGGGACGCAGATCACCCACAAGGGGCGGCTGGGGGCGGATGTCACCACCGAACAGGGCTATCAGGCGGCGCGGCGGACGGGGCTGAACGTGCTGGGCGGCATAAGGCAGGCCGTGGGGTCGCTGGACCGGGTGAAGAGCATCGTGCGGACGCTGAACTTCGTGGTCTGCACGCCGGATTATGAGGATGTGCACAAGGTATCCTCGGGCCTGTCGGACCTGTTCGTAGAGGTGTTTGGCCGCGAGCGGGGATTGGGGGGCCGCGCGACCATCGGGGTCATGGCATTGGCGGGGGGCGTGTGTTTCGAAACTTGGGCGACGGTGGAGGTGGAGGATTAGTCCGCGCGTCAGTCGTAGGCGAGTTGGTCCATCTTGGTGGCCAGTTTCACGTCCATGTCGGTCAGGCCATGGGTGTCATGCGTGGTGAGTGTGACGGTGACGGTCTTGTAGACATTGGCCCAGTCGGGGTGGTGGTTCCATTTTTCGGCCCAGAGGGCGCAGCGGGTCATGAAGCCGAAGGCTTCGATGAAGTTGGCGAAGGTGAAGACCTTGGCGATGGCGCGGCCGCCTTCGATCACCATCCAGCCCCCGGCCACAAGGGGGGCGAGGTCGCTTTCGGTGATGGGCTGGTATTCGGGGCGGTTGGGCATCTGCGGTCCTTTTCGGGTGGCACGATTTTTCTGGCGAAAAATCGTGGGGCGAAATTTCTGCGAAATTTCCGGGTCTGTGCGGCACGGTTGGGGGCGAATGTTCGCAAGAACATTCGGGGTCAGGATTTTTCGCAGGAAAATCCTGTCTGGGGGTTCCGTCAAGCGGGCGGTCAGTCTTCGGCGGTGACGCGCCGGAAGGGGCCGTAGGCGGTAAGGACTTCGATTTCCTCATCCACGGCGCGGCGTTCGGCTTGCAGGTAGCGGGCGACGGCGTCGCGCAGGCCGGGGTCGGTGAGGAAGTGGAGGGAGTGGACGGGGGTGGGCAAGTAGCCGCGCGCGAGCTTGTGTTCGCCCTGCGCGCCGGCTTCGACCCGGGGAAGGCGGTGGGCGATGGCCCAGTCGATGGCCTGATAGTAGCAAAGTTCGAAATGCAGGCAGGGGTGGTCTTCGGTGCAGCCCCAGTAGCGGCCATACAGCGTGTCGCGCCCGATGAAGTTGAGCGCGCCTGCGACGGGGGTGCCGTCCGGGCGTTCGGCGAGGACGAGGAGCAGGTCGTGGCGCAGGGTTTCCTGCGCCAGCGTGAAGAAGCGGCGGGTGAGGTAGGGGGTGCCCCATTTGCGCGCGCCCGTGTCCTGATAGAAGGTCCAGAAGGCATCCCAGTGATGGGGTTCGATCTGGTCCCCGGTCAGCGTGCGGATGGTCAGGCCGGAGGCGCGGGCGGTTTCGCGTTCCTTGCGGATCATCTTGCGCTTGCGCGAGGAGAGGTCGTTCAGAAAATCATCGAAGGTTCCGTAGCCCCGGTTTTCCCAGTGGAACTGCTGCGTTACGCGATGCAGCAGGCCGTGGCGGGCGGCGAGGGTTTCGGCCTCTTGCCCGGTGCAGAAGGTGATGTGGAGGGAGGACAGCTGATTGCCTTGGGCAAGGCCGATGGCAGCTTCGATCAGGGCGTCGCGGGCATGGGGGGCGTCGGGGGCGTGCAGAAGGCGGCGGCCCGTGGCGGGGGTGAAGGGGACGGCGATCTGAAGTTTGGGGTAGTAGCGCCCGCCCGCGCGTTCATAGGCCTGCGCCCAGCCGTGGTCGAAGATGTATTCGCCTTGGGAATGGGTCTTCACATAGAGGGGGGCCACGGCGAGGGCGCGGCTGTCGTCGCGGATGACAAGGGGGCGGGCCTGCCAGCCGGTGCCCGTGCCGGTGGAGCGCGAGGATTCCAGCGCGGCGAGGAAGCGGTGGGTGGTGAAGGGGTCCTGCGGGCGGGAGCCATCGGCAGATTCCGGGCAGGCGAGCGCGTCCCAGTCGGCGGCGGGCATCGCGGCAAGGCTGTCGAGGAGGTCGGTTTTCAGGGTCACTGGGCCATGCCGGTCTTTTGCCGAAAGGCGGGGGGCTGTCTGTCCCCCGCGGGTATCTGGTTCCGGGGTGAAGGTGGCGTGGCGGAGGGGGGCGTCAAGCGGGCAGGGCGGCGGGGTACTGTTCGAAGGTGACGTTTTGCGCGATGCGGCGGGCTGCTGCCTCGGCCTGAGGCGATTTGATGGTCCAGCAGAGGATGGCGGCGCCTTGGGCCGAAAGGTCGGCCACGCGGGGGCGCGCGAGGTCGGTGTGTTCGTGGCTGATGAAGCTGGAGAGGGTGCGGTCGTAGTCGGGGATGGGGCGCAGTCGGTCGCAAATCTCGGGCGCGAGGGGGGCCCAGTCGGCGGGGTCGTAGGCGGAGGTCGTAAGGCCGCGCGGGATGTGCGGGGCGAGGGTGGCCATGCGGGCGATCATGTGGGGGTTGAAGGACATGACCGCGACGGGGCCTTGATACTCTGCAAGGGCGGCGGCGGTGGCCTGTTCAAGGCGGCCGTCGGTTTCGGCCATGCGAAGGGTCTGGTCCTTCAACTCGATCAGCAGGGGGACGCGGCCTGCGACGAGGGTCAGGATGTCGGCGAGGGTGGGGATGGTTTCATCGCCGCCCTTGAGGGGGATTTCGGCGAGTTGGGCGGCGGTGAGGTCGCAGAGCCAGCCGTCGCGGGGCGTCAGGCGTTCAAGCGTTTCGTCATGAAAGACCATCGGCACGCCATCGCGCGAGAGTTGGAGATCGATTTCGATCCCGTAGCCTGCGGCGATGGCAGCAACGACGGCGGCGCGGCTGTTTTCTGGGCGTCCCCGTGTCACGTCGTGCAGCGCCCGGTGGGCGATGGGGGCCTTGAGGAAGGCGGGGGGCAGGGGGACGCGCATCGGGGTCAGCGGATTTCGAAGAGGCCTTCGATTTCCACCGCGACGCCAAGGGGCAGCGAGGCGGCGGAAACGGCAGAGCGGGCGTGGCGGCCCGCATCGCCGAGTGCGGCGACAAGGAAGTCCGAGGCGCCGTTGATGACCTTGGGCTGGTCGGTGAAATCGGGGGTGGAGTTGACGAAGCCCACCAGTTTCACCGCGCGGACAAGGCGCGAGAGGTCACCGCCGCAGGCCTTTTTCACCTGTGCAAGCAGCGAGATGGCGCAGGATTTCGCGGCCTCGGCCCCCTGTTCGATGGACATATCGTCGCCAAGGCGGCCCTTGGTCAGGCCTGCGGCGGTCTGGCTGATCTGGCCCGAGACGTGGACGAGGTTCCCCACCACGACGAAGGGGACGTAATTCGCCGCCGGGGCGGGGGCGTCGGGCAGGGTGACGCCGAGTTCGGCGAGGCGGGCTTCGATCTGCGACATGGGGTCCTCCGGTCTTGGGTTGGCGCGGAGGCTAGCGGGGCGGGTCGTCCCCGGCAAGGCCGGGAAGCGACGCTTTGCGGATGGATCGGCGGCGCGGGTCAGGTTTCGCGGAAGGCCTTTGCGAAGTAGTCGGTGAAGGGTTTGAGGAGATAGGCCATCGGCGTGCGCGCCCCGGTGCGGATGAAGCTGTCGACCGGCATGCCGGGGAGCAGGGTGAGGTCGCCAAGCAGCGCCGCCTGATCCTGCGGGAGAGTGATTTCGGCGCGGTAGTAGGTCTGGCCCGACGCCTGATCGGTGAGGGCATCGGCGGAAAGGAGCGACAGGATGCCCGTAAGTTCCGGCGTGGTGCGCGACGAGAAGGCGGGCAGGGTGACGCGGACGGATTGGCCGACATGCACCTCATCGACATGGATGGGGGAGATGCGGGCGGCGATCACCAGCGGGCGGTCCTGCGGGACGATGTAAAGCATCGGTTCGGCAGGGCGGATCACCGCGCGGGGGGTGGTCACGGCAAGGCCAAGGACGATGCCCGCGACTGGCGCGCGCACCTCGAGCCGGGCGATGCGTTCCAGAAGGGCGCGGCGGCGTTCGGTCAGTTCGATTTCCGCCGAGCCGATGTCGCGCAGGAGGGTGGAGGCCTCTTCGCGGCGTTCGGCGGCGAGGCGGAGGATTTCGAGGTCGATTTCGGTGATGCGCCCCTGCGCCTGTGCGCGTTCGGCGGCAAGTTCGCCGCTGCGGCCCATGAGGGCGGCCTGTTCGCGTTCCAGTGCGAGGACGCGGCTGGACTGGGCAAGGCCCCGGTCGAGGAGCGACTGCTGGTCCGCGAGTTCGGAGCGGATCAGGTCGAGCTGGGTGACGAGCGCCTTGGTCTGGGCGTCGATGCCGTCGATCTGGGCGGCGGTCTGTTCCTTGCGGCGGGTGAGTTGTTCGGTCTGGCGGGCGAGGGTGTCGCGGCGGGCGTCGAAGAGGCGGAGTTGGCCGTCGACCTGATCCGTGACATCGGCGCGGGTGGCGGCGGTTTCGACAAGGTCCTTGGGGATGGTGACGGCGGGGGCATCGTCGCGCTCTGCCTCTAGCCGTGCGCGGCGGGCGCGGGTTTCGAAGAGCTGGCCTTCGACGATGGCGAGTTCCGAGGAAAGGAGGCTGCCGTCGAGCGTGAGAAGGAGGTCGCCTGCCTTGACCGGCTGGCCTTCGGTCACGGCGATGGCGGCGACAACGCCGCCGTCGGGGTGCTGGACGATCTGGCGGTTGCTTTCGACCTGTATCTGGCCGGGGGCGACGATGGCGCCGTCGATATCGGTGTTCAGGCCCCAGAAAATCGTGGTGCCGAGAAGCAGCGCCACGGTGATCGCACCGACGAGGACGGGGCCGCGGGCGGGAAAGGGGGTGGTCATCTGACGCCACCGGGGGCGGCGGAGCGGGTGATTTCGCCCGCGTTCTGGACCATTTCGCGCAGCACCTGTTCCCGCGGGCCGAAGGCGCGGCGGGTGCCGTCTTCGATCACCAGAAGGAGGTCGCATTCTTGGATGGCGGCGGGGCGGTGGGCCATGATGAGGGCGGCACCGCCTGCGGCCTTGTGCGCGCGGATGGCAGAGTTCACGGCGAGGGAGCCTTCGTTGTCGAGGTTGGAGTTGGGTTCGTCGAGGATCAGCAGCACGGGGTTGCCGTACAGCGCGCGGGCGAGGCCGATGCGCTGCATCTGTCCGCCAGAGAGGCGGCCGCCAAGGGAATTGATACGGGTGTCATAGCCGTCGGGCAGGCGCAGGATCATGTCATGCGCGGCGGCCGCCTTGGCAGCGGCGATGACCTTGGCATCGTCGGGGGGGGAGAGGCGGGCGATGTTTTCGGCGATGGTGCCGTCGAACAGGGTCACGCGCTGGGGCAGGTAGCCAAGCAGGTGGCCCAGCGTGTCGGGGGCGTATTGGTCCAGCGTCGCGCCGTCGAGGCGGATGGTCCCGATAGAGGGGCGCCAGACGGCGGTGAGGGCGCGGGCGAGGGTGGATTTGCCCGCACCGGAGGGGCCGATGACGCCCACGGCCTGACCGGGTTGCAAGGTGAAGGCAAGGCCGCGCAGGGCGGGGGTGGTGGTGCCGGGCGGGGCGACGGTCAGTCCCGTCACATCGATCCTTGCGGCGGGGCGGGGGAGTTCGGTGCGCGGCGGTTCGGGCGGGACGGTGGTGAGGAGTTGGGTCAGGCGGCCACGGCCTTCGCGGGCGCGGGTCAGGATGGCCCATTGCGAGACGGCCTGTTCGATAGGTTGCAGGGCGCGCCCCATGAGGATGGAGCCCGCGATCATCGCGCCGGGTGTCAATTCGCCCCGCAGCACGATCCATGCGCCAAGGCCGAGCATGGCCGATTGCAGAAACATCCGGAAGGTGCGCGAAGCGGAGGCGTAGGTGCCGCCCGCATCCGAGGCGGTGAGGCCTTCGGTCAGCGCGACGGAGCGGGCCCTCTGCCAGCGGTCGAAGGCGGCTTCGGTCATGCCGAGGGCGCGGAGGGTTTCCGATTCGGCCTTGAGCAGTTCCGAGCTGCGGTTGGCGGCAAGCGCGGCCCCATTGGCACGGGAGAGATGGGTGCCGGTGGCCCATTGGTTCAGAAGCGTGATGGCGAAGATGATCACGATACCCGCAACCGAGAGCCAGCCCATCCACGGGTGCAGAACGAAGGTCGCGGCGATGAAGAGCGGCGTCCATGGCAGGTCGGCCAAGGCCGAGACGAGGGGCGAGGACCAGAGGCGCTGGATGGATTCCACGTCTTGTTGCGCGGCGAGCGCGGGGCCGTCATCGGGGGCCACCATGAGGCGGCGGATGGAGGCCTGAAAGGCGCGGCGGTCCAGACGGTCCTGAAGCCGCGCGCCAATGCGTGCAAGCACGCGGCTGCGTGCGCCGTCGAGGATGCCCATGGCGAGAAAAAGCACCACGACGATGGCGGTGAGGGCGACCAGCGTCGCTTCGGATTGGCTGCCGAGGACGCGGTCATACACCTGCAGCATATAGAGCGGGCCGGTCAGCATCAGCAGGTTGATGAAGACGGAAAACAGCGCGACGGCGATGAGGAGCGGTCTTTGCGCGCGGTTTGCGCTGGCCAGTTCGGCGGCGCCCTGCCTTTGGTCTGCCCGGAACATCGGGTGATCCCTCGTTACTCTTTACAGGACCTAGGCCCGTGTCCCGGCGGGAAACCGCGGGGCGTGACCCAGATGACACGATCGTGCAGTTGCCTTGCCCCGTGGCAAGCCATATGGCTTGAAGACCGGGGCAGGGACCGTAGGTGCTTCGGATCGCCTTCGGGAAGATTGAAAGATGACCCTTGTATTCGTGTTACCCTCATTCGTGCGGAACGCCAAGCTTATGCAGCCGGGGCGCATTGCCGCTGTTGCCGTCCTGTCCGTCCTGAGCGCCTGCGGGCCTGCGCCTGCTCCTTCGGGAATTGATGACCCGAATGAGGCGAACAACCGTCAGGTCCATGCGTTCAACCGCAGCATCGACCACGCGCTGCTGCGGCCGACGGCGAATACCTACAGCTCTCTTCTGCCCGAACCCATCGAGGATGGGGTGTCGAACTTCGCGCAGAATCTGGATGCGCCGGGGGACGTGGTGAACAACGTGCTGCAATTGCGGCTGGGCAAGGCGGTGGAGAATACGTTGCGCTTCGCCATCAACTCGACCCTTGGGATCGGGGGCCTGTTCGATCCGGCGACGGCGCTGGGCGTTGCGGGCGACCCGACCGATTTCGGCGAGACGCTGCATGTCTGGGGCGCGCCCGAGGGCGAATATGCCGAAGTGCCGTTCATCGGGCCGACGACGGGGCGCGACACTTTGGGTCTGGTGGTGGATGTGGCGCTGAACCCCGTCCGGCTGGTGCTGCCCAATCCTGAGTCCTATTATGCGACGGGGGCGAAGATTGCCTCGGGGTTGAGCAAGCGGGCGCGGTATGGCGACACGGTCGACTCGATCCTGTACGAGAGTGCAGACAGCTACGCGCAGACGCGGTTGCTGTATCTGCAGAACCGCCGGTTTGAACTGGGGCAGACCGCAGGCGGTGCCGAAGGCGGATTTGAGGACCCCTATGCTGATTTCGAGGATCCCTATGCAAAATGATCCCACATCGAACCGGATTTCGCGGCGGTCCTTCACCTCGATCGCGCTGGCGGCGTCGGCCGCCTTTGGGATGCCGCTGCCGGTCTTTGCGCTGACGGTCGACGATGCGCGCGGGCTGATCGACAAGGCGGTGGCGGATGTGAACCGGATCATCGGGTCCGGCAAGTCGGAAAGCCAGATGTTCGGTGAATTCGAGCGGCTGTTCGTGCGCTATGCCGATGTGCCGGTGATCGCGCGGTCGGCGCTGGGTCCGGCGGCGCGGCAGGCGAGTGCCGGGCAACTGTCGGCCTTCACCAAGGCCTATCAGGGCTATCTGAGCCGGAAATACGGGCGGAGGTTCCGCGAGTTCATCGGGGGCCGGATCGAGGTGACGGATGCGCGCCCGATCAAAAGCTATTTCGAGGTGATCTCGGTCGCCTATCTGCAAGGGGAAGCGCCGTTCGACCTGCGCTGGCACGTGTCGGACAAGTCGGGGAAGAACCTGTTCTTCAACATCATCATCGAGGGAGTGAACATGCTCGCCTCGGAGCGGACGGAGATCGGGGCGCTGTTGGACAAGAACAAGGGCGACATCGACCGGCTGGTGGCAGAGCTGAAGACGCTGTGACGGCTGCGGTGCGGTGTGGATGCGGCCCGTCGGGGAAACCCGGCGGGCCTTTTCGTTCAGTAAAGCCCCAGCAGGTCCTTTAGCAGCGATTCGACGGGGTCTTCTTGCGACCGGTCGCGACGCGGCTGCTGGGCGGTTTGGCCGGGGTCCTGCGCGGGGTCGCCGAATTGCGGTTCGGGCGGCAGGCGCGGTTCGGGGATGTCCATCGGCAGGGGCGAAACGGGGACGCCGTCGTGGACGCGCACCATCACCTCGTGCCAGATTTCGGCGGGCAGACCGCCCCCGGTGACGCCGGTGAGGGGCGTGTTGTCGTCGTAGCCCATCCAGACGCCCGCCACATAATCGGCGGTGAAGCCCACGAACCATGCGTCGCGGGCGGCCTGCGTGGTGCCGGTCTTGCCTGCGGCTTGGCGGTCGTCCAGACGGGCGCGGGTGCCGGTGCCGCCTTCGATCACCTGATTCATCATGTAGGTCAGGTAGCGGGCCGATTGTTCCTGAATGACGCGTTCGCCAATGCCGCCTGCGGCGCCGATCAGCGGTTCCGCCTCGCCCTGCAGGCGGAGTTCCATAAGGCCATAGGGCGTGACCGAAGAGCCGCCGTTCAGGATGCCGGCATAAGCCCCGGTCATTTCCAGCAGGGTGGATTCGGACGCGCCAAGCGCCAGAGCGGGGCCATCGGCAAGGTCGGAGCGGATGCCGAAGCCATTGGCGACGGTACGCACGGCCTCGCGTCCCACGGTTTCAGAGACTTTGACGGCGGGGATGTTGCGGCTTTCGCGCAGGGCTTGGGTGAGGGTGATCATGCCCTCGTATTTTTCGTCATAGTTCTTGGGCGACCACGGGCCGGAACCGGGGATGTTGATGGTCAGGGGGGTGTCTTCGACATAATCCTCGGGCGACCAGCCAAGGTCGAGGGCGGCGGCATAGACGAAGGGTTTGAAGGCGGAACCGGTCTGGCGGAGCGCCTGCGTGGCGCGGTTGAAGCTGCCCGCCGCTTCGATCTTGCGGCCGCCGACCATGGCGCGGACGGCACCGTCGGCAGACATCACGACGATGGCGGCCTGTGCCTTGGACCCGTCCTTGATCTTTGTTTCAAAGACATAGGCGAGGGCCTCTTCCGCCGCCTTCTGGAGCCTTTGGTCCAGCGTGGTGCGGATGACGACGTCTTCGGTGGTTTCAGAGGTCAGGAAGGCGGGTGCGGTTTCCATCACCCAATCGGCAAAGAACCCGCCGGAGCGGGATGCGGCGGCTTCGGACAGGCGGGCGGGGTTGGCGCGGGCGTCGGCGGCCTGTTCGGGGGTGAGGTAGCCCTGTTCTTCCATCAGGCCGATGATGACATTGGCGCGGGCGCGGGCGCGGTCCATGTTGTTGGTGGGGGCGAAATAGGACGGGGCCTTGAGCAGGCCCGCCAGCATCGCGGCCTCGGCGGCGTTCACCGTGTTGGCGGATTTGCCGAAATAGCGTTGGGCGGCGGCTTCGAACCCGCGCGCACCGGCGCCGAGATAGGCGCGGTTGAAGTAGATGGTGAGGATTTCTTCCTTGGAGTATTTCAACTCCATCGCCATGGCGTAGGGGACTTCCTTGATCTTGCGCCAGATGCCGCCGGTGCGGCAGTCGGCTTCGTAATCGGATTCGGATTCCCATTGCGACGGGTCGTAGGGCACGCCAAGGCAGAGGAGTTTGGCCACCTGCTGCGTGATGGTGGAGCCGCCGTTGCCTTCCAGCGGGCCGCGCCCTTCGGCGAGGTTGATGCGGATGGCAGAGGCGATGCCGCGCGGCGAGATGCCGAAATGGCGGTAGAAGCGGCGGTCTTCGGTGGCGACCACGGCATCATGCAGGAAGGGCGAGACGGTTTCGGCGGTGATCATGCCGCCGAAGGTTTCGCCGCGCCATGCGTAGACCTTGTCCTCGCGGTCGAGGAAGGTGACGGACCCGCGCGAGCGGGCGTCGATCAAGTCTGTGACGGCGGGAAGCTGGGCATAGAAGTAGAAGATCACCCCGGCGAGGATGGTGGCCGATATGAAGCCTACGGTTTTGGTCAGGCCCCAGATGAGGCGCCAGAAAAAGCCGAGGATGCCAAAGACGAAGCGCCCGATGAGGCCGCGCTTGCGGGGCGGGCGGCCCGGCTTGCGCGAGGGTCGGCCTGCGCCGCCGCCAGAGCCGCCCCGCCCGCCGCCTGCCCCGCCGCCCGCAGGCCGCTTGGACGTTTGCCGTGTCGCCGAAAAGCGCCTGTCCGCCACGAGCGGACCGCGCCCATTACCCGATACTGCCATTGCCTATGTGCTGCCCGTCTGTCGCGTGCTGGTTTTGCCGAACCATAGCCTTACAGCGCGGGAATGTGGAGACGGGTTCATCCTTGGGACATCGGCAACGATTCGCTTACGCGTTCCGCCTGAAATTTCAGCAATCACACATCAAAGTGCAAAAATTGTGCAAAAAGCCCGGTTTTCGGGGGTGTGGGCAGGGTGGCTTTGCTTGTGCTGCGGCGCGGCGCACCTCCTTCATGGCGTGCAAGGGTCCGGAACGGGCCCCCGCCAATGGAAGGGGAACGACGTGAAACTCATCATTGCAGCAATCAAGCCGTTCAAGCTGGAGGAGGTGCGCGAGGCGCTGACCACCATCGGCGTGCGGGGCATGATGGTGACCGAGATCAAGGGTTTCGGTTCGCAGTCAGGCCATACCGAAATCTACCGGGGCGCCGAATATGCCGTGAACTTCGTCCCGAAGGTCCGGCTGGAAATCGTGGTCAGCGACAGCCTTGCGGATCAGGTCGTCGAGACGATCCGCACCACGGCCAAGACCGACAAGATCGGCGACGGCAAGATTTTCGTGCTGGACGTCCAGCAGGCCGTGCGCGTGCGCACCGGCGAAACGAATGACGATGCGCTCTGACAGCATCAGGGAAGGGGAAACCGTAACAATGAAGAACGTGTTGAAACTGTCGGGGCTGGGCGCGCTTGTCGCGGGCCTTTCCGCCCTGCCCGCGATGGCGCAGGAGTTGACGCCCTACGTCTATGAAAAGGTCGTGGACAAGGGTGACGTGGCGTGGATGTCGGTCGCGACCATCGTCGTGCTGCTGATGACGGTGCCGGGTCTGGCGCTGTTCTACGGCGGTCTGGTGCGCACCAAGAACATGCTGTCGCTGCTGACGCAGGTCTTTGCCATCACCGCCATCGTCTGCCTGATCTGGGTGACCTATGGCTATTCGCTCGCCTTCTCGTACGGTGGGGCGCTGGATACTTATGTGGGCGGATTCTCGAAGGTCTTCCTCGCCGGTGTGGATTACACGACGCTGGTCCCGACCTTTTCGAACGGGATCTGGATGCCGGAATACACCTTCATCGCCTTCCAGATGACCTTTGCCTGCATCACGCCGGCGCTGATCGTCGGTGCCTTTGCCGAGCGGGTGAAGTTTTCGGCCATCATGGTGTTCGTCGTGCTGTGGGTGACCTTCATCTACTTCCCGATGGCGCATATGGTCTGGTGGTGGGGCGGCCCGGACTTCCTGGCCGAACAGCAGACCGCGCTTTTGATCGCGGAAGCTGCGGGGGACACCGCCGCTGCTGAAGCTGCCGCCGCAAATCTGGCCGCGAACGGGCTGATCTGGAACTGGGGCGCGCTGGACTTCGCGGGCGGCACCGTGGTTCACATCAACTCGGGCATCACCGCCCTTGTGGGGGCGATCGTGGTCGGCAAGCGGATCGGCTATGGCAAGGAGTCGATGGCACCGCATTCGCTGACCATGACGATGATCGGGGCGGCGCTGCTGTGGGTTGGCTGGTTCGGCTTTAACGCCGGGTCCAACCTTGAAGCCAACGCGATCACGTCGCTGGCCATCGTGAACACCTTTGTGGCGGCTGCTGCGGGCGGTGTGGCGTGGATGTTCGCGGAATGGGCGACCAAGGGTCATCCGTCGCTGCTGGGCCTTGTGTCCGGTGTGGTGGCGGGTCTGGTTGCGGTCACGCCGGCGGCTGGCTTTGCCGGGCCGATGGGGTCGATCGTGCTGGGTCTAGTCGTGGGCGTGATCTGCTTTGGCTTCGTGGGCTTCATCAAGAACAAGTTCGGGCTGGACGACTCGCTCGATGTGTTCGGGATCCACGGTCTGGGCGGCATCATCGGCGCGCTGGCGACCGGTATCCTTGTGAACCCGGCGCTGGGGGGGGCGGGTATCCCCGACTACCTGTCGCAGCCGGGCACGCTGCAGGTGGCGGAATACGTGTTCTCTACGGCCTTCATGGCGCAGGTGAAGGCGGTTTCCTTTACGGTGGTCTTCGTGGGGATCGGGTCGTTCATCCTGTTCAAGCTGGTGGACATGACCATCGGTCTGCGCGTGAAGCCGGAAGTGGAACGCGAAGGTCTGGATGTCGCCGAACACGGCGAGCGCGCCTACAACTACTGATCTTTCGGGGGGGCCGCGCTGGCGGCCCCTTCCTTCGACGCGTCGGGGCATCCTCCTCCCGTCCTTGGCGCGAAACTAGACGGCCCGCGGGATCCTCCCCCTGCGGGCCGTTTTTCGTTGCGGCCCTGCGGGGAAGATTTTTCTGCGAAAAATCTTCGGGGCGATCCTTCTGCGAAGGATCGGGGCGCGCACGGTGCTGCGCGGTCTGGTTTGGGGCGGATTGTTCGCAGAACAATCGGGGCAAAATTCTTCGCGAGAAGAATTTTGCCCCGGGGTTCGATCAGCCTGCGACCTGCGCGATGGCGGCGGCGAGGATCGGGACGGTGCGGGCGTTGAGGCCCGCGATGTTGATGCGCGAGTCGCCCACCATGTAGATCGCGTGATCCTCGCGCAGGGTATTGACCTGCGCTTCGGTCAGGCCGAGGCGGCTGAACATGCCGCGGTGGGTGGCGACGAAGTCGAAGCGGTCGGAATTGGTGGCCTTGCGCAACGCGTCTGCGAGCGACTGGCGCAGGGTGAGCATGTTGAGGCGCACCTCTTCCAGTTCCGCCATCCAATCGGCCTTGAGCGCCGCATCTTCGAGGATCATCGTCACCAGACGCGCGCCATGGTCGGGCGGGAAGCTGTAGTTCTGGCGGTTGAGGAAGTTGAGGTTGCCTTGCAGCACGGCTTTGCCTTCGCCTGAACCGAGGCCGATCAGGATGCCAGTGCGTTCACGGTAGATGCCAAAGTTCTTGCTGCAAGAGGCGGCGATCAGGACTTCGGGGAAGGCGGCCGCGATCTTGCGGGTGGCGGCGGCGTCATCTTCCAGCCCGTCGCCAAAGCCTTGATAGGCGAGGTCGACGAGGGGGATGGCCCCGCGCTGTGCCAGAAGGGCTATGACCTGATCCCACTGGGCGGCGTCGAGGTTGGCACCGGTCGGATTGTGGCAGCAGCCGTGCAGCAGGACCACGTCGCCCGCCTTGACGGTGGCGAGGTCTTGCATCAGCCCGCCGAAATCCACGCCCCGGGTGGCGGCGTCGAAGTAGCGGTATTCGGCCATCTTCATCCCGAGGAATTTGATGATGGACGGGTGGTTCGGCCATGTCGGGTTGGAAAGCCAGACGGTGGCGTCGGGTGTTGCCAGCCGGATCAGTTCCAGCGCCTGACGGATCGCGCCCGTGCCGCCCGGTGTGGCGATGGAGGCGATGCGGTCCGTGGCGACGGCGTCGCCAAGGATCATGGACGACAGCGCGGCGTTATAGGCGGGTTCCCCGGCAAGGCCCGTGTAGGTCTTGGTCGTTTCGGTTTCCCAGAGCTTTTTCTCGGCCGCCTTCACGGCGCGCATGACGGGGGTAAGGCCCGTCGCATCCTTGTAGACGCCGACGCCGAGGTCGATCTTGGTCGTGCGCGGGTCGTCGCGGAACATGGCGATGAGTTGCAGGATCTTGTCCTGCGGCTGCGCCTTCAGCTGGTCGAACATGGTCTATCCCTTTTCCACGGGCAGGTCGTCATACATGCCCCATTCCGCCCAGGACCCATCGTAGAGGCTGTGGTTCCTGTGGCCGATCCGTTCCAGTGCGAGTGAGAGCACTGCCGCCGTCACGCCCGAGCCGCAGGTGGTGATGGCGGGTTTCGCAAGGTCCACGCCTGCGGCCTGAAAGGTGGCGCGCAGGTCGGGGACGGATTTCATGGTTCCGTCGGGGTTGAGGAGCGTGGAAAAGGGCACGTTCTTCGATCCGGGGATATGGCCAGACCGCAGGCCGGGGCGGGGTTCCGGGGCCTCGCCCTTGAAGCGGGCGGCAGAGCGGGCGTCGAGGATTTCCGCTTCGCGCAGTTTGGAGGAATGGGCCACTTGCGTGACATCCTTGACCAGTTGGTTCTGGCGCGAGACGGTCATGTGGCGGTCTTTGACGACGGGGGGGAGGTCTTCGATTTCCCGCCCTTCGGCCCGCCATTTGGGGAAGCCGCCGTCAAGGACGGCAACGTCGGTCTTGCCCATCAGGCGGAAGGTCCACCAGACGCGGGCGGCGGAGAAGAGGCCCGCGCCGTCGTAGATGACGACCTGATGCCCGTCGCCCACGCCCATGGCGCGCAGGCGGGACATGAATTTCTCGACCGGGGGGGCCATGTGGGGCAGGGCGCTGCGCTGGTCGGAGATTTCGTCGATGTCGAAGAAACGCGCGCCGGGGATGTGGGCGGCGGCATATTCGGCGCGGGGGTTGCGGCCTGTATCGGGAAGGTACCACGAGGCATCAAGGATGCGCAGGTCCGGGTCGCGCAGATGTGCGGCGAGCCAGTCGGTGGACACGAGGGTCTTGGGATCGTCTTGCACGGGGGCCTCCGGCCTTGCGGTCAGGGGGCAAGTAGCGGGATCGGGCCTTTGTGGCAAGGGCGAGGCGTTTTCCGCACGCAGAAAACGGGGGGGCGGGCGCGGGGCGTGGGGCCGATTTCTGCGCCAGAAATCGGTGCGTTTCCTGCGTCAGGAAAGGCTTGGTTGGCGCGCAGCTTTCGTTGACGGGACTTGTTCTAGTCGCGCTTGGACATCTTGAGGAGCCGCGCCTTTTCGCGGTCCCAGTCGCGCTTGGCGCTGGTTTCGCGCTTGTCGGCCAGTTTCTTGCCCTTGGCGATGCCGAGCTTGACCTTCACGATGCCGCGGTCGTTGAAATACATCTTGATGGGCACGATGGTCATGCCTTCGCGCGCGGTGGCGTTCCACAGGCGCGAGAGTTCCCTTTTGCTGACCAAAAGCTTGCGGCGGCGGCGTTCCTCGTGCCCCCAGGTTTTGGCCTGAAGGTAGGGGGCGATGTAGCCGTTGATCAGCCAAAGCTCGCCGCCTTCGACAGAGGCATAGCTTTCACCAAGGTTGGAGCCGCCTTGGCGCAGGCTTTTGACTTCGGACCCGAGCAGGATGATGCCTGCCTCCAGATCGCTTTCGATATGGTAGTCGAAGCGGGCGCGGCGGTTTTCCGCGATGAGTTTGGAATTGGGGTCGGATTTCGTCGCCATGATCCGCCCGAGATAGGCGATGGGGCGCGCGGAGTCCAGTTCAGCGGCGGCTGCGGGTCAGGGTGTAGAGGCCGGAGGCGACGATAAGGGCGGAACCGGCCAGCGTCAGGGCGTCGGGGCGTTCGTGGAAGACGAGGATGCCGAAGATCATCGCAAAGACAAGGCGGGTGTAGCGGAAGGGCGTGACGACAGAGACCTCGCCCGTGCGCATGGCGATGGTCAGCGCGTTATAGGCGAAGATGCCGCAGACGGTCATGGCGGCCAGAAGGGCGGCTGCGGTCGGGTCGGGCAGGCGCGCGCCGCCCGTGACGGTCAGGATGATGGCACCTGCGACGGCGAGCATGGCCATGCCGATCATGCCGAGTTGGCGGTTCGAAAGGGCCGGGGGCGCGGCGCGGGTGGCGAGGTCGCGTCCGGCAAAGCCTGCCATTCCGGCGACAGTGACGAGGGAGAGCAGGGTGAAGCCTTCGACACCCGGGCGCAGGATGAGGAGGACGCCCGCGAAGCCCACGGTGATGGCGGTCCAGCGCCGCCACCCCACGGTTTCGCCAAAGAGCAGCGCCGCGCCCGCGACGACGACCAGGGGGGTGGCCTGAAGGATGGCAGAGGCGGTGGACAGCGGCGTCAGGGCGATGGCGAGGGAGTAGAAGAGGCGTCCTGCGACTTCGAAGCTGGAGCGGATGAGAAGGGGGCGCGAGAGGAGGGCGGGATGGAGCAGGGTTTCGCCTGCGCGTTTCGTGAGAATGCCGAAGAAGGCGGCCCCGGTCAGGCCGAAGATCAGAAGCGCTTGTCCAAGGGGGATATGGGCGGTGACGGCCTTGAGGAACATATCCTCGACCGCGAAGCCGCCCATGGCGGCGACCATCCAGAGCGACCCGCGCAGGTTGGCGCTGCGCGGGGCGTTCGGTGTCACAGGAGGCCTGCGTGTTCCATCGCGGCCTTGATGCGGGCCTTGGTGCCATCGGTCAGACCGACGAGGGGAAGGCGCACCTCTTCGGTGCAGCGGCCAAGAAGGGAGAGGCCGTATTTCGCACCCGCGAGACCGGGTTCAAGGAAGATCGCCTCGTGCAGGGGCATCAGGCGGTCTTGGTAGTCCAGCGCCTTGCGGTAGTCGCCTGCCAGTGTGGCCTGCTGGAACTCGGCGCAAAGCTTGGGGGCCACGTTCGCCGTGACCGAGATGCAGCCCACACCGCCATGGGCGTTGAAGCCGAGGGCGGTTGCGTCCTCGCCCGAAAGCTGGATGAAGTCGGGGCCGCAGGAGGCGCGTTGCATGGACACGCGCTCGATCTTGCCGGTGGCGTCCTTGACCCCGATGATGCGGGGGAGTTGCGCCAGTTTGCCCATGGTTTCGGGGGTCATGTCCACGACGGACCGGCCGGGGATGTTGTAGATGACGATGGGCAGCGTGCAGCAGTCGTGCAGCGCCGTGTAATGGGCGATCATGCCCGCCTGCGTGGGCTTGTTGTAATAGGGCGTCACGACCAGCGCGGCATCGGCCCCGACGCGTTCGGCATGCTGGATCAGGCGGATGCCTTCGACGGTGTTGTTGGAGCCCGCGCCTGCTATGACCGGCACGCGGCCTGCGGCGAATTTCACCACGGCCTCTACCACGGCCTCGTGTTCTTCATGGGACAGGGTGGGGCTTTCGCCGGTGGTGCCGACGGGAACAAGGCCGGTGGAGCCGCTTTCGATCTGCCAGTCGACGAGTTTTTTCAGCGTGTCCAGATCAAGTTCGCCGTTCTTGAACGGCGTCACCAGCGCGGGGATGGACCCTTTGATCATGGAACGCGACTCCTGTTCTGGGCGGTTGGTGCCCTGTTGCAAACGCGCCCTTCCTAGCCTTGTGGCAAAGGCTTGCCAAGTGGGGCAGGTGTTGACGTGCTTGTGGGTTGCGGGGCGGGGCGGGCTGGGGCAGGATTGCCGCCAAGGATCACCAGAAAAAACAAGATGATCGGGCAGATGATGGCAAGAACGCGCCGCTTCGGGTGGCTTATTTCGGCATTTCTCATCGTGGCGCCGGGGGGTGCGCTGGCCGATGGCGCGGCGGCGCTGCGGACGGCGCTGGATCGTGCGGCGGCGGGCGACTGGGCGGGTGCGGGGGCTGCGGCGCAGGGTGGCGGGCAGGTGGCCGCCGACATCATCGAATGGCAAAGATTGCGCGCGGGCGAGGGGCGGCTGGGCGAGTACGAGGATTTCCTTGCGCGGCGGGCCGATTGGCCGGGGATGCGGCTTTTGAAGGAAAAGGGCGAGGAGGCGGTGGCGCGGTCCACCGATCCCGAGCGTGTGCTGGCCTATTTCGGGGACGGATTGCCAAGGACGGCCGAGGGGTCGCTGGCGCTGATCAATGCTTTGCGGGCCTTGGGGCGCGGACAAGAGGCCGAGGCCGAGGCGTTCCGGGCGTGGACGGAACTGGCCTTTGGCCCGGATGACGAGGCGGACTTGTTGGGGCTTTATGGCGAGGCGCTGAAGGTCGCGCATGAGGTGCGGCTGGACCGCCTGCTGTGGCAAGACCGGGTGGCCGAGGCCAAGCGGATGCTGCCGCGCGTCAGCGCGGGCTGGCAGGCGCTGGCGCAGGCGCGGATGGCGCTGCGGGCGGATGCGGATGGGGTGAATGCGCTGATCGAGCGGATTCCGGCGGAATTGCAGGCCGATCCGGGGCTGGCCTTTGAGCGGTTCGATTGGCGGTTCCGGCGCGACCGGGATGATGAAGCGGCGGACCTGGTGATCGCGCAGTCGCAGAGCGCGGCGGCCTTGGGTGATCCGGCGATGTGGGCGGAACGGCGGGCGACGCTGGCGCGGGCGCTATTGCGGGACGGCAAGCCCAAGGCAGCCTATCGGGTCGCAGCGAGTCATTTCCTGACCGAGGGCAGCGATTATGCCGATCTGGAGTTTCTGGCGGGATTCATCGCGCTGCGGCGGTTGGGCGATGCCGAGACGGCGCTGCGGCATTTCCGGACGCTGAGGGATGAGGTGGCGACGCCCATTTCGGTGGCCCGGGCGCATTACTGGGCCGGGCGCGCGCTGCTGGCGGCGGGGGACCGTGCGGGTGGTACGGCAGAGTTGCAGGAGGCGGCGCAGCACCACACGGCCTATTACGGGCTGCTGGCGGCCGAGGCCTTGGGTCAGTCGCTGGACCCGTCGCTGCTGTCGGATGCGCGGCCTGCGGATTGGCGGGGGGCGGGGTTTGTGGGGTCTTCGGTGCTGGATGCGGCGATGCTGCTGGTGCGGGCCGGGGATCGGACGCTGGGAAAGCGGTTCTTCCTGCATCTGGGCGAGAGTCTGACCGCGCAGGAGTTGGACCAGTTGGCGGATCTGGCGCTGCAGATGGAGGAGCCGCATATCGCGGTGGTGATCGCCAAGCAGGCGGCGGAGCAGGGGGTGATCCTGCCGCGCGCCTATTACCCCGTGCCGTCCTTTGTGCCGGGCGATGGGTTGGCGGTGAGCCGGGCACTGGCCTTGGCGATTTCGCGGCGCGAGTCGGAGTTCGACCCGGCGGCACGGTCGGCGGCGGATGCGCGGGGTTTGATGCAGGTTCTGCCATCGACGGCAAAGCTGGTCGCGCCAAGGGTGGGGCTGACCTATGACGCCGGGAAGCTGAACGATCCGGCCTATAACGTGCGGATCGGGACGGGGTATCTGGCGCAACTGGTGGAGCAGTTCGGGACATCGGTCGCGCTGATCGCGTCGGGGTACAATGCCGGACCGGGGCGGCCGACGCGGTGGATGGAACTGTTCGGTGATCCGCGTGATCCGGATGTGGATGTCGTCGATTGGGTCGAGATGATCCCCTTTACCGAGACGCGGACCTATGTGATGCGGGTGACGGAAAGCCTTGTGATCTATCGGGCGATCCTGCGCGGATCGGTGGGACCGGTGGATGTGACCGGGGAATTGCGGGGCTAAGGCGTTCCGTTCCCGACCCCTTCTGTCGCGACTGTCACAGACGGGATTGCCCATAGGTTGTGCAATCAGGGTGATAACTGCGGCGGATCATGGCTACGCGATACCTTCCCCTTTTCCTGCGACATTCCCCTACGCCGAATGTGCAGAGCTTTGCCCTGTTGGCGGGGATCGAGGCGAGCGTGCGGGGCACGCTGATCTCGTCCATGCCGCTGGTCGTCTATGACGCGCTGGGCAGCGCGGAGGGCACGTCTTCGGCCTATTTCTGGGCCGGGGTGGTGGCGCTGGGCTGGGGGTTGATGGTGCCGTGGTTCACGCGGCACGTGCCGCGGCGGTGGATGTATACGGCGGGCTGTCTGCTGTACTTCGTCGGGATGGGGCTGGCGATTACCGGGAATGCGGTGCTGGTGCCTTTCGCGCTGATGTGCCTTGCGGCGGCGACGGCGACGACCTTCGTCTGTTTCAACGCCTATGTGCTGGATTACATCGACCGGACCGATCTGGGGCGAAGCCAGTCGACGCAGATGGTCTATGCGGCGGGGCCTTGGGCGATTGGGCCGATGACGGGGGTCTGGCTGCATGACTTGTGGCCGCCCGCGCCGTTTCTGCTGGCAGGGAGTTTCGCGGCGCTGCTGTTGGTGGTGTTCTGGGTGCTGCGGCTGGGGAACGGGAAGCAGATCCAGCGGGCAAAGGGGCCCGCGCTGAACCCCTTGGCCTATCTGGCGCGGTTCTTCCGGCAGCCGCGGTTGATCGCGGGCTGGATGTTTGCCGTGATGCGGTCCTGCGGGTGGTGGGTCTATGTCGTCTATCTGCCGATCTTCTGCATCGAGTCCGGCCTTGGCAACAAAGTCGGGGGTGTGGCGCTGTCGGTGTCGAATGCGCTGCTGTTCATTTCGCCTGTGATGCTGCGCTATGCGCGGCGGACATCGGTGCGGCGGGCGGTGCGGATCGCTTTTGGTCTGGGCGGGGCCTGTTTTGTGGTAAGCGCGCTGTTTGCGCCGCTGCCTTGGGTGGCGGTGGTGGCGATGATGGGGGCTTCGGTCTTCCTCGTGCTGCTGGATGTGGTGGGGGGGCTGCCCTTCCTGATGGCGGTGAAGCCGTCAGAGCGGACGGAAATGTCGGCTGTTTACAGCAGCTTCCGGGATGTGTCGGGCATCCTGACGCCTGCGGCGGCATGGGTGGTGCTGGTGCCGTTTGGGGCGCCGTTGGCGGCGTTCTTTGCGGTGACGGGGGCGGGGATGCTGGGGGCCTATGCGGTGGCGTCGCGGCTGCATCCGCGGTTGGGGACGGTCAGGCCGTCGCATGGGGGGCAGGTCGCGGGCGATCTTTGACGCAAAGATCGCGGCGATTTCTGCACGCAGAAATCGGGCGGAAGCGGCGGGTCGGGCGCGTTTTCTGCGTGCAGAAAACGCTTTCATTAAGATTTCCTTAACTGGGCGGGCGCTGGCCGGGTGCTTTGGCACCCGGCGGTTCGGATTTCGATGGCACCGCGTGACCGAGGAGATGGCCTCGGTCAATCAAGCCTTGGGTGAGTTAATCAATCCAGCAGACGCCGCGCGATGACCTGTGCCTGAATTTCCGCCGCCCCTTCGAAGATGTTCAGGATGCGGGCGTCGCAGAGGATGCGGCTGATCTGGTATTCCAGCGCAAAGCCGTTGCCGCCGTGGATTTGCAGCGCATTGTCGGCGCTGGCCCATGCCACGCGGGCGCCAAGGAGTTTGGCCATCCCCGCCTCCAAGTCGCAGCGCTTGTCGTGGTCCTTTTGCCATGCGGAGAAATAGGTCAGCTGGCGGGCGACCATGATTTCCACCGCCATCATGGCCAGTTTGCCGGCCACGCGGGGGAATTCGATCAGGGATTTGCCGAATTGCTTGCGGTCTTCGGCGTATTTCATGCCGACTTCCAGTGCGGATTGCGCCACGCCCACCGCGCGGGCGGCGGTTTGGATGCGGGCGCTCTCGAACGTTTGCATCAGTTGCTTGAAGCCCTGACCTTCGACCCCGCCCAGCATGTTTTCGCCCTTTACGCGGAAATCGTCAAAGTTGACGGTGTATTCCTTCATGCCGCGATAGCCCAGCACTTCGATTTCACCACCCGACAAGCCCTTGTCGACGAAGGGGGTTTCGTCGGTGCCGGGGGTTTTTTCGGCAAGGAACATGGACAGGCCGCGATAATCGGTCGTGCCGTCGATGGTGCGGGCGAGGACCGTCATCACATGGGTGCGGGCGGCGTGGGTGATCCATGTCTTGTTGCCGTTGACCACCCAGTCGTCACCGTCGCGCCGCGCGCGGGTCCGCAGCGCGCCGAGGTCGGAGCCGGTGTTGGGTTCGGTGAAGACGGCGGTGGGAAGAATCTCGCCCGAGGCGAGTTTGGGGAGCCACTTGGCCTTTTGTTCCGCCGTGCCGCCGCAGAGGATCAGTTCGGCGGCGATTTCGGAGCGGGTGCCGAGCGAGCCCACGCCGATATAGCCGCGCGAAAGCTCTTCGGACACGACGACCATAGAGGCCTTGGACAGGCCGAAGCCGCCGAATTCTTCGGGGATGGTCAGACCGAAGACACCCATTTCCGCGAGGGAGTCGATGATCTCCATCGGGATGAGTTCGTCCTTCAGGTGCCATTCCTGTGCATGGGGAACGACCTTGTCATCGGCAAAGCGGCGGAACTGGTCGCGGATCATCTCCAGCTCTTCGTCCAGACCCGATGCGCCAAAGGTGGCGCGGCCGTGGTTGTCGCGCATCAGCGCCACGAGGCGGGTGCGGGCGGCGGCGGTGTTGCCCCGGGCCATGAGGGCAGCCGCCGCCGCGCCGGGCATGGCCGGGGTGAGGCCGAGGTCCTGCAAGCGCGCGACCTCCCCCTGGCTCATCGATATGCCGCCGTGGATCTGGTTGAGGTATTCGCCATAGGCGATCTGGAGAAGCAGCGCCTCCATTTCGGAAAACTGGCCTGCGGAGTCGAGCCGGGTGGCCCAGGCCTGCATCTGGCGCAGGGATTCCGTATAGGTGGCGAGCCATGCGAGGGCGTGGGCGGAATACTGATGGTCCTCAAGCGCCTGAGAGGACACCTTGCCCGCGACGGTGACCATGTCGCGCAGGTTTTCGCGCGCTTGGACAAAGGTCGCCTCGACTTCCGGGAGGGCGGCGGCGGTCAGGCCGAGGATGTCGGCAAGAAGGGGCGAGGTGGTCATCGGCTGGCCGTCATGGGGCATGGTGGACACCTTGGAGCATTTTTCTGCGGTTGCGAAGAGAGGTAGGCCGTTTGCAGTCGCAGAGCAACTTAATTTCGCGACGAAAAGATCAAGTGAAGGAAAATGTCGCAGCCGAATTGGGCTGCGGGGTTGGGCGGGGTGGTGGTCTGGGGGCTAAGTGTTTGCGGGCGCTGGGTTAATAGGGGAAATTGGGGCGCATTGGCTGTGCCGAATTCTGTGCCGGAATCTGTACCGCAAACTGTCAGCACGCTTCGGGCTGTGGCTTTACCGTTCACCAAGACGTCCATGGGGTGAGTCGGGCCTTCCCTTTGCGCGGCGCGGGCGGCATCGTCGCGGTGGGACGGAGGGGGTGATGGGCTGGATGATGGCGGGCTTGGAGCCGGGCGTGTTTGTCGCTGCGCTGGCTGTGGCGATGGTTGCGGGTTTCGTGAAGGGGGCGGTGGGCTTTGCCATGCCGATGGTCATGATATCGGCCCTGTCGTCGTTCATGTCGCCGGACTTGGCGCTGGCGGGGCTGATCCTGCCGACGCTGGTGACGAATATCAGTCAGGCCTTGCGGCAGGGCACGGGCGCGGCGGTCGATACGGCGCGGACCTATTGGCGGTTCTTGACGGCGATGGTGGTGGGCATCGCGCTGTCGGCGCAGCTGATGGCCGAGATCCCCGTGTCGGTGCTGTTCCTTGCGCTGGGGGTGCCGATCACGGCCTATGCGGCCGTGCAACTGGCCGGGGTGCCGCTTGCGCTGAAGCTGGAGCATCGTCGGGGCGCGGAATGGGGGTTGGGGGCGCTGGGCGGTCTTTACGGCGGGTTTTCGGGCGTTTGGGGGCCGCCGCTGCTGGTCTACCTCGTCTCAACCGGGGTGGAGAAGGTGGAGATGGTGCGGGCACTGGGCGTGGCCTTTCTGCTGGGCGCGGTGGTGCTGCTGGCATCGCATCTGGAGACGGGGGTGCTGGACGCGTCGACGCTGGCCTTTTCGGCGGCGCTGACGGTGCCCGCGCAGGTGGGGATGCAGGTGGGATATTGGGCGCAGGACCGGCTGGATCAGGTGCGGTTCCGGCGTTGGACGATGGTGGTGTTGGTGGTGATGGGGGTCAATCTGGTGCGGCGTGGCGTGATGTGACCGGGGGCAAAGAGTTTTCTGGCGAAAACTCCTTGGGACGATCCTTCTGCGAAGGATCGGGTCGGGGCGAACGATATGGTCCGGGGGGATATGATCTTTCGCAAGAAAGATCGTGGGCAGGAAATTTCGCAGAAATTTCCTGCCCTGCGGGGAATCAGCCGATGGCCGCCGCCTTTACGTCTTCGTCGATGAAGGGGACGTATTGGCCGAAGTTCTTTGAGAACATGTCGACCAGTTTCGCCGCCTGCGCGTCATAGGCGGCGTTGTCGGCCCATGTGTCGCGCGGGTTCAGGAGCGTGGCATCCACGCCCGGAACGGCCACGGGCACCTCGAAGCCGAAGTTCGGGTCGCGGCGGAAGTCCACGGTGGCGAGCGAGCCGTCGAGTGCGGCGGAGAGCAGCGCGCGGGTGGCCTTGATCGGCATCCGCTTGCCCGTGCCGTAGGCGCCGCCGGTCCAGCCGGTGTTCACCAGCCAGCAGGTCGCGCCGTGCTTGGCGATCTTTTGCTGCAGCAGCTTGCCATAGACTTCTGGGCGGCGCGGCATGAAGGGCGCGCCGAAGCAGGTAGAGAAGGTCGGCGTCGGTTCCGTGACGCCGCGTTCGGTGCCCGCCACCTTTGACGTGAAGCCCGACAGGAAGTGGTACATGGCCTGCGCGGGCGTCAGCCGCGCGATAGGGGGTAGGACGCCAAAGGCATCGCAGGTCAGCATGATGACATTCTTTGGATGCCCGCCAAGCCCGGTGGTCGAGGCGTTGGAGATGAAGTCCAACGGATAGGCGCAGCGGGTGTTGGCGGTCAGGCTGTCATCGTCGAAATCGAGGTCCAGCGTTTCGGGGTCGTAGACCATGTTTTCCACCACGGTCGCGAATTTGTGGGTGGTGGCGTAGATTTCGGGTTCGGCTTCGGGGTTGAGGTTGATGGTCTTGGCGTAGCAGCCGCCTTCGAAGTTGAAGGAGCCGCGGTCGGACCAGCCGTGTTCGTCATCGCCGATCAGGATGCGGTCGGGCGCGGCAGAGAGCGTGGTCTTGCCCGTGCCAGAGAGGCCGAAGAAGACGGCGGTGTCGACCGGATTGCCGATGGCGTGATTGGCCGAGCAATGCATCGGCATGACGCCCTTTTCGGGCAGCAGGTAGTTCAGCAGGGTGAAGACGGATTTCTTGTTTTCACCCGCATAGGCGGTGTTGGCGATCAGGATCAGCTTTTGGTCGAAGTTGAAGGCGATGACGGTTTCGCTGCGGCAGCCGTGGCGCGCGGGGTCGGCCTTGAAGCTGGGGCAGTTGATGATGGTCCATTCCGGGACGAAGCGGTCCAGTTCCGCACGGTCCGGGCGGCGCAGCAGGTGGCGGATGAAGAGGCCGTGCCAGGCAAGTTCGGTCACCACGCGCACGTCGAGCCGGTGGAGGGGATCGGCCCCGGCGTAAAGGTCCTGCACGAAATAGTCGCGCCCCTGCATGTGGGCGAGCATGTCGGCATGCAGCCGGTCAAAGCCTTCGGGCGGCATCGCGGCGTTGTTGTCCCACCAGATCGTCTTTTCGACGGAGGGCGTGCGGACGACGTGCTTGTCCTTGGGCGAGCGGCCGGTGAACTGCCCGGTGGAGACGAGGAAGGCACCGCCCTTGCCAAGACGGCCTTCGCCGCGCGTCACCGCCGCTTCGACGAGGCTGTGTTCGAGGAAGTTGTAATAGACGTTCCCGAGGCCGGTGATGCCTTGATGTGTCAGGTCATGCGCGGGGTTAACGCGTCCGTTCATCATGCTGCAAGCTCCTGCGGCCGGGGTCGCACCGGCCTTGTCAGTTCCCGAATTAACCAACCCGGGCCAATGGGTTGGATGGACTGCCCCCGGGCCAATGGGGGTGCCATGATCGGGCTATACCATGCGTTCGCGGCATTGGAACAGGACGCAATGGCACAGTTAGCGCAACCATCGGAGGTTTAGCGCAATCAATTGATTCAGTGCGACCCGACTGCGGTAAATCCGCCATTGCTGTGGGTTTTCCGCGACGATTCGGCCCTGCAAATCATTCGATTCGCACATATCGGTTGATTCCCGTCGGCGGAGAAATGATCATGTCCGCAAAATACGACGACCGTGGACGTCCGCGCACAGAATGGGCGCTGCGGTGGTGGGAAACAAACGGGCAGTAAGGGATTATAGGCATGGCGCGTATCGCACTTGTCGACGACGACAGGAATATCCTGACTTCGGTCGCAATGACGCTGGAGGCAGAGGGCTTCGAGGTCGAAACCTACAATGACGGGCAGTCGGCGCTGGACGCCTTCAACCGTCGGCTTCCGGATATGGCGGTGCTGGACATCAAGATGCCCCGTATGGACGGCATGGACCTGCTGCAGCGGTTGCGCCAGAAGACCACGATGCCGGTGATCTTCCTCACCTCGAAGGATGATGAGATCGACGAGGTGTTGGGGCTGCGGATGGGGGCGGACGATTACGTCAAGAAGCCCTTCAGCCAGCGCCTGCTGGTGGAGCGCATCCGGGCGCTGCTGCGCCGTCAGGATGCCATCGCCAGCGGCGAGGTGGCGACGACGGAAGAAACCAAGATCATGGAGCGGGGCAACCTGCGCATGGACCCGCTGCGCCATTCGGTGACGTGGAAGGGTTTGGACGTCGCGCTGACCGTGACGGAGTTCATGCTGCTGCAGGCACTGGCGCAGCGGCCCGGTTTCGTCAAAAGCCGGGATCAGCTGATGGATGTGGCCTATGACGATCAGGTTTATGTGGACGACCGGACGATCGACAGCCACATCAAGCGGCTGCGCAAGAAGATGCGTGCGGTGGACGAAAACTTTTCGGCCATCGAGACGTTGTATGGAATCGGCTACCGCTACAACGAAGAGTAAATGACCGCAGCACCGCGCATCGGCAAAGAGGATCGCCCGGCCCGTTCGGGCGATGTGCTTCTTGGGGAGGACTGGACATCGGCCGATGGGCTGGTGGACCCGGCGCTGAAGGCGTCGCGGGATCGCCGGGGCTTCGTGTCGCTGAACCGGTCGCCGCTGGCGCGGAAGATCATCCTGTTCAACCTGCTGGCGCTGCTGGTGCTGGCGGGGGGCGTGATGTTCCTGAACCCGTTCCGCGACAGCCTGCTGTCCTTGCGCAACGAGGCGCTGATCAATGAGACGCTGCTGGTGTCGGACGTGTTCGAGGCGGCCGCTGCCTCTGGGCAGGCGTTGGACGCGGCGGAACTGACGCGCATCCTGAAGGGCACGCAGATCAGCGACGGGGTGGTGGCCTATGTTCTGATGCCATCCGGTGAGTTGGTGGCCGAGAAGGAGGGTCAGCCGCGGTCGGACAGCGGTCTGGCGCAGCGGCCGACGCCGATCACGAACACGCTGGCTGCGGGCTGGAACGCGCTGCGCGGTCTGATCGCCGGGGATGAGACGGCGGAACCCGTGGACGCTTTCCTTCTTGTGAAGACGCTGACGTCGGCGGCGGCAAAGGGCGAGGGGGTGCAACTGTCGGGACGGGCACCCGATGGCGGCATGACCTTTGCCGTGGCAGAGCCGGTGAAGCGCGACGGTCGGGTGCTGGCCGTGGTGGCGCTGACCGGGGATCAGGCGATGGTGGATGCGCTGGCCCGGGGCGAGCGTGAGCAGGTCCTGATGATTTTCATCGTTTCGTTGATGATCTCGTTCGGGCTGAGCCTTGTCTTGGCATCCACGATTGCAAATCCCCTGTCGGACCTTGCGGCAGCGGCAGAGTTGGGGCGGGATCGGGATGCGCGAAAGATGGCACCGGGGCGCGTGCGTATCCCGGACCTAGCCGCGCGGCCGGACGAGATCGGGCGTCTGTCGGTCGCGATGCGGGGCATGGTGGCGGCGCTGTATGACCGGATCGATGCGAACGAGCAGTTCGCGGCGGACGTGGCGCACGAGATCAAGAACCCGCTGGCAAGCCTGCGATCCGCCGTCGGCACGCTGCGGCTGGCCAAGCGCGAGGATCAGAAAGAGAAGCTGCTGGATGTCATCGAGCATGACGTGCGGCGGCTGGACCGTCTGGTAAGCGACATCTCTAACGCGTCGCGGCTGGACAGCGAGTTGGTGAAGGAGGAGGAGGAGGAGTTCAACCTCGTCCGGACGCTGACCAACCTGTCGGAATATCTGGGCCAACAGGCCAAGGAGAAGGGGGTGGAGTTCATCACCGACTTCCCGTCCGATCCCATCCAAATCCGGGGGCTGGAGGCGCGACTGGCGCAGGTCTTTGTGAACCTGATCACCAATGCGATCAGCTTTTGCGAGGATGGCGACGCGGTGCGTGTCTGGGCGCGGCGGCGCGAGAACCGGGTGCTGGTGGTGGTCGAGGATACCGGGCCGGGCATTCCCGAACAGGCGCTGACCAAGGTCTTCAAGCGGTTCTACAGCGAACGTCCGCAGGTCCAGTTCGGTGAGCATTCGGGGCTGGGTCTGGCGATTTCCAAGCAGATTGTCGAGGCGCATGGCGGCGTGATCTGGGCCGAGAACATCCGCCCGACCCATGCCGATGTCACCTCGGACCCGCTGGGTGCGCGCTTTGTGGTGGGTCTGCCGGTGTGACCGGGGACCTGACGCTGCACGCGACTTGCGTGGCGGTGGACGGGCGCGGGGTGCTGATGACCGGACCTTCGGGCGCGGGCAAGTCGTCGCTGGCGCTGGCGCTGATGGCGCATGGCGCGCGGCTGGTGGCGGATGACCGCGTGACGCTTTCGCTGCGCGAAGGGGCGCTTTGGGCCACCTGTCCGCCCGCCATCCGGGGAATGATCGAGGCGCGCGGCATCGGCCTTCTGGCGGCCGAGACGGTGGAAGGGGTCGAGGTGACCGTGGCGGTGGATCTGGGACAGACCGAAGGGATGCGGCTGCCGCCTCTGCGTAACGTGACCTACCTCGGACGGACAGTGGCCCTTGTGCTGGGGCAGGCGGGGCCCCATTTCCCCGCGGCGCTGCTGCACTATGTCAGGGCAGGGCGGAAGGAATGACGGACAGTCCCGCGATGGAGGACGGCCAACAGTTTGCGGATCACCGGCTGGTGCTGGTGACGGGTCCGTCCGGGGCGGGCCGGTCCACGGCGATCGATGCGCTGGAGGATCTGGGATACGAGGTCATCGACAATCTGCCGCTGTCCCTGGTGCCGCGCCTGATCGAGGGCGAGCCGCTGGGGCGGCCCATCGCGCTGGGCCTTGATGTGCGGAACCGGGATTTCAACGCGACCGCGCTGATCGAATTGATCGATGGGTTGACGCGTGATCCGCGGGTGGCGCTGCAAGTGGTCTATGTCGATTGCGCGGTGCCAGAGCTGATCCGCCGCTACAGCCAGACGCGGCGGCGCCATCCGCTGGCCCCGGCCGAAACGCCGGCCGAGGGGATCGCGCGCGAGATCGACCTGCTGGCCCCGATCCGGGTGCGCGCGGATCATCTGATCGACACATCCGAGATGAGCCCGCATGATCTGAAGGCGGAGCTGGCGCAGTGGTTCGACGGGGGCGGTGCGACGCGTCTGGCGGTTTCCTTGCAAAGCTTCAGCTACAAGCGGGGCCTGCCGCGCGGTGTGGATATGGTCTTTGACTGCCGTTTCCTGCGGAACCCGCATTGGGAGGCCACGCTGCGCGATCTGGACGGGCGCGACGCGGCGGTGGCGGAGTTCGTGCGGCAAGATCCGCGTTTTGCCGAATTCTTCGATCGGCTGCGGGGTTTGGTCGAATTCCTGCTTCCCGCTTCGGTGGCAGAGGGAAAGGCCCATCTGGCCATCGGTTTCGGGTGCACGGGCGGGCAGCATCGCAGCGTTGCGGTTGCCGAAATGCTGGGGAAGGTGCTTGCAGAGGCGGGCTGGGCGGTGTCAAAACGGCACCGGGAACTGGAACGGAGGGTGGCGGGTGCCGCCCTTGGCATCGGGGTGAAGGGCGCGTGATCGGTATCGTGATCGTGGCACATGGCGGGCTGGCGCGGGAATATCTTTCCGCGGTCGAGCATGTCGTGGGCAAGCAGGACGCGATGCGCGCCATCGCCATCGAAGATGAGCATGACCGCGCGGCCAAGCAGGCGGAAATCTGCGCGGCGGCGGATTCGGTGGATCACGGGCAGGGGGTCGTGGTGGTGACGGATATGTTCGGGGGGTCGCCGTCGAACCTGTCGCTGATGGCCTGTTGCGGGCCGGATCGGCGCATCGTCTATGGGGCGAATTTGCCCATGCTGATCAAGCTGGCGAAGTCGCGCGACCTGCCCGTGCCCGATGCGGTGGCGGCCGCGCTTGACGCGGGGCGCAAGTATATCAACAGTCTGGACCTTGGCGGCGGTGGCTGAGCGGGGATCATGACGTCAAAGATATTGCGGATCGTGAACGAGAAGGGGCTGCATGCGCGCGCCTCGGCCAAGTTCGTAGAGGTGGTGGAAGAGCATGACGCTGCGGCGCAGGTGTCGAAGGACGGGATGACCGTTTCCGGCGATTCCATCATGGGCCTTCTGATGCTGGCGGCGTCGCGCGGGACCGATATTGCCGTGACCACGAGCGGGGCGGAGGCGGAGAAGCTTGCCGATGCGCTGGAGGCTCTGGTTGCAAACCGCTTCGGCGAGGACTACTGAGACGCGTCTGGACCCAAGAGGCTGATCCCGCGTGACCGGAACGTCGCAGAGCGAGAATGTCCGCACCCTTGAGGTGAGCGAGGAAGAGCTTGCGCGCCGTCGTGCGGCGCGGGCCGAGCGTCCCTATGACATGCGCCGTCTGTCCTATGCCGGGACATTCAAGAACCCGTTCAAGGCGAACACGATCCGCGCGATCGAATGGCTGACGGCGAAGATCACGCTGTTGCGCCTGATCCGGGATTTCGAGCGGACGGGTGCGCCGGTGGGTGCGCCCTTCTGGCCCAAAGCAATCAAGCAGATGGGGATCACGATCCAGACCCCGCCCGAAGAGATCGCGCTGATCCCGAAGGAGGGGCCGCTGGTGGTGGTGTCGAACCATCCGTCGGGGTTGGTGGACGGGATGATCCTTGCCGAGTTGGTGAACCGCGTGCGGTCGGATTTCAAGATCCTGACGCGGTCGCTGCTGACGGGCATCCCCGAAGTCGAGCAGTTCATGATCCCGGTGCCGTTTCCGCATGAGGACAATGCGCGGGAATTGGGCCTGCAGATGCGGGACGAGACGATGAAGCATCTGAAGGCGGGCGGGGTGATCATCCTGTTCCCGGCGGGCAAGGTGGCGATGAGCGAGGGCTGGTGGGGGCCTGCGGTGGAGGGCGAGTGGAACGTCTTCACGCATAAGATCGTGCGGTCCTCGGGGGCGACGATTCTGCCTGTCTATTTTCCGGGGCAGAACAGCCGCGCCTTTCTGATTGCCAACAAGATCAGCGACACGCTGCGGCAGGGCTTGCTGCTGCATGAGATCAAGCGCTGCCTGTTCAAGCCCGTCCGCCCGGTGATTGGCGCGCCAATCCCGGCGGAGGAGTTGAAGAAGTGGGAGGGGAACCCTCGCGGATTCCTGGCCTGGCTGCGGGAGCATACGCTGGCGTTGAAGACGTAAGGGGTGGGGTTCACCCCGGCGTGCAGCGCTGTTCGTCTCTTTTGGCGCAAGGACGGTCGAAAGGCCCCTGTCGTGCGCGGCCCGTGCCTGTAACACGGGCCAGACTGTGCCGTTGCGCGCATGGTTTTGTCATCTGTGATTTGTTATGAAGCGCAACGGTCAGGTCGTGCGCGCCCTAGCACATTGCAGCGATACGGCAGCGCAGCGCGTCATGCGCGGCGGAGCGTGGCTAGGTGAACCCCGCCCCAGCTGTCATGCGAAAATCGCCGCAATCCCCGCCGCATCCAGCAGCCGCCACTGTCCCGGCAGCAGATCATCCGGCAAGGACAGCCCGCCGAGGGTTTCGCGGTGCAGCGCCTCGACGTGGTTTCCAGTTGCCGCGAACATGCGGCGGACTTGGTGATAGCGGCCTTCGGTCACGGTGAGCAGGGCTTCGGTGGCGGAGACGACGGTCAGGTCGGCGGGGGCGAGCGGTTTGGTTTCGCCCTCGAGCATCAGGGTGCCAGAGGCGAAGGTGGCGGCCTCTTGCCCCGTCAGCGGTCGGGCGAGGTGGGCGCGGTAGGTTTTCCGGATGTGACGGCGGGGGCTGATGATGCGGTGCAGAAGGTCGCCGTCATCGGTAAGGAGGAGGAGGCCAGAGGTCTGTTTGTCCAGCCGCCCGACGGTCGAGATCGCGGGATCGCGCGCCCGCCAGCGCCGGGGCAGGAGGTCGTGGACCAGCGGCCCGTCTTCCTTGTGCGAGCAGGTCATGCCGAGGGGTTTGTTCAGCAAGATCACCAGCCCGGCGAGAGGGTCGAGCGGTTGGCCGTCGATGGCCATGCGCGCGGGCAGGTCGGGGGTGAGGGGGATGCGCTGGCTGACATCTGTCAGGTCGGTCCCGTCCAGCGTGATCCCGCCCGCCTTGGCCATCCGCGCCATTTCGGCCCGCGAGCCGTAGCCCATGGAGGAGAGGAGCTTGTCGATGCGCGAGGTGGGGGTCTTGGTCATGCGGGGGGGCGGCAGGGAAAGGAAGATCTTTCTGGCGAAAGATCTTCGGGGCGATCCTTCTGCGAAGGATCTGGTGCTTCGTGGTGGCGGGGCCCGAAGTTTCGCAGAAACTTCGTCCCGGACGATTTTCGCCAGAAAATCGTTCTCCTCACCGCGTCGGGACCGGGGTTTCGCCGCGATAGTCGTAGAAGCCGCGCTGCGTCTTGCGGCCAAGCCATCCTGCTTCGACATATTTGGTCAGCAGGGGGCAGGGGCGGTATTTGGTGTCGGCCAGACCGTCATGCAGAACGTTCATGATGGCAAGGCAGGTGTCCAGACCAATGAAATCCGCCAGTTCCAGCGGCCCCATCGGGTGGTTGGCACCGAGTTTGAGCGACTCGTCGATGGATTTCACCGACCCCACGCCTTCATACAGGGTGTAGACCGCCTCGTTGATCATGGGCATCAGGATGCGGTTCACGATGAAGGCGGGGAAATCCTCGGCACTGGCGGCGGTCTTGCCGAGTTTGCGGACGACCGCGTGCAGGCTGTCCCACGTCTCTTGGTCCGTGGCGATGCCGCGGATCAGTTCCACCAGTTGCATGACCGGGACGGGGTTCATGAAGTGAAAGCCCATGAACTTTTCCGGCCTGTCGGTGCGAGAGGCGAGGCGGGTGATGGAGATGGAGGAGGTGTTGGAGGTGAGGATCGTGTGCGGTTTGAGGTGGGGCAGCAGGTCCTCGAAGATCGCTTGCTTGACCGTCTCGCGTTCGGTCGCGGCTTCGATGATGAGGTCGGTCGTGCCGAGGTCGGCGAGTTTCAGGGTGGTGCGGATGCGGGCCAGTGCGGCGGCCTTATCCTCTGCCGTGACCTTGCCGCGGCTGACCTGACGTTCGATGTTGCGGTCGATGGTGGTCAGCGCCTTGTCGAGGCTGGTCTGGCTGATGTCGTTGAGGATCACGTCATAGCCTGCCAGCGCGAAGACATGGGCGATGCCGTTGCCCATCTGCCCTGCGCCCACGACGCCGACGGTGCGGATCTCTGCCATCTGCCTGCTCCTTCGCTTTTGGGCATGACGTTATGCATCCGGGGCGCGCGGGTGCAAGCCTTGGGCGGCGAAGTATCGGGGATTTGGGGCGAATTGCGGCCTTAACCGCCTGTTCATCTGTGCCGCGCAAGTCTGGGCGCGGGTGATGTGGACTGTTGGGGGTGGCGATGGCCTACCAGGCTTTGGGCGAGGGGGCGCTGGATTATCTGCCGTGCCGCTATGGGCGGACGCGGCTGTTGTTCCGTGGGCCAAGACGGGACCTTTCGGGGTATTTCGTGGCGGCGCTGGGCGGGATCGAAACCTATGGGCGTTATGTGCCGCGCCCGTGGCCCGTGCTGGTGGAAGAAGCGACGGGGATGCGCGTGGTCAATCTGGGTTGTCCGCAGGCGGGCCCGGATGCGTGGCTGTCCGACCCGGCGCTGTTTGATGTGCTGGAGCGGGCGGCGGTCGTCGTGGTGCAGATCACGGCGGCAAGCGATGTGACCAATCGGCTTTATGCCGTGCATCCGCGCCGGAATGATCGCTTCATCCGGGCTGCGCCGTTGTTGCAGACCGTCTATCGGGGGGTGGATTTCACCGATTTCAGCTTTACCCGGCATATGCTGCGGGCGTTGCACATGGCGGACCCGGCGCGGTTTGCGCTGGTGGCCGAAGAGGTGCGGGCGGCGTGGTTGGCGCGGATGGGGATGGTGCTGGACCGTATCCGTGGCCGCAAGCTGCTGCTTTGGATGGGAGAGCAGGCGCCGGGGTCCCGGTCGGATGCGCCGCTGGGTGAACCGCTGCTGGTGGATCAGGCGATGCTGGATGCGTTGGGGCCAAAGGTGGATGGCGTCGCGCTGGCGGTGCCGAGCGTGGCGGCGCGGCGGCGTGGGACAGAGGGCATGGTCTTTCCGGCCATGGCCGAGCCTGCGGCGCGGGGCTTGCCGGGGGTCGCGGTGCATGAGGAGGTGGCGCAGGCCGTGGCGGCGGCGCTGCGGGGGATGGGCTGACTGGGGTCTTGTGCATGGCAAAGGGCGCAGGGTTGCCCCTGCGCCCTTTGTTTGGTCAGTTCCGGCGGATCAGAGCTTTTCAGTCAGTTCCGGAACCAGCGCGAAGAGGTCGCCCACGAGGCCGTAATCGGCCACTTGGAAGATCGGGGCTTCTTCGTCCTTGTTGATGGCGACGATGACCTTGGAGTCCTTCATCCCCGCAAGGTGCTGGATCGCGCCCGAGATGCCCACGGCGACGTAAAGCTGCGGGGCGACGACCTTGCCGGTCTGGCCGACCTGCCAGTCGTTCGGGGCGTAGCCCGAGTCGACGGCCGCGCGCGAGGCACCGACGGCGGCGCCGAGCTTGTCGGCGAGTTTCTCGATCAGGGCGAAGTCGGCTTGGGAGCCCACGCCGCGCCCGCCCGAGACGACGATGCCTGCGGAGGTGAGTTCGGGGCGGTCAGAGGCGGCGACCTTGTCTTCCACCCATTTCGACAGCGAACCATCAGCGGCGGCGCTGATCTTTTCCACGGCGACGGAACCGGAATTCGCGGCGGCGTTGAAAGAGGCCGTGCGGACGGTCAACACCTTCTTGGCGTCGGACGATTTCACCGTCTGGATCGCGTTGCCCGCGTAGATGGGGCGTTCGAACGTGTCGGCATCGACGACAGCCGTCACGTCCGAGATCACCATGACATCCAGCAGCGCGGCAGCGCGGGGCAGGACGTTCTTGGAAAACGCGGTCGCGGCGGCGGCGATGTGGCTGTAGCCACCGGCCAACGACACGATCAGCGCGGCGGTGGGTTCGGCCATGCCGTGGTCATAGGCCGCGTCATCGGCGTGCAGCACCTTGGACGCGCCGTCGAGTTTCGCGGCCTCGGCCGCGGCGGCGGCAGAGGTGCCTGCGACGAGGATATGCACCTCGCCCAAGCCCTTGACGGCGGAGAGCGTCTTGGCGACGGCGTCGGTGGCGAGCGCCCCGTCATTCACGTCTGCGAGAAGAAGAACGGCCATCAGATCACCCCCGCTTCGTCTTTGAGTTTCGCGATGAGTTCGTCGACCGAACCCACCTTCACGCCGGCCTT
>JBDKFE010000158.1:0-11421 GCA_039798885.1 Pseudomonadota bacterium | reverse complement strand
CCGCATGATCTGTGGATCGTGACGGACGGGGTGGCGGATCGGGGTGATCCTTGCGAAGGCTTTGGGTCAACGGAAGGGTGACTCCCTGCCTCATTTTCCGTTCTCAAATATCCTCGGGGGTGAATTGGCCGCAGGCCAAGAGGGGGCAGACAGCCCCCTTTGCGACGCCAGCCGCAAGCGGGAAAGGTTGAGTTCCGCGCCCCCCCGCCCTACACCTTGACCCGTGTCCATCGGAGAGCACGCCCATGCTGAGCGGCAAGCGCATCCTTCTGATCATCGGCGGCGGGATCGCCGCCTATAAGGCGCTGGAGTTGATCCGGCTGATCCGCAAGGCCGGGGGCGCGGTGACGCCCGTGCTGACCAAGGCGGGGGCGGAGTTCGTGACGCCGCTGTCGGTGGCCGCCTTGGCGGGGGAGAAGGTCTATACCGACCTCTTCGACCTGACGGATGAGGCGGAGATGGGGCATATCCAACTGTCGCGGGTGGCGGACCTGCTGGTGGTTGCGCCTGCGACGGCGGACCTGATGGCGAAGATGGCGCAGGGGCGGGCGGATGATCTGGCCTCGACCCTGCTGCTGGCCACGGATACGCCGGTGCTGGTGGCGCCTGCGATGAATGTGCGGATGTGGGGCCATCCGGCGACGCGGCGGAATATCGCGGTGCTGCAAGGGGATGGTGTCCGACTTGTCGGCCCGGATGAGGGCGAGATGGCCTGCGGGGAATACGGGCCGGGGCGGTTGGCAGAGCCGGAGGCGATCTTGCGGGCGATCGGGGCGGCGCTGGGCGATGGGCCGTTGCGGGGAAGGCATGTGGTGGTGACCTCGGGTCCCACGCATGAGCCGATTGATCCGGTGCGCTATATCGCGAACCGGTCATCGGGCGCGCAGGGGACGGCGATTGCGGCGGCGCTGCGCGATCTGGGCGCGCGGGTGACCTTTGTCACCGGGCCTGCGGCGGTGCCCCCCCCGACCGGGGTGGATGTGGTCCGGGTCGAGACGGCGCAGCAGATGCTGGACGCGGTGGAGGCCGCGCTGCCTGCCGATGCCGCCGTGATGGCGGCGGCGGTGGCGGATTGGCGGGTGGCCAATGAATCCGCAAGCAAGATCAAGAAGGTGGCGGGGGCGGGGGCGCCGGTGATGGAGTTTGCCGAGAACCCGGACATCCTGAAGACGGTCGCGCAGTCGTTGGACCGGAGGCCCCGGTTGGTCGTGGGCTTCGCGGCCGAGACGGATGATGTGCTGGCCCATGCGCAGGCCAAGCGGGCGCGGAAGGGCTGTGACTGGATCGTGGCCAATGATGTGTCGCCCGGCACCGGGATCATGGGCGGGGCGGAGAATGCGGTGACGTTGATCACCGCCGCCGGGGTGGAGGACTGGCCGCGCCTGCCCAAGGACGAGGTGGCGCGGCGGCTGGCGCGGAAGATCGCAGAGGCGCTGGGGTGAGCGCAAAATTCTTGGAAGAATTTTGCCAAGAATTTTTGAAAATTCTTGGCGCGGGAAGGGGTTGGGGATGACGGTCCTGAAGATGCTGTGGGAGGAGTGGGCGGATCGGGCATTGGGCCTTCCTGCCTATGAGACGGCGGGATCGGCGGGGGCGGATATTCGCGCCAATCTGTTGCCAGAGGATCGGGAGGCAGGCTTCACGCTGGAGCCGATGCAGCGGGCGGTGGTGCCGACGGGGTTGCGGGTGGAAATCCCGGTTGGGTTCGAGATGCAGATACGGCCCCGGTCGGGGTTGGCGCTGAAGCATGGGATCACCTTGCCCAACACGCCGGGGACGATCGACAGCGATTACCGGGGGCCGCTGGGGGTGGCGCTGATCAATCTGGGGGCGGAGCCTTATGTGATCCGGCATGGGGACCGCATCGCGCAGATGATCGTAGCCCCGGTGATTCAGGTGCAATTTCAGGTGGTTGAGGCGCTGTCGGATACGGCGCGGGGCGCGGGTGGCTTTGGGTCGACGGGGAAGCGATGATCCTTGTTTTGTCCTTGGCGGCGGCGCTGTGGGGGATCGGCGTCGTGATGAAGGCGCCGGTGCGGCTGCGGATGGGGATGATCCTTGCGCTGTGGCTGGGCGTGGTGGGGCTGCATCTGGCGCTGCCGGACGCGCATCCGCTGCGGCTGGCGACGGGGGGAGAGGCGCGGGTCTGGCTGGCCTTTGGCGTGGTGGCGGGGTTGGTGGCCGGGTATCGCTGGGTCATCGGGCGGCTGCGGGCGCGGGCGGTGCCGAAAGAGGCGGCGGTGCCGTCGGGGGCGTTCCGCCCGGCGGAGCTGGACCGCTATGCCCGGCATATCATGCTGCGCGAGATCGGTGGGCCGGGGCAGAGAAAGCTGAAGGATTCCAAGTTTTTGGTCATTGGTGCGGGGGGCCTTGGGTCGCCTGCGCTGCTGTATCTGGCGGGGGCTGGCGTGGGGGTGCTGGGCTTTGTCGATGACGATATGGTGGATGGGTCGAACCTGCAGCGGCAGATCATCCATGCCGATGCGCGGATCGGGATGCCGAAGGTGTTTTCGGCGGAGATCGCGCTGCGGGGGTTGAACCCGTTCATCGAGTTGCGGCCCTATAGGCGGCGGCTGGATGAGGCGGCGGCGCGGGCGCTGTTTGCGGAGTATGACCTGATCCTTGACGGGACGGACAATTTCGACACGCGCTACATGGTGAACCGTGTGGCGGTGGAATTGGGTAAGCCCTTGATTTCGGCAGCGATCACGCAGTGGGAGGGGCAGGTGTCGCTGTTCCATCCGGCGTCGGGCGCGCCCTGCTATGAATGCGTTTTCCCGGTGCGGCCTGCGCCGGGGATGGTGCCGACCTGTGCCGAGGCCGGGGTGGCGGCGCCCTTGCCGGGGGTGATCGGGTCGATCATGGCGATGGAGGCGGTGAAGCATGTCACCGGGGCGGGAGAGACGCTGAAGGGGCGGCTGATGATCCATGACGCGCTTTATGCCGAGGTGCGGGTGATCGGGGTGAAGCGGCGGGCGGACTGTCCGGTCTGCGGGGGCCCCTCATCCTGACCCTCCGAGGGGGGAGGGGAAGTGCGAGCGGCGCTTCCTCGCGACGAGGCGCAACGGTTGGGTCTGGCCCGTGCTCAAGGCACGGGCCGCGCACGACCCGCCCCACCGGGTCGTGCGCATGAAGCGCCCGCCCCGGCGTGTCGTGCGCGGCCCTACCGGCGGACGTTGCGATGGCTCCACTGGAGCCCTCGCAACGTCCTTGCGCCTTGGGCTGCAGGGTCGGGGTGGTTAATGCAGGAATGAATTCACCTATCGAGGAGGCGAAAACGGCATCGCCTTCTCTGGACACATGCGGTGGGCGACACCATAGTCTTTCGCGAGATGATAACCCACGGGGAGATGTATCCGATGAAGCTGACCGCATGGGCCGCCGGCCTTTCTGTTGCCATTGGCCTGACCGCAACTGCGACGATGGCGCAGGATGTGCCTGATCTTGGTGGGCGCGAGGTCGTGGTGGTGACGGAGAATGCCTATCCGCCGCTGCAATTCCTTGACAAGGACGGCAAGGCGATTGGCTGGGAATATGACGCGATGGCCGAGATCGCGAAGCGGCTGAACATCACGGTGACATATGAGAACATTTCGTGGGATGCGATGATCCCCGCCGTGTCGGAAGGCCAGTTCGATCTGGGCATGACCGGGATCACCATCAAGGACGAGCGCAAGGAGGCCGTTGATTTTTCGGACCCCTATATGCGGTCCGAGATGCTGATGATCGTGCGCGGGGATGAGGCGCGGTTCACGGATGCGGCGTCTTTTGCGGCCAATCCGGACCTGCTGGTATCGGCGCAGCCGGGGACTTCGCCCTTCTATGCCGCCATTTACAACATTCTGGATGGCAATGAGGAGAACCCGCGCGTCGTGAAGTTCGAGACTTTCGGGGCGGGGCTTGAGGCGTTGAAGGCGGGTGATGTGGACCTGACGCTGTCGGATTCCACGGCGGCGAATGGCTATGTGGCGGCGTCGAATGGCGGGTTGAAGATCATCGGCGCGCCTCTGGCGACCGAGGATTTCGGTTTCATCTTCCCCAAGGGGTCGGATCTGGTGGCGCCGATCAATGCGGCGATTGCCAGCATGAAGGCGGATGGCACGCTGGATGCGCTGAACACCAAGTGGTTCCTTGAATACAAGATGGGCGAATGATCCTGTCGCCCTTTGAACAGGAGGCCCCGGAGGCGATGCCGGGGCCTTTCGCATGACGCCGAACGCACAGCCGGAAAAGGATTTTCCGTGGTGGCTCTTGCTCGTGGTGGGGCTGGGGTTGTGGCTGTTTTACGAGGTTCTGGCGAATGCCGACTATTCGGCGGTGTTGCAGACGCTGTCGAAGGGTGTGGTCATCACGGTGATGGTGTCGGTGGTGGCCTATGCGGGGGCCTGTCTGCTGGGCCTGGCTTTGGCGGTGGGGTGCCTGTCGCGGTTCCTGCTGCTGCGGCAGCTGTGCCGGTTCTATATCGAGGTGATGCGGGGCGTCCCGATCATCGTGCTGCTGCTTTACGTGGCTTTCGTGCTGTCGCCCCTTGTGGTGGCGGGGTGGAATGCGGTGGCGGAGCCTTTGGGGTTCGATCCACTGCGGACGCGGGATTTTCCGCTGCTGTGGCGGGCGGTGCTGGCGCTGGTGCTGGCCTATGCGGCCTTTCTGGCCGAGATTTTCCGGGCCGGGTTGCAGGCGGTGGACAAGGGGCAGGTGGAGGCGGCGCAGGCGCTGGGCCTGAATGGGTGGCAGCGGTTCCGCCACATCACCTTTCCGCAGGCGTTTCGGATGATCCTGCCGCCCTTGGGCAATGACTTCGTGGCGATGGTGAAGGACAGTTCGCTTGTGTCGGTGCTGGGGGTTGGGGATGTGACGCAGTTGGCCAAGGTGACGGCGGCGGGGAATTTCAAGTATTTCGAGACGTATAACGTGGCGGCGCTGATCTATCTGACGATGACGATCGGGTTGAGCCTGTTGCTGCGGCGGCTGGAGAAGCGGCTGAAGGCGCGCGAGACGCGCTAGGGCAGCGCGCGGCGGAAGGTGAGCGTGGTCGGGCGGGCGTAGCCGGGATGGGCGGTGGCGGCGGTGCGGGTGAAGCCGAGCCGCGCGAAGATCGCGTGGTTGGCGGTGAGTTCCACGCGGGTCTGGAGTTCCAGCGCGGGCAGGACGAGCGCGCGGGCGCGGGTTTCGGCAAGGGTGATCAGTCTGCGCGCGTGGCCCTTGCCCTGTTCCGCCGGATCTATGGCGAGTTTGCCGATATAGAGCGCGTCGTCGCGCGGGGTCAGGAAGACGCAGGCGAGGGGCGGGTCGCCGATGGCCCAGACCTCGGCCGTGCGGGAGAGATCGGCGATGACGGTGGGCGTCAGGCGGTGGAGGGAGGAGGGCGGGTCGATCACGCCGTCCATATAGGCGAAGGCCCTGTGGAGTAGGGCAAGGAGGGCGTCCCAGTCGGACGGGTCAGTCCAGCGGCGGGGTGTCATCGGTGCCGGGATGGCGGGGGAGGTGGTCGTGGATGTCGGCCCAGAGCTGCGCTTGGGCGAAGTGGACATGGGCGGTCGGGGTGTAGGTGGCGGGGTGGTCGAGGGTGCCTGCGTGCAGGTGCGTTTCATCCGGGAAGCGGGTGGAGCGGTAGGCAAGCGGGGTGCCGCAGGTGGGGCAGAAGAGGCGTTCCACATCGGGGGAGGAGCGGTAGAGCGCGGGCGTGCCAGAGGTCCAGCGCCATGTCCCGTCGCGCAGGCCGAAGAAAGAGGCGAAGGCGGAAGCGGTGGCGCGGCGGCAGCTGTCGCAATGGCAGTGCATCTGCCAGAGCGGCGGGGCGTCGGCGCGGTATGTGACGGCGCCGCAGAGGCAGCGCCCGGTGATGGGTGGTTGCATGGGGCAAGGGTAGCGCGTCGGTGCCCTGCGGGGAAGCGGGTGGATTGACGAGAGGTCGGCGCGGGCTAGGCTTTGCGCGGGGACTTTTGGAGGAAGCCGCGATGCGCCGGATCGCCTATGGACTGCTGACTGCCCTTGCCCTTGCCCTGCCCGCCGTCGTGAAGGCGGACCCGGTGCAGGACACGATCCTGAACCAGATCGAGGCCTTCAAGGCGGATGACTTCGCTACGGCGTTCACCTTCGCTTCGCCATCGATCAAGTCGATCTTCATGTCGCCCGAGAATTTCGGGGCGATGGTGAAGAATGGCTATCCGATGGTGCACCGCCCCGGAGAGGTGCGGATGCTGGAGCAGCGGATGGTGGCGGGGCGGCTGTGGCAGAAGGTGATGATCACGGATCAGGCAGGGCAAACGCATGTGCTTGATTACCAGATGATCGAGACGCCGGAGGGGTGGCAGATCAACGGGGTGCAGTTGCTGCCGGAGCCGGGGGTGGGCGCGTGATCGGGCGCGCGCTGGTCTGACGGGGCGTTAACCCTGCCTCGGTATCCCTTGCCGCGAATGGTGTCGTGGCGAGGGATGCGATGAACAAGGCGGTGACGGACGGGCTGGTGCTGATGCCCCCGGCCTTTGAGGCGGGGCTGAACCTGTGGTCGCGCGAGGACGGGCGACCGGGGCAGGGGTCTTGGGCCAATCAGCCCACGGCGGCCTTTGTGACGGCGGACCAGGATTTCGGCGGCTGTCTGGAGGTGCAGAAGACCACGTCGGTCCTGAAGCTGCGGTGTTTCCAGCAGATTCCGTATCAGGCGGGGATGTATCTGCGCGTGACGGCGCGGGTGAAGTGCCTGTCGGGCGCGCTGCCAGAGGTGCGGATCGCGGGCTATGCGGCGGCGGCGAACGGGTCCAATGTCGCCTCGGCGGTGCAGGTGGGGCCGTCGGTCGCGCTGCCGGGATATGGGCAGGTGGTGACGGTCAGCGCGATCATCGGGTCGGGGAACCGGGGTGGCGTCGGCATGGTCTGGGGCGTGGGGCCGGTCTATGGGCATCTGGGGCTGGACTTGACGGGGCCGAATGGCGGGATCGTGCGGATCGACGACATCGTGGTCGAGGATGTGACCGAAGTCTTCCTGCGCAACATGCTGACATGGGTCGATGTGCGGGATTTCGGCGCGCGGGGCGACGGGGTGGCGGATGACACGGCGGCCTTCATCGCGGCCGATCTGGCGGCGGGGCAGCGGTCGGTGCTGGTGTCGGCGGGGACCTATCGGTTGACGGCGAATGTCACCTTTGCCAGTGACGTGCGGTTCGAGGGGACGGTGACGATGCCGGCGGGTGTGCGGCTGGCCTGCACGCGGAATTTCGATCTGGACACCTATACCAACGCCTTCGGGGGCGAGGAGCAGGGCTTCCGCCGCGCCTTGCAGGCGATGTTCGGCTTTACCGATCATGTGGAGTTCGACCTGTCTGGGCGGCGCGTGGCGCTGACGGCCCCGGTTGACCTGCAGGCCTTGGCGGGGGTTGCGACCTTCAACATGCGGCGCGTCATCCGCAATGGCCAGTTAGAGGCGGTGGCGGGTGCGGCGTGGGATACGGTGACCGTCACCTCTGTCGCGACCTATGCGGTGTCGTCGCCCAACCGGCTGACGGCGGTGGCGAATGTGGCGAACATCCTGCCCGGATCACGGGTCAGCGGGACGGGTGTGGGGCGCGAGGTCTATGTCCAGTCGGTCAACGTGGCAAACGGGACGGTGGAGTTGAGCCAACCGCTGTTCGCGGCGGCGGGGACGCGGACCTTCACCTTTCAGCGCTATCGCTATCTGATCGACATGAGCGGGTTCGAGAACCTGAGCCGTATCGAGTTCCGCGAGGTGGAGTTCAACTGTCTGGGCATCGCGAGCGGGATCATCCTGCCGCGCGTGGGCATCGCGATCCGGGTGGACAGCTGCTTTTTCAACAGGCCAAGGGACCGGGGCATCACTTCGGCCGGGTCGGGCTGTCAGGGGCTGATGGTGGATGGCTGTCAGTTCATTTCGAACGAGCAGGATGTGGTGGCGCAGAGCCGCACCACCATCGCGGTGAACGTGAATGCCAATGATGCCAAGCTGCGGTCCAACCGCGTGGTGCGCTTTGCCCACTTCGCGATCCTTGGCGGGTCGGGGCATCTGGTGATCGGCAACCATTTCTTTCAGGGGGACGAGCAGTTGGCGGGGCTGCGGCGGGCGGGGATCGTGTTCACCTCGACCCATGCGCGCAGTCTGGTGACGGGGAATTACATCGACAACTGCTTTATCGAGTGGTCGAACGAGCATGAACCCGAGCCGGATTTCAGCAACGAGTTGTCCTTTGGCGGGCTGACGATCAGCACCAACATCTTCATGGCGATCGACGTGGCGTCGTCTTTCCGCTGGATCGTGGTGACGCCGCGCGGGGCGGGGCATTTCATCAACGGGCTGGTGGTGACGGACAACACCTTCCGCGCCGTGAACGGGTCGGTGGACCGGGTCAAGATGGTGGACACGACCTTTGCCGGGCTGGATTTCGGCCGGATGCGGAACGTGACCTTCGAGGCGAATGCGTTCCATGCGGTGAGCCAGTTCACCATCAGCCCGCTGGTGATCGAGCATAACCAGACGACCGAGGCCGCGACATGGGTGGTCGAGCCGGGGCCGTTTCTGCCGTTTGGCGGGCGGGCGCGGGTGGTGACGGGGATCGTGCCGCAGGGCGCGGTGACCAATGCGTCGAACGTGGCGCAATATGCCTTTCCCAATGTGTTGGTAGAGCAGGGGACGGCGCGCAATCAGGCGCATCTGCGCTGGCCTTCGGCGGTGAAGGGGCGGGCGATCGTGACGGTGCGCTGCGACAATCCGACGTGATGGTCAGAGGTCCTTTGGCGTCAGGCGGAAGGCGCGGGCGAAGCCGCCGTTCAGCAGGGCCGAGACGGGGGTGAAGCGGACAAAGGCGAAGTCGGCGAAGTCGATGTAGAGCTTTGCCTTTGGCTGATGCGCGAGCCAGTGGTCGCGGAGGGTGGCGCGGGTGGGATCGTCGGGGGCGACGAATTCCGCCCGCGCCTTGAGCATGAGGCGGGGGTGGGTGAGGGGGTCGCCCTTGTCGCCCACCTCTCCGATCAGCAGGGCGCAGGCGGGATGTGCGCGCAGCGCCGCGTGGTGGGGTGCGAGGGCAGAGACAAGGGTGAGAAAGCCCGTATCCGGGGCGCGGCCAAAGGCGATGCGGCTGATGCCGGGGGTGGCGTCGGTCGGGTCGGTGACGGCAAGCGCGGCATGGGTCGCGGTGTCGAGAAGGTGGCGGGTCAGGGCAAGCGCCTCGGCGTCGGGTGCTTGGACGGGGTCGGGGCGGGTGGACATGCGGCGTTCCGGCGATTGACAGGGGGCGGGGGCGGGCGTTGGATGGGTGTATTCCCATTGGCTAGTGCCGGACCATGACAGACGCAAGCCGTGCCGCCCCTGCCCCCCCGCACGAGCCGGAGTTTCTGCCGAAGATCGTGACGGTGCTGCGCGAGGGCTATGGGCTGCGCGATCTGCGGGCGGATGCGGTGGCGGGGCTGACGGTGGCCATCGTGGCGCTGCCCTTGTCCATGGCGATTGCCATCGCCAGCGGCGTGGGGCCGGAGCGGGGGCTGTATACCACCATCGTTGGCGGGTTCCTTGTGTCTTTGCTGGGCGGGAGTCGGTTCCAGATTGGGGGGCCTGCGGGGGCCTTTATCGTGCTGGTGTCGGCCTGTGTCATGGCGGTGGGGGTGGAGGGGTTGATCCTTGCGACCTTTCTGTCGGGGTTCATCCTGATGGGGGCGGGGCTGTTGCGGCTGGGGACCTATATCCGCTTCATCCCCTATCCGGTGACGGTGGGGTTCACGGCGGGGATTGCCGTCATCATCTTTGCCAGTCAGATGCGCGATCTGTTCGGTCTGACACTGGCGGGGCCGGAGCCGGGGGAGATCGTCGCGAAGGTCGAGGCGCTGTGGGCGGCGCGGGGGTCGGTGACTTGGGCGGCCTTGGGCGTGGCCTTGGGGGTGATCGGGGTCATTCAGGGGATCAAGCGGTGGCGGCCCGGCGCGCCGGGGATGCTGCTGGCCGTGGTAGTGGCATCGGTTCTGGTGGCGGGGCTGGGGCTGGAGGTCGCGACCATCGGGTCGACGTTCGGGGCGCTGCCGCATCTGCCGCCTGCGCCTGCCGTGCCGGGGCTGTCGTGGGGGGCGGTGATGGCGGCGCTGCCTTGGGCGGTGAGTTTTGCTTTGCTGGGGGCGATTGAGTCGCTGCTGTCTGCCGTGGTGGCGGACGGGATGAGCGGGGCGCGGCATCGGAGCAATGCGGAATTGCTGGCGCAGGGGGCGGCGAATGTGGGATCGGCGCTGTTCGGCGGGTTCTGCGTGAAGGGGACCATCGCGCGGACGGCGACCAATGTGCGCGCGGGGTCGCGGGGGCCCGTGTCGGGGATGCTGCACGCGCTGTTCGTGCTGGGGTTCATGCTGGTGGCGGCACCCTTGGCGGCGTTTATCCCCTTGGCGGCCTTGGCCGGGGTGTTGGCGGTCGTGGCGTGGAACATGGCCGAGAAGGAGGAGTTCTGGCACCTGCTGCGGTCGGATCGGGCGGATGCGTTGGTGCTGGTGGTGACGTTCCTGCTGGTGGTGTTCCGCGATCTGACGCAGGGGATCGTGGTGGGCTTTGCGCTGGGCGGGTTGGTCTTTATCGCGCGGATGTCGGGGGCGGCGGAGGTGGACGCGCCCGAGGCGGTGACGGAAGCGGATGGGGACCGCGTGGTGATCCGGCTGCGGGGGCCGTGGTTCTTTGGCGCGGCGGCGCGGCTGGGGTCGGTGCTGGAACGGATCGCGGATCGGCCAAGGGAGTTTGTGGTCGATCTGGCCGAGGTGCCGATGATCGATTCATCAGGGGCGCGGTCGTTCCTGTTGCTGGCGCGGCGGATGGGGCGGCGGGGCGGTGTGCTGGTGGTGCGGGGCGCGCGGCCTGCCGTGCGGCGGGTGCTGGAGGGGCAGGGGCTTTCGGGCGCGGCGGTGCGGTTCGAAGGGTGACGCTGCGGCGGGCTTGGTTTCGGGCGCGGGGCGTGCAAGCTTTCCCACAAAGCGGGGAGGGGCGGATGCGTCGGTTTCTGAAGGTGGTGGGCGTTCTGGTGCTGCTGGTGGCGGCGGTGGCCGTCTGGAAGCGCGAAGAGATCGCGCGGCTGATGGCGGTGAACAGCCTGTTTTCGGCAGAGCGGATCGTCGGGAATTTCAGCAACATGGACCGGCTGTTCCTGACGCGGGCGCTGTCGCGCGGGGAGGGGGCGGTCAGTCCCTTGCCGCAGGGCGTGCCTACGGTTCTGCCTGCCGAGGTGGAGGCGTGGATCGCGGCGCGGAACGTGACGGCGCTGGTGGTGCTGAAGGACGGGAAGATCGTCCATGAGAGCTATCATCAGGGGACGGGGCCGGAGGATCTGCGGATTTCGTGGAGCATGGCGAAGAGCTATCTGTCGGCGCTGTTCGGGGTGGTCTATGCCGAGGGCAAGATCGCCAGTCTGGATGATCCGGTGGTGAAATATGTGCCGGAACTGGCGG
>JBDKFE010000157.1:0-14588 GCA_039798885.1 Pseudomonadota bacterium | reverse complement strand
AGAAATTCCCCGGCCAGCACGTCGCCGGGATGGGCCGGTTGCAATCTCTCTTGTTCCAACACGGCACCCTCCGACCACTCATTCCTTCCGCAAGGCAGCACCGCCCGGCCACCCCTTGGTTAACAGGCCCTTTCCCCCACCCCCTTGCGCGCTACCTGTGTCGCGTCATAGGAGCGCCCCATGCAAATCGCCGTCCTTTACCTGTCCACCGCCGCCATCTTCCTGATCCTCGACGCGATCATGCTGACGCTGGTGATGAAGCCGCTGTTCAGCCGCCATATCGGGCCGCTGATGCTGACCGACATCCGCATGGTCCCGGCGGCGGCCTTCTATGCGGCCTATGTGGCGGGGCTGATCTACCTCGTCTCGCTCCCGGCGCTTCGGACTGGGGCGCCGGTGCTGATCCCGGCGGCGATCATCGGGGCGATGGCCTATGGAACCTACGAGTTCACCTCTTACGCCATCATGAAGGATTGGCATTGGCAGATGGTGGTCACGGATACCGTCTGGGGCACGGTGCTGACGGGGTTGTCGGCCTGGGCCGGGGTGGTGATCACGCGGGCGGTGACGGGCTGAGCCTTGGCAAGGGCCGCGCCTGCGGTCTATGGAAGGCGGGCGCGTCACGGCATGAGGGCTGAGAGATGATCCTGTACGGCATTCCCACCTGCGACACCTGCAAGAAGGCGCTGAAGGCGCTGCAGGCGGCGGGCCAAGACGTGACCTTCCGCGACCTGCGCGCCCAGCCGCTGAGCACGGCCGAGATCGCCGAGATCGTGACGGAATTCGGCGACCTTGTGATCAACAAATCCTCGACCACCTACCGGGCCTTCAGCGATTTCCTGAAGGCGTCGGAGCCTGAGGCGCAGATTGCCGCCCAACCGACGGTGATGAAGCGCCCGGTGATCCGCAACGGGGCAGAGTGGCATCTGGGATGGGACGCGGCGGTGCAGGCCAAACTGGTCTGACAAACACGAAAGGCCCGCAGCAGCGCGGGCCTTTCGTTGAATTTCTGCAGCAGGTCAGAGCAGCTTGAGGTCGCTTGCCGAAGCGCGACCGTCACGCCCGGACTGGAGTTCGTAGCCGATCTTCTGGTTGTCGTTCAGACCCTTCAGCCCGGCGCGTTCCACTGCCGAGATGTGGACGAACACGTCCTTGCCGCCATCATCGGGGGCGATGAACCCGTAGCCCTTCGTCGTGTTGAACCATTTAACGGTGCCTGTCGGCATTCCGCGTCTCCTTCATCTACCTCCCTGCGGCGGTATTGCCGTCAGGCCGTGCTGCCAGGTCTTCCTAGGTCCGGCCTGTGCGTCGCAGGAGGCGGTCGAAAGTCTGTCGTCACTGCCGAAAATCATGCCAAAGCGCAAATTAAAATCAAGCCGGATTCGGAGCGCGCGACTCGGCGTGCAAGCCAATGAAAATTGGGAAAAATTTGGTTACTGCCCGATTTTTCGGCTATAATCGCATGGGGCGAGTCAAGCACAAAAGGCCCCAGAAGGGGCCTTTTGCGACGTCCAAATCACCTGTTGGTCAGTGCAGGTTGGGGGTCGGTGCAGGTCGGGGGTCAACGCAGATCGGGCGGCAGCGCGGCGGCCGAAAGTTCGGCCACGATCGCGTCGAGGGACAGGGTTTCGGTCTGCGTTTCGCCCAGACGGCGGACAGAGACGGTGCGCTCTTCGACCTCTTTCATCCCGATGGCGAGGATGACGGGCACCTTGCCGACGGAATGTTCGCGGACCTTGTAGTTGATCTTCTCGTTGCGCATGTCCGCCTCTGCCCGGACCCCTGCGAGGGTGAGGGCGGTGACGACCTCTTCCACAAAGGGATCGGCATCCGACACGATAGAGGCGACGACGACCTGACGCGGGGCCAGCCAGAAGGGCAGTTTCCCGGCATGGTTTTCGATCAGGATGCCGATGAAGCGTTCAAACGACCCAAGGCAGGCGCGGTGCAGCATGAAGGGGCGGTGCTTGGCCCCATCTTCGCCGATATAGCTTGCGTCCAGCCGTTCGGGCAGGTTGGGGTCAAGTTGCAGCGTGCCGCATTGCCAATCGCGGCCGATGGCATCGGTCAGGACGAATTCCAGCTTGGGCGCGTAGAAGGCCCCTTCGCCGGGGAAAAGCTCGTAGGGATAGCCCGCCGCCATGCAGGCATTGGCAAGGGCGGCTTCCATCTTGTCCCAGATTTCATCCGAACCCACGCGCTTTTCCGGGCGGGTGGACAGCTTCACCCGCCATTTGTCAAAGCCGAGGTCGGAGTAGATTTTCGCCAGAAACTCGATGAATTTCGTGGATTCCTGCTCGACCTGATCCAGCGTGCAGAAGATATGCGCGTCATCCTGCGTGAAGCCGCGCACCCGCATGATCCCGTGCAACGCGCCCGAAGGTTCGTAGCGCGCGCAAGAGCCGAATTCGGCCATGCGGATCGGCAGGTCGCGATAGGATTTCAGGCCCACGTTGAAAATCTGCACATGGCAGGGGCAGTTCATGGGTTTGAGCGCGTTCACGACCTTTTCGCGTGCGCCATCTTCGTCCACCTCAACGATGAACATGTTTTCGCGGTAGTTTTCCCAGTGGCCCGAGGCTTCCCAGAGCTTGCGGTTCACCACTTGGGGCGTGTTCACCTCGACATAGCCATCCCGGCGCTGTTGGCGGCGCATGTAGTCCTGCAGCGTGGTGTAGATGGTCCAGCCGTTGGGGTGCCAAAAGACCTGACCGGGGGCTTCCTCTTGCATGTGGAACAGGCCCATCTCGCGGCCCAGCTTGCGGTGGTCGCGCTTTGCGGCCTCTTCCAGCATGGTCATGTGGGCCTTCAGATCGTCGCGGTTCTTGAAGGCCACGCCATAGATGCGCTGCAACATCGGGCGCGTGGCATCGCCCAGCCAATAGGCCCCCGCCACATGCGTCAGCTTGAACGCATCCGCCGGAACCTGACCCGTGTGCTGCAGATGCGGGCCACGGCACAGGTCCTGCCAGTTGCCGTGCCAATACATGCGGATGTCCTGATCGGCGGGAATCTTGTGGACGAGTTCGACCTTGTAAGGCTCGCCCGCCTTTTCGTAATGCGCGATGGCATCGGCGCGGGACCAGACTTCGGTGCGGATGGGATCGCGGGCGTTGATGATCTGTTTCATCTTCGCCTCGATCTGGCCGAGGTCGTCGGGGGTGAAGGGTTCGGCGCGGTCGAAATCGTAGAACCAGCCGTAATCGCGGACGGGGCCGATGGTGACCTTCACATCCGGCCAAATCTCTTGCACCGCGCGGGCCATGATATGGGCAAGGTCGTGGCGGATCAGTTCCAGCGCGGGGACGTCGTCCTTCATCGTGTTGATGGAGATGCGGGCGTCACCGTGGATGGGCCATTGCAGGTCCCAGTGCTGGCCATCGACCATGGCCGAAATGGCGGCCTTGGCCAGTGAGGGCGCGATGGCCTGTGCCACCTGCGCGGGTGTCACGCCCGCGTCGAAGTGGCGGATGTTGCCATCGGGGAATGTCAGGGAAATCTGGGCCATATGCGGCCTCCTCGTCGGTTTGGCGCCCACGGAACGCCCGGTTGCGGGTTATGGTGCGCCTTCCTGCAAGGGGCGGGGCGGAATGTCAACCGCGCGGGCGGCTGTGGCATCCGGTCCAGAGGGACGGTATGACGGGGCAGGCAAAGGGGGGGCAGGGGATGGTGGACTATCTGGACACGCCGCAGGGGCGCCGGATCGCCCATGTGCGGACGCCGGGCCGGGGGCCGGGGGTGGTGTTCCTTGGCGGGTTCATGTCGGACATGGCGGGGACCAAGGCGGTCCATTTGCAGGACTGGGCGGAACGGGCGGGGCGGGCCTTCCTGCGGTTCGACTATTCGGGGCATGGGCAGTCAAGCGGGGCTTTTGCAGACGGCTGCATTGGCGACTGGTTCGAGGATGCCTTGGCCGTGATCGACGCGCGGACCGAGGGGCCGCAGATTCTGGTCGGGTCGTCCATGGGGGGATGGATATCGCTTTTGCTGGCGCGGGCGGTGCCTGCGCGGGTGAAGGCGCTGGTGGGCATCGCGCCCGCGCCGGATTTCACCGAGGACAGCATGTGGGCGGGGTTTTCCGACGCGCAGCGTGCCGCGCTGCGGGATGAGGGGCGGATCGTGATCCCTTCGGACTATGCGCCCGAGGGGTACCCGATCACGCGGCGGCTGATTGACGAGGGGCGGTCGCGGCTGGTGCTGCGCGCGCCCTTGCGGCTGCCCTTTCCGGTGCGTGTGCTGCAGGGGACGGGCGATACCGATGTGCCGCCTGCGGTGGCGCTGCGGCTGATGGATCATGCGGAGTGCGACGATCTGCGGGTGACGTTGGTGAAAGGGGCTGATCACCGCTTTTCAACGCCTGCCTGCCTTGCCATGATCACCACGGCGATTGAAGAGGTGGGCGGGTAATGCAGGCGTTCGGGATGTGGTTTGGGCGGCTGCTGGCCATTTTGGCCGTGGCGGGGCTGGCGCTGTGGTTCGGGGTGCCGCGCACGGGCGTGGATCGTGCGATAGCCTTTTCCGATTCGGACATTCCGGCCAACCCGGAAGCCTATGTCGCACAGCGGGAACAGCAGTTTTCGGACATCCGGCCCGGTGACGCCAAGCGGATCGTCTGGGCAGGGGCCAAGGGGGCGCGGACGCCTCTGGCCGTCGTCTATGTCCATGGGTTTTCGGCCAGTCCGGCCGAAATCCGCCCCGTCCCGGAAGAGGTGGCAAAGGCGCTGGGGGCCAACCTCTTTTTCACGCGGCTGGCGGGGCATGGGCGCGATGGCGCGGCGTTGGCGGCGGCAAGCGCCGAGGATTGGCTTTACGACATGGCCGAGGCGATGGCCATCGGTCGGCGGCTGGGCGAGCGGGTGGTGGTGATCGGCACATCCACAGGCGGGACGCTTGCGGCGCTGGCGGCGACGGACCCCGCGCTGAACGAAGGGCTGGCGGGAACGGTGCTGATCTCGCCCAATTTCGGGGTGCATGCGCCCGCACAGTGGATACTGGATGCCCCCTTCGTGGAAAGCTGGGGCGCGGCGGTTGCGGGCGAGACGCGGTCCTTCGTGCCGCAGAATGCGGAGCAGGGGCAGCACTGGACGACCGACTATCCCACGGTGGCGCTTTATCCCATGGCGCGGCTGATCCGGGCGGCGCGGGGGGCGGATTACGGGCAGGCGAAGACGCCGGCGCTGGTCCTTTATGCCCGGGACGATCAGGTGATCGATCCCGCCCGCATCGTCCCCGTGATCGCGGCATGGCGCGGCCCGGTGCAGGTGGCGGTGCGCCAGATGGGGCCGGGGGACGACCCATCCTCGCACGTCATTGCGGGCGACATCATGAGCCCCGGTCAGACCAACGAGACCGTCGCCCTTATCGCCGACTGGGCCCGCGGGTTGTGAAGGAGCCCCTCCTCCTGATCCCCGGCCTTTTGTCGGATGCGCGCATCTTCCTGCCGCAGATCGTGCATCTGGGTGCGACCCATCCGCTGCACATCGCGCTGCCCACGGGGGGCGACAGCGTGGAACAGATGGCCGAGGCGATCCTTGCCACCGCGCCGCCGACCTTTGCCGTGATCGGGCACGGGTTGGGGGGCGATGTGGCGCTGGATATCCTGCGGCGCGAAAATGGGCGGGCGACGCGGGCGGTGCTGATATCGACCGATCCCTTGGCCGAACCACCCGCCACGGCGGCCGCGCGTGAGGCGCGGATGGTCGCGGCCAAGGCGGGCCGGCTGCGAGAGGTGGTGGGCCAAGAATATCCCGACGCCTGCCTTGCGCCCAGCGAATGGACGGCGGACATCGCGGCGCTGCTGCGCGATATGGCGCTGACGTTGGGCGAAGGGGCCTTCCTGCGCCAGTCCCGCGCGCTGCAACGGCGGCCGGATCAGCAAAAGACGCTTAGGCGGGCGAAGATGCCGCTGCTGTTCCTTGCCGGGGCAGAGGACACGCTGGTCCCCGTCCGGCGGCAGGATTTCGCGGCCCAGCTTGCGCCCTATGGCACCTTGCAGGTGATCGACGGTGCGGGCCATCTGCCCACGCTGGAACAGCCCGAGGCGGTGACGGCGGCGATCGAGGCCTTCTTGAACGGGCCGATGATGCTGCGGACTATTGCGAAGCCGCGAGGCTGATCTTCGGCTTGCCCTTGGGCGCGCCAGAGTTCGAGTCGATGAAGTTCAGCACCAGCGGGCGGATGTTCAGACGCCAAGACTTCCCGGCAAAGATGCCGTAATGCCCGGCCCCGGGTTCAAGATGCGAGGCCTTCTTCGCGTCCGGCAATCCGGTCAGCAGTTTCAGCGCGGCGATGCATTGGCCGGGGGCAGAGATGTCGTCATTCGCGCCTTCGACGGTCTTGACCGCGACCTGCGTGATGGCGCCGATGTCCACCTTCTTGCCCGCGACGGTGAATTCGTTCTTCGCGATTTCGCGGTTCTTGAAGATGCGCTCGACGGTGGAAAGGTAGAATTCCGCCGTCATGTCCATCACCGCAAGGTATTCGTCGTAAAAGCGGTTATGGGCGTCGTGATCCGATGCCTCGCCGCGGGCGACGCGCATGATCTGTTCGGCAAAGGCCTTGGAATGGCGTTCGGCGTTCATGGACATGAAGCTTTGCAACTGCATCAGGCCCGGATAGACCAGCCGCCCCGCGCCCTTGTATTTGAACCCCACGCGCTGGATGACGGTCTGTTCCAGCTGGCCCATGGTGACGCGGCGGCCGAAATCGGTGACTTCGGTGGCGGCAGCATCGGGGTCAATCGGCCCGCCAATCAGGGTGAGCGAGCGGGGCTGTGCTTCTGGGTCCTCGGCCGCCAGATAGGCGGTGGCGGCAAGGGTCAGGGGGGCAGGCTGGCAGATGGCGATGACATGGGTGTCGGGGCCAAGCGCGCGCAGGAAATCGACGAGGTAGAGGGTGTAATCCTCGATGTCGAATTTGCCGGCGGAGACGGGGATATCGCGCGCATTGTGCCAGTCGGTGACATAGACATCCGCATCCGGCAGCAGCGAGGCAACGGTAGACCGCAGCAGCGTCGCGTAATGGCCCGACATGGGCGCGACCAGCATGATCTTGCGCGCCATGGGCGCACGGCGGCGGACGAAGAACTGCACGAGGTTGCCGAAGGGCTTTTCCACCACGGTCTTGACGTCGACCAGATGGTCCTGCCCGTCCGGGCCGACGATGGAGCGGATGCCCCAGTCAGGCTTGGCGATCATACGGCTGAAGGTGCGTTCGGTCACTTCGCCCCAAGCGGCCATCATGGGCAGCACCGGGTTCATCGACATCGCAAAGGCCGGATACGACGCCATGGCCCGCGCGGTGGCACCCAGCCACTCGTTCGTGTTGCGCGCCGTCTCCATCAGGTCGTAAGTCATCATATAGCGCACGTGCGTCTCCTTGTCCGGGTGGGCCAACACCGGCATTCACAGCTTTCCCCCCCGGACCGGCGGCGGTATGCTGCACAGCGGCGAGATTAGGGGGGAAATATTCGCATGACAACGGATGACAACGATGCGGGCGCCCGACTTGCCAAATTGAACGAAAATCTTGCGAAGCTGGAAGAGTTGAACCAGCGCCTGATGGTGGCCCTCGCCAAGCGGAAACAGGTGGACACCGCGCTGCATGGCCCCGCCCCCGATGTCTACATGAAGGCCGCCGCCGCCTATTTCGCCGAGATGATGCAGAACCCGGCGAAAATCCTGGAACATCAGATCAACTACTGGGGCAAAAGCCTGAAGCACTACGTCGAGGCCCAGCAGCAATTGGCCAAGGGCGAGTTGAAGGCCCCGCCGGACGCAACGCCCAAGGATCGCCGTTTCTCGAACCCCCTGTGGGAAACGCATCCGTTCTTCAACTATCTGAAACAGCAATATCTGATGAATGCCGAGGCCGTGCAGGCCGCCGTGGGCGACATGGAAAGCCTTGACCCCGCCGACCGGAGGCGGGTGGAGTATTTCACGCGGCAGATCGTGGACATGTTCTCGCCCACCAATTTCCTTGGCACCAACCCCGACGCGCTGGAAAAGGCGGTCCAGACGGATGGCGAAAGCCTTGTCAAAGGGCTTGAAAACCTTGTCCACGACATCGAGGCCAATAGCGGCGACCTGTTGGTCACGCTGGCGGACAAGGAGGCCTTCCAAGTGGGCCAGAACCTTGCCACGACGCCCGGCGCGGTGGTCTATCGCAACCGGATGTTCGAACTGGTCCAATACGCGCCCGTGACCGAGAAGGTCCACCAGACGCCGCTGCTGATCTTTCCGCCATGGATCAACAAGTTCTACATCCTTGACCTGAAACCCGCGAACAGCCTGATCAAATGGGTGGTGGAGCAGGGCTTCACCGTCTTTGTGGTCAGTTGGGTCAACCCCGACAGCAGCTATCGCGACGTGGCGATGGATGACTACATCCGCGACGGATACCTGCGCGCCATGGCCGAGGTGCGGCGGATCACCGGGGAAAAGCAGATCAACTGCGTGGGCTATTGCATCGCGGGCACCACCTTGTCGCTGACGCTGGCGCATCTGCAAAAGGCGGGCGACCCGTCGGTGAAATCGGCCACGCTCTTTACCACGCTGACCGATTTCTCGGACCCCGGCGAAGTGGGTGTGTTCCTGAACGACGATTTCGTGGACGGGATCGAACGGCAATCGGAACAGGACGGCATCCTGTCGCGCTTCTTCATGAGCCGGACCTTCAGCTTCCTGCGGTCCAACGACCTGATCTATCAACCCGCGATCAAAAGCTACATGATGGGCGAGGCACCGCCCGCCTTCGACCTGCTGTACTGGAACGGCGATGGCACCAACCTGCCCGCGAAGATGGCCGTGGAATATCTGCGCGGGCTTTGCCAGCGGGACCAGTTCGCGACCACCGGCTTCCCCGTCTTTGGCAAGCCCGTGACACTGGCCGATGTGACGCTGCCGATTTGCGCCATCGCCTGCGAGACGGATCACATCGCGCATTGGCGGGGCAGCTTTAACGGCGTGCGGCAGATGGGATCGAAGGACAAGACCTTCATCCTGTCCGAAAGCGGCCATATCGCGGGGATCATCAACCCGCCCTCCAAGGGGAAGTACGGCCATTACACCAATGACGGCCCCGTGCAGGGCACACCCGAGGCGTGGAAGGCCAGTGCCACGTATCATCAGGGCAGCTGGTGGCCGCGCTGGGCCGAGTGGTTGGCCAAGCAATCCGGCAAGAAGGTGAAGGCCCGAATTCCCGGCGATTCGGGGGCCGAGGTACTGGCCCCAGCACCGGGGACCTATGTGGCCGCCACGCCGGCGGGTTGAAAATTCAAGCACTTGGGTGATGCGGCAGCGACGGCGGGATGCATTCCGCAGTCGCAATGCTGCATTGCAGAAAAATACTTGAATTGCTGCGCTGCAGCATGTATATCTTGGTCATCGAAACAGAGCATCCCGCCCGGATCGCCAGGAGTAACCGAAATGACCAAGACCCCCGATTTCACCAAAGTCGTGCAGGACATGATGGCGTCCTTCCCGGTTGATGCCTCTGCCCTGCAAAACGCGTTCAAGACGCAGGCTGCCGTTGGCGAGAAGCTGTCGAAAGTGGCGCTCGAAGCCGCCGAAAAGTCGACCGAGATCACCGCAAAGTGGACCAAGGACACCATCGTCAAGCTGGGCGACGTGTCCAAGGCCAAGGCCGAGCCGACCGAATACACCAAGTCGGTGACCGATTTCGCTTCGGCCTATGCCGAAATGGCCGCCGAAAACATGGCCGCCTTTGCCGAAGTGGCGAAGAAGGTTCAGATGGAAACGGTTGAACTGATGTTGTCCGCTGGCAAGGACTTCTCGGAAGACGCGACCGCCGCCGTCAAGAAGGCGACCGCCGAAGTGACCTCGGTCGCGAAAAAAGCTGCTGCGGCTGCGAAGTAATCCACGGGATCACGCGTCTCCTACGCCTCCCTGTCGGATTGACGCGCTCTCGGGCGGGCCCTGTGCCCGCCCTTTCTTTTTGATTTTCCCTGTCCTAGACTTCTCTGCAATGCAGCCAATGCAGCTGCAAAATAAAAGGGAACAGGGAGGGGGCCGCATGGCCGAGACCGACAAGCCGCTTCTGATAAAGCGCTACGCCAGCCGCCGCCTCTATAACACCGAGACGTCGGATTACGTCACCTTGGAAGACATCGCAGGCTTCATCCGCGCGGGCCGCGAGGTGCAGATCGTCGACCTGAAATCCGGCGACGACCTGACGCGGCAATATCTGCTGCAGATCGTGGCCGAGCATGAATCGAAGGGCGAAAATGTCCTGCCCATCAATGTGCTGACCGACCTTGTCCGGTCCTACACGACCGAGATGCAGTCGGTGGTGCCGCAATTCCTTGCCGCGAGCTTTGAGATGCTGCGCGACGGGCAGTCCAAGATGATGGAAAACCTGTCGGCCTTCCCCAACCCCATGGCCGCGATGCCGGGGTTCGAGGCGATGCGCAAGCAGCAAGAGGTGTTCATGCAGGCCTTCATGGGCGGCATCCCCGGCTGGGGCGGGTCCGGCCCGGCCAAGGACGAGGCCCCGGCAGAGGCACCATCGAAGGATGCCGAACTGGCGCAGATCAAGCAGCAACTGGCCGAGCTTCAGAAGAAGCTGTCGAAACTGTAACCCGTCGAGGAGCGGCCCATGACCGAAGGGACGGGTCGCGTCACGCTTTGGGGGATCGAGGTCTTCCTTGCCGCCGCCGAAGAGGGCGCGATTTCGGCCGCCGCGCGGCGGCTGGGCGTCAGCCCGTCGGCGGTGAGCCAGCAACTGTCATCGTTGGAAACGGCGCTGGGCACGATCCTTTTGGACCGTGGCGCGCGTCCGATGACGATGACACCCGCCGGGACGATGTTCCGCCGCCACGCGCAAGTGATCCTGAACGCCGAGGCCGAGGCGCGGGCCGAGCTTGCGCTGTCCGACCTGTCGGGGCTGACGACGCTGCGGCTGGGGATGATCGAGGATTTGGACGCCGAGGTGACGCCGCAATTGCTTGCGGAACTGGCCGGGGCGCTGAAGGGCTGTCGCTTCCTGCTGGAAACGGGGGCGAGCCATCATCTGCTAGAGCAACTGTCCAACCGGGCGCTGGATATCGTGGTGGCCGCCGACGCGGCGCTGGATGCCCCCGAAGGGTGGCGCGAGGTGCATCCGCTGCTGGTGGAACCCTTCCTTGCCGTGGTGCCGAAAGGGGGCGACGTCGCGGCGCTGCCGTTGATCCAATACACCACGCGGCACCTGATGGGCCGCCAGATCGCGGCGCATCTGGCCCGGCAGAACCTGCGCGTCGGCACTCGGTTCGAGTTGGACAGCTATACCCCCATCCTTGCCATGGTGGCGGCGGGGGCGGGCTGGACGATTCTGACGCCGCTCGCCCTGCACCATGCGGCGCGGTTCCGCGATGCGGTAGAGGTGCGGCCCTTGCCCTTTGATCCCTTTGGGCGGACGCTGTCGCTGCATGCCCGCGCCGGCGTGCTGCGCGACATGCCGGGAGAGGTGGCGGGGCGGCTGCGCCGGCTTTTGGCCGCGCAGGTGGTGGAACCCGCGCGGGCGGCTTGGCCTTGGCTGGGGGATGCGCTGCGCACGCTGTAGGGCGAAGAATTTTCTGGCGAAAATTCTTCGGGACGATCCTTCTGGCGAAGGATCGGGGTCAGCGCGGGGGGATCTTTCGCAGAAAGATCGGGGCCAAGGAAATTCGCCAGAATTTCCTTGTCAGGCCATGACTTCGCGCGCGGCGTCGGTCAGGGCGCTGGCGATGTAGTCGAGTTCCGGCTCTGTCAGGCGGGCGGGCAGGCGCACGTCGCAGGCGCGCATCAGCATCGCGCGGGTTTTGGGCAGGTCCGGCACGTCGCCCAAGAATTGCCAGTTCCAATAGGCCCGCGCATTGCCTTCGGACAGGCCGAAGACCTGCACCGACACGCCACGCCGTTTCGCGGCCTTTTGGAAGTCGCGGGCCTGTTCGTCGGACCAATCGCCCGACAGGTTGAACTGGATGGAATCCGGCGCGCGGCTTTCCTGCGGCAGGGCCGGGGGCACGGTTAGGAACCCGCAGGCGTTCAGGCGGTCCGCCACCCAATCGTGGTTGGTGCGGCCCCGCGTCACGCGGCGCGCGACTTCGGGCAGTTGGGGGCGGATCACCGCCGCCGACAGGTTCTGCATACGCAGATTGTAAAGCGGCAGCTTGTTCTGCCAATGCGCGCAGGAATTCGACAGGCCGGGATGCTTTTTCCAGTTTTCCTCATACGCGCCCGACATGATGATGGCGCGCGCCGCGATTTCGGGGTCGTCGGTGACCATGATCCCGCCTTCGCCCGCGTTCACCAGCTTGTAGGACTGGAAGCTGAAGCAGCCGACCTTGCCGATGGTGCCGATATTGCGCCCGTTCCATGTGGTGCCCAGCGAATGGGCCGCATCCTCGATCACCGGGATGCCGCGCGCGTCGCAAAGCGCCATGATGGCATCCATGTCCGAGGTGTGGCCGCGCATGTGGCTGATCATCACGGCGGCGGCGTCGTCCAGCTTCGCTTCGAAATCGGCCATATCGACGCGGTAATTTTCACCCACTTCCACCAGAACGGGCGTGCAGTCGGCATGGACGATGGACGACGGCACGGCGGCAAAGGTGAAGGCCGGGATCAGGACCTTGGCCCCGCGCGGCAGGTCCAGCGCCTTGAGCGACAGGAACAGCGCAGCAGAGCAGGACGATACGGCCAGCGCATAGCGCGATCCCAGCAGGGCCGCGAATTCGGATTCCAGCAGGGCCACCGGCGCATTCTCGGGCGCGGTGTAGCGGAACAGGTCGCCCGATGTCAGCAGCCTGTCGATCTCGGCCCGCGCGGCGTCGGGGATCGGTTCGGCGTCATAGACATTGGGGGCGAGCGTCTGTCCGTCGGGGGCCATCCCTGCACCTTTTCTGAAAGTCTTGTTCTGATTTTCTGTAAAGGGACGCGTGCCACATTTCCAGTGACAAGTGCATGACAGAAGGATTTTCCCCACGTCACCCTGCGGGAAACCGCCGACAGGCGGGGTCAGAGCCCCAACCTGTCGCGCATGGAATACCATGTCATCGCAAGCACTAGCAGCGGCCAGCGCAGCGCCACTCCGCCGGGGAAGCGCGGCGTGGGCAGGCGCGCCATCAGGTCGAAGCGTTCGGCCTGACCCGCCACCGCCTCGGCCAGGATCCGGCCTGCGAGTGTGGCCAGCGCCACCCCATGCCCGGAATAGCCCGACGCCGACAGGACATTGGGCGCGACCCGCAGGAAGCAGGGGTTGCGCGTCATGGTGATGGCCAGCGTCCCGCCCCAAGCGTGGTCGATCTTCACGTCGCGCAGGGCGGGGTAGATGTCTAGCATGGGTTTGCGGACGGTCTTGACGATGTCGGGGAAGCGGTAGCCATAGCTTTCGCCGCCCCCGAAGAGCAGGCGGTTATCTTCGGACAGGCGCCAGTAATTCACCACGAATTTCGTATCGGCCACGGCGACCGGTTCGGCCAGAACCTCTTGCGCGCGGTCGCCCAAGGGTTCGGTTGCCACGATGAAGTTGTTGATGGGCATCACGCGGGCGGCGACCTGTGGTTCCAGCGACCCCATATAGCCGTTGCAGGCAAGGATCAGGTGGTCGCAGGTGACGCGGCCGCCTGCCGTTTCCACCACAGGCTTTGCGCCATGGGTGATCGTCACCACTTCCGACCGCTCATGGATCACCGCCCCCGCCGCCTGCGCGGCACGGGCAAGGCCGATGGCGTAGTTCAGCGGATGCACATGCCCCGCGCCCCGGTCCATCTCGCCCCCGGCAAAGACGCCAGAGGGGATCAGGCGGCCGATGCCCCCGCGCGAGAGGGGTTCGAGCTGATCGTAACCATAATCGCGGCGCAGCTTGTCGGCATAGGCCGCCGCATGGCGCACCTCGCTTTCGGTCCAGCAGGCATGGGCGATGCCGGGGTGGAACCGCACGGGCATGTCATGCTGGGCGATCAACCCGCGCACCATGTCCTTCGCCTCTTGCGCGAAGGACCAAAGCTTCTTGGCATCGTCCAGACCGACCGCCGCCTCTAGCGCGTCCTGATCCAGCCGCTGCCCGCTGCCCACCTGCCCGCCATTGCGCCCCGACGCGCCGAAGCCCACGCGATGGGCTTCCAGCACGATCACGGACAGGCCCCGCTGCGCCAGATGCAGCGCGGCGGACAGGCCCGTGTACCCGCCCCCCACGATGCAGACATCGGCCCGCGCCGCACCCTGCAAGGGCGGCAGGGGCGCAAACGCGGCGCGTGTGGCGGCGTAGTAGGACGGGGGATATTCCCCCGCCCGGTCATTCGCGTGCAGCAGGTTCATGGGTTACACGTTCAGCAGAAGATGCTCACGCTCCCACGGGCTGATGACCTGCAAGAATTCCTTGTATTCGTTGCGCTTGACCGAGTCGTAGACGTTGCAGAATTCCACCCCCAGCGCCTCGCGCAGGGCGGCGTCCTCTTCCAGCAGGTCAAGTGCGTCGCCAAGGTTGTAGGGCAGGTCCGTCTCCATGTTATAGGCGTCCTGCGTGCATTCGGCGCGGGGCATCTTGCCCGCCTTCAGGCCCAGATAGCCGCAGGCAAGGCTGGCGGCGATCCCCAGATAGGGGTTGCA
>JBDKFE010000156.1:0-18834 GCA_039798885.1 Pseudomonadota bacterium | reverse complement strand
GATGAAGACCGCTGCTTCATCTTGGTCCAAATACCCTCGGGTGGGTCCGGGAGGGTCTGAGGACCCTCCCGGGGGTGGGGCTGGGCGCGGGCTTTGGCGCAAAAGAAAAGGCCCCGGATATCTCCGGGGCCTTTTGTCCGTCTTGGCGCTGCCTTAGTGGGCGTGGCCCTTGTCCCAATCCGATTGCTTGGGGAGCTGTTCGAAGGTGTGCTCCGGCGGCGGGGAGGGGAGGGTCCATTCCAGCGTGTCGGCGTGTTCGTTCCAGTAGTTGTTCTCGGTCACCTTCTTGCCGAACTTCAGGGTGTAGATGACCACACCGATGAAGAAGACGAAGGAGGAGAAAGCGACCATGGCGCCGATGGACGACCACCAGTTCCAATAGGCAAACGCCTCGGGGTAGTCGATGTAGCGGCGCGGCATGCCCTGACGGCCCAAGAAGTGCTGGGGGAAGAAGGTCAGGTTGGAGCCGATGAACATCGCCCAGAAGTGCAGCTTGCCTGCCCATTCCGGATACTGGCGGCCCGACATCTTGCCCATCCAGTAGTAGACGCCCGCGAAGATGCCGAAGACGGCACCGAGCGACATCACATAGTGGAAGTGGGCCACGACGTAGTAGGTGTCGTGATAGGCGCGGTCCACCCCGGCCTGCGAGAGCACGATGCCCGTGACGCCGCCGACGGTGAAGAGGAAGAGGAAGCCGAAGGCCCAGAGCATCGGGGTCTTCATCTCGATCGAGCCGCCCCACATGGTCGCGATCCACGAGAAGATCTTGATGCCGGTGGGCACCGCGATGACCATGGTCGCCAGCATGAAGTAGGACTGCTGGGTCAGCGACATGCCGACGGTGTACATGTGGTGCGCCCAGACGACGAAGCCGAGCACCCCGATGGCCACCATCGCATAGACCATCGGCAGGTAGCCGAAGATCGGCTTGCGCGAGAAGGTCGCGATGACCTGAGAGATGATCCCGAAGGCGGGAAGGATGATGATGTAGACTTCCGGGTGGCCGAAGAACCACAGGATGTGCTGGTAGAGGATCGGGTCACCGCCGCCCGAGGGCGTGAAGAAGGTGGTCCCGAAGTTGCGGTCCGTGAGCAGCATCGTGATGGCGCCGGCGAGAACCGGGAGGGCCAGCAGGATGAGCCAGGAGGTCACGAAGATCGACCAAGCGAAGAGCGGCACCTTGTGCATGGTCATGCCGGGGGCGCGCATGTTCAGGAAGGTCGTGATCATGTTGATCGCGCCGAGGATCGAGGAGGCACCCGACAGGTGCACCGCGAAGATGGCGAGGTCCATGGCGTAGCCGCCTTCGGCGGTGGTGGAGAGCGGCGGGTAGAGCACCCAGCCCACGCCCGCGCCCGAGCCCAGTTCGCCGCCGCCACCGGGGGCGAAGAGCGAGGCCACGGCGAGCGAGGTGCCCGCAACGTAGAGCCAGTAGGACAGGTTGTTCATTCGCGGGAAGGCCATGTCCGGCGCGCCGATCTGCAGCGGCATGAAGTAGTTGCCGAAGCCGCCGAAGAGCGCGGGAATCACCACGAAGAACATCATCAGGATGCCGTGGGCGGTGATGGTGACGTTCCAGATATGGCCGTTGGGCGTGCAGGTCGCCGCGGCGTCGGCCACGAAGCGCAGGCCTTCTTGGCACATGTACTGGACGCCGGGGTGCATCAGCTCCATCCGCATGTAGACGGTGAAGATGACGGAGATCAGACCGACGATGCCGCCGGTGAAGAGGTAGAGGATCCCGATGTCCTTGTGGTTCGTGGACATGAACCAGCGGGTGAAGAAGCCCCGCTCGTCGTGGTCATGGCCATGAATGGCTGCGTCGGCCATTGGCGTCTCCCGTTTATTTCAAGCAAGTATCCGGCTTTCGCTGGCCGGACCGTGGTTCCCTTATGGGGCTGTGTTTAATCGCGCAAGGGGACGGCGGCAATGACGGACTTTGACGCAGATCAACAAAAGCGACGCAGGGCGGGGTGTTGCGGGGCGACGCATCGTCGCGGGGGGGGCGGCGCAGGGCGGGGCGTGGAGCCTACAGGGGGGCGCGACTTTTCGGAAAAGTCTTGGCAAATTCCGTGTGAAGGAATTTGCCGCTTTGACATGGCAAGAGCGCGCGGGGTGGCCCCGCGCGCCCTAAATGATCGCATGGCGCGACTTATTTCAGCGTGGCGAGGTAGGCGGCCATGTCTTCGGCGCCCTTGGACAGCTTGAAGGCCATTTTGGACTTGGCGGCGGCATCGCCGGTCTGTTCCTTGACCCATGCGCTGGGGTCGGGGAGGTAGGCGGCGAGCATCGGCTCGTCCCAGACCTTGCCAGCGGCGCCGACGGCCTTGAGCGAGTCGGAATAGGCGTAATCGGCCAGTCCGCCCACGGGGCGGCCCAGAACGCCAAAGAGGTTCGGGCCGGTCTTGCCGCCCTTGACGATCTCGGTCCCGTCGGCGGCGATGATGGCGTGGCAGGCCTTGCACTTCTTGAATTCGGCTTCGCCTTTGGCGGCGTCGCCTGCGGCGAGGGCGGGGGCAGTCAGAGCGGCGAGGGTTGCGAGGGTGGCGATCAGCGTCTTTGTCATGGGTGTCTCTTGTGGGTTGCGGGCTTGATCCGGCGGGTGATGCCGGGAGAACGGCCTGTAGATTGGTATGTTTTTCTTACCAATGCAAGCGGTTCAAAGGTCGCAGCCGCCGGGATGCGGTGCTGGCCACGCGATCAGGGGGCGCGAAGAGGCCGGCCTGTCGGATGGCGGCGCGGTGGCTGCGGCTGACGGGAGGGTGGGCGCCCTTGGAGGAGGTGACGAAGCCGCGCAGGGATTCGCGGCGGGGGGCGGTGATCTGGTCGCAGCCGAACCCGTGCGCGCGGTGGATGCGCAGGCGGTGGGGGGCGCGGTCTTGGCGATGGTGTCGGAGAGGCGGAGAGGGAGCAGCGCGCGGCCGTTGGTCGTGGTGACGCGGGTCAAGTGGTCGGTTGCGTCGATGGTGACGAGGGGCGCGCGGATTTCTTTGGGCAGGGCTACTGAACGCAGCTGCACAGAGCGCGGCAGGAGTTGCGGGCAATCTGGTGCGGCGCTGGCTCGCGCCGCAGAGGCGCGCGCAGGAAAGACCCGAGGGTCTGGTCAGGGCGACCATGAACAGCCAATAGGCGATGCGTTCGCCCAATCCGGGGACGCAGCCGAGCCCCGTTTTGAGGTCGGCCCGGAAATGGTGGTTGCAGGGAATGGTCTGTAGGGCCTGCATCCCGGATCGTCAGGTGGCAGGCGCGGTGCGCGGTTTCCGGGGTTACAAGGCACAGGTCGCCGGGCTGCGGCCATCTGGGTGGAGGCCGCCGTCGGGCGGGAAGAAGCGGGGAAAGGTGGTCATCAGGGCGGCGTCGAGGTCGGCCATGGTGACGGGCAGGCCGAGGTCCACGAGGCTGGTCACGCCGTGGTCGGTGATGCCGCAGGGCACGATGCCCGAGAAATGCGACAGGTCGGGTTCGACGTTGATCGAGATGCCATGAAAGCTGATCCAGCGGCGAAGTTTCACGCCGATGGCGGCGATCTTGTCTTCGGCCGGGGTGCCGTCGGCGTTTGGCGGGCGGTCGGGTCGGGTGACCCAGACGCCGACGCGGCCGGGGCGGATTTCGCCCGTGACGTTGAATTCGGCGAGCGTGGCGATGACCCAGTTTTCCAGCGCGCGGACAAAGCAGCGCACATCGCGGCCCCGCGCGCCCACGTCGAGCATGCAGTAGACCACGCGCTGGCCGGGGCCGTGATAGGTGTATTGGCCGCCGCGGCCCGTTTCGAACACGGGAAAGCGGTTGGGATCGACGAGGTCGGCAGGCTTGGCCGAGGTGCCCGCAGTGTAGAGCGGCGGGTGTTCGAGGAGCCACACCGCTTCGGGCGCGCGGCCTTCGTGGATCGCGGCGACGCGGTCTTCCATCGCGGCAAGCGTGGGAAGATAGGGGCTGAGACCGGCGAGATGGGACCAGTCGGTCATGACATTCCTTCGCGCATCTTCCATTTCTTCTCTTGGCAAATGATCGAAAACAAAACATTTCCGCAAGCTGTGCTTTGGGGGTGCCGGAATACGGGGATGGCTGGGCCGTTCCGACGGTGCGAAGGGGGGCTGCATGACGGTGAACTGTGCATTGTGCGGGGCGCGGGGGAGCGAGGTCGTCTCGCGGAAGGATCGGCACGGTCAGCCGCTGGTGACGGTGCTGTGTTCGGGCTGCGGCGTGGTGCACAACGATCCGATTCCGGGCGAGGCGGAGCTGGAGGCTTTTTACCGGCAGGATTACCGCAAGAGCTACAAGGGGGCGGAGGAACCGCGCCTGCGGCAGGTGTGGCGCAACCTTGACCGGCTGAACGGGCATTTCTTGGCGTTCCGCGATGTCTATGAGCGCGGGGGGAAGTGGCTGGATCTGGGATCGGGGAGCGGGGAGTTCTCGTTTCTGGCGACGAAGCTGGGGGCGGATGTGACGGCGGTGGAGCCGAATGAGGGCTATGCCGCCTATTGCCGCGAGAAGCTGGGTCTGGCCGTGACGACGGGGCGGATGGAGGATTGCGGTTTCGGCCCGGAAACCTTTGACATGATCCGGCTGAGCCATGTGCTGGAGCATCTGCGCGACCCGGTGGAGTCGCTGCAGCGGCTGCGCGGCTGGTTGCGGCCGGGGGGCCTTCTTTACATCGAGGTGCCGGATATCGAGGCGGATATGTGCAACAAGTTGCGCGGACGGCTGTTCCATTACGGGCATATCTACAATTACAACCCGGTGACGCTGCGCCATGTGGCGGCACGGGCGGGGCTGGTGGAGTTTCCGGCGACGGCGGCGCGTTGTGCCGGGCGCTGTTCGGGGTTCTTCACGCCGGGCGAGGGCGGGCTGATCCCGACCGAGGCGCTGATCCGCAATGCCGACCGGATGCGGGCCGAGATGAACGCCCACAACCGCCGGACGCTGCCCGCGCCCAAGGAGGGCACGCCGGTCGGGCGTTTCTTCGCGACGATGGCGGCGCGGCTGCGCGAGGCACGGGCCGGGGCGCGGCTGAAGACCCACCGCGCCATCGCAGAGGCGGCTGCGGGCGAGTTGAAGGCGTCGCTTTCGGGGCGATGAGGACGGGCGGAAAGGGGGCGATTTTTCCTCTTTCCTTCGACGGAGGCCTTCGCTAAACAGCCGCCACCAAGCCAGATCGTGCGGATGTGGCGGAATTGGTAGACGCGCAGCGTTGAGGTCGCTGTGGGGTAACTCCCGTGAAGGTTCGAGTCCTTTCATCCGCACCATGACTTCCGCGACCGGGTCCGGCGGACCCGGTCGGGAAGCCCCCTTCCGACAGGAATTTCCCAACAGGCCCCGAAGGTTGCGGGATTTGGTGAGTCTTGCGCGCCACAGTCGCGGGAAAACCCGTGGAACACGGCGGTTTTGCGGCGAGATTGGCGGAATGCCAAAGTTTTGCCACAATTTACATACCTAAGAATGTATTAATCCCGGCAAAAGTCCGGGTCTTTCCCGAACCGGCGCAAGACCGGGCGGCGTGGCGCGAGCGGTGACATGCCAACTTATGTGATCGACGGCTATGCCGTCGGTTCCTTCATGGTCAGCGGGGGCGGCGCCCTTGCGAACGGGTCAAGCTTCATGCTGGACCCGAACTGGTCGACATCGACGTCGGGTCTGACCTTTACCGTCACGGATGATGACGCCTTCTTCGCGGGCAGTCAGGCGGGGGCGCTGGATGCCACGCAGACGGCGGTTGTCACCAATGCGGCGGGCGCGACGGTGGCGAGCGGGGCGGTGCGGCTGGGCACGGCCTTTACCATCAGCGATCCGGTGGGGGGGCCGGTCACCTTCTATTCGGTGATCGTGGGGGCTGCGACGGTTGGCTATGTCTCGACCGCGCCGTTGCAGCCGGGGGTGTCCTACACGGTCACGTCGACCGCTGCGACGACGGTGACGGGCGTTGGCTATGGCGCGCCGGGGCAACTGGATTACGAGCAGGGCGCAGACAATGGCCTGACGGGCGGGGCGGGGAACGACTCGCTGCGCGGCGGGGCGGGCAATGATTTCCTGTCGGGCGGGGCCGGCAACGACACGATCCTAGGCGGGACCGGAAACGACACGATCAGCGGCGGGGCGGGCACGGACAGCCTGTCGGGCGAAGATGGGGACGATCTGTTCCTGATCACCACGGCATCAGGGATCGACTCGGTCTTCGGTGGCGCGGGCAATGATACGATCAGCTATCAGGGTGCGACGACCGGGGCGACGGTCAACTTCACGGGGGCGGGCAGCGGGACGCAGAACCTGTCCGGGGTCGCCGGGACCGCCTTTACCGGGATCGAGGGCGTGATCGGGACGGAATTCGTCGATCAGCTGACGGCGGGGTCCAGCACTGCGGCGGTGACGCTGTCGGGGCAGGGCGGCAATGACAGCATCACCGGAGGATCGGGCGGCGACCTGCTGGAGGGCGGGACGGGCACCGACTCGCTGGTCGGGAATGCCGGCAACGACACAATGGATGGCGGCGCGGATGCGGACATGCTGTTCGGCGGGACGGGCAATGACGTCCTGCTGGGCGGGGCCGGAGCCGACCTGATCGACGGCGGGACGGGCAACGACACGTTCAGGGGCGGAAGCGGGAACGACTCGCTGTTGGGTCAGGCGGGGGATGACACCTTCCTGATCGATGTGAACGACGGGGCCGACACGATCCTGGCCGGGACGACCACGCAGACCAGTGGTGACGTGATCGACACGAGCCTGATCACGAGCGGGGTCACGGTCACCCTGTCGGGGACCGGGTCGGGCAGCATCGTGGCGTCGGGGACGAATGTCACGTTCAGCGCCATCGAGCGTGTGCAGACCGGGGTGGGCAACGATACCGTCGTCGGCGGAACGGGTGCGGACAGCGTCGACACGGGGGCAGGCAATGACAGCCTTGCGGGTGGCGCGGGTTCGGACACGCTGTCGGGTGGGGATGGGGATGACACGCTGGCCGGTGGCGCGGCGGCGGACACGCTGACGGGTGGGGCGGGCAACGACGTCTTCGTGATCGGTGCGTCAGACGGTTCGGACAGCATCGTCGGCGGGATGGGGAATGATACGCTCGACGTTTCGGGTCTGACGACGGGGGTGACGGTCACCTTCACGTCCTCGGGGGCGGGGACGGTGTCGAGCGGTGCGGGAACCACCACCTTCTCGGAGGTGGAAAGCCTGCTGACGGGGGCGGGCGGGGACACGATCACGGGCGGGGTCGGGTCGGATACCGTCGATGCAGGATCGGGCGATGACCGCCTGTTCGGCGGGGGCGGGGCGGACCTGCTGTTTGGCAAAGAAGGCGCGGATTCGCTGGAAGGCGGGGACGGCAATGACACGGTTGATGGTGGGGCGGGGGCGGACCTGCTGGACGCGGGGGACGGGAATGACTCGGTCCTTGGCGGCGAAGGCAACGACACGATCACGGGTGGGGCAGGCACCGACAGGCTGACGGGTGGCGCGGGGGCGGACCGTTTCGTCCTGACGCCGGGCGGTGGGCAGGATGTGATCACCGACTTGGACCTGACACTGGTCGACGGGCGGTTCACCGACCGGATCGACGTGTCGGCGCTGCTGGATGCGCAGGGCAATCCCGTGAATTGGCAGGATGCGGTCATCGCATCGGACGGGGCGGGCGGGTCGATCGTTACCTTCCCCGGCGACGTGGTCATCCGTCTGGTCGGTGTCGATCCGGCGCTGATTTCCGGGCAGCCGGGGCTGTATCAACTGGGCGTGCCATGCTTTGGGACGGGGACGCTGATTCTGACGGAACGGGGGGAGGTTCCGGTCGAGGAGATTCGGGTGGGCGACCGCGTGGTGACGCTGGATCATGGGCTGCAGCGCGTGGTCTGGGCGGGCGGGCGGCATCTGGACCGTGCCGCACTTGAGGCGGAGCCGTTGCAGAGGCCGGTGCTGATCCGTGACGGGGCGCTGGGCAACCGGGGGGACGTGCTGGTGTCCCCCAACCATGCGGTGCTTTGCGCGGTGGACGGGGTGGACATGCTGGTACGGGCCAAGCATCTGGCCGAACTGGACGACCCGCGTTTCCGCATCGCAAAGGGCAAGCGCGAAGTCGGCTATCACCATCTGCTGCTGGAGCGGCACGGGATCGTCTTTGCACAGGGGATGGCCACGGAAACGATGTATCCCGGCCCGGTCGCCGTTGCCGCACTTGGCGCGGTGGTGGCGGCCGAGATTGCGGCGGCCTTCCCCCTTTTGGGTCCGGTGCTGGCCGGGCTTGTTTCGGCAGAGGAGCTTTATGGTCCGACCGCGCGGCCCGTGGCGAAGCGGCGGCAGGTGGTCGAGGGGCCGAACCCAAGACGGCGCGCAGCGGCCTAGGGGCCGCTTAGGCGGGCGTTAAGGTCGCGGATCTAGGCTTGTGCAGGGGCGGATCGGTTCGTGCGAAGTGCCGCCTTTGGGGGCGGGTGGTTCCAGATGCAGGATTTGAGTGGCTTTGTGCCGTTCGGGGCAGAGGCGGTGGGTCCAAGCGCCGTCGGAGGGCTGCGCCGGTCGATCGGGCGGCGGGTGGTGGTTCCTGATGAATTAAATTTTTCGAACTTTTTTGATGCATCCGGTCAGGTCATATGCTGGTCAGATGTGATCATTTCGAACAATGACGCGGGACGGCGGGTTCTGACCTTTGGCATGGGGGAAAGCATCGTCCTTCCCTGCCCCGTGGCACCGGAGGGGTGTGGCGCGCTGTGCCCCGGGCCGCATCTTGCGGGGTTTGCGGCGGGCACGCGCATCCTTGCAGAGCAAGGTGAGGTGCCGGTGGAACGGCTTCGTGCGGGCGACCGGGTGGTGACGATGGATCACGGCCTGCGGCGGGTGATCTGGACCGGGGCGCGGATGCTGGAGCGTGAGTCGCTGGAGGTTGCGCCGCATCATAGGCCGGTGGCGATCCGGGCCGGGGCGGCGGGAAACCGGGGGGAGGTGCTGGTGGCACCCGGGCAAGCGGTGCTGTTGCGGGACTGCGGGCGGCTGATTGCGGCGCAGGAGCTGGTGCAGGCGGGTGACGCGGGGATGCGTGTGGCGCGCGGCAAGCGGCAGGTAAGGTATCATCAGATTTTGCTAGAGCGGCACGGGATCGTCTTCGCAGAAGGGATGGCGGCGGGAACGCTGTATCCCGCGCCGGGGGTGGTGGGGCCGGAAATCCTGACCGCCCTGCCGATGCTGGGCCCGGTTCTGGCGGGGCTGGTGGAGGCGGAGGCGATCTATGGCCCCCCGGCGCGGCCCTTTGGGCGCGCAGGGGCACCGCGCGGCGGCCTGATCGGCGTGGCGTGATGGTGCGGAATTGCTGCGGCGCGGCGGTGTGCTGTGGGGCGGATTGACGCAAAGGAAGGCAGTTTGCCTTTCCCGACGCCATAAGCTGCCGCATTGTCCGGCGAATGGGTCGCAAACTTGCCTATTTTCCCGCATTGCCGAATGTTACCGACGATACTGGATAAGCCGGTTGCATTGCCGGCGGCCTTTGGCTTTAGTCAGGGGCAAGATGAGCGGGAAAACCGCCACCAAGACCGGGGAGAGTGCATTGGCTGCAGCGGGCCAGGGCGACGCATTCGTCGTGTTCGACCACGTACAAAAGAGTTACGACGGGGTATCCCTTGTCGTGAAGGACCTGAACCTGACCATCGGGAAGGGGGAATTCCTTACGATGCTCGGGCCGTCGGGGTCGGGCAAGACGACCTGCCTGATGATGCTGGCGGGGTTCGAGACGGCCACGAACGGGGAAATCCTGCTGGACGGCCGTCCCATCAACCAAGTGCCGCCGCACAAGCGCGGGATCGGTATGGTGTTCCAGAACTACGCGCTGTTTCCGCATATGACGGTGGGCGAGAACCTTGCCTTCCCGTTGGAAGTGCGCGGGATGGGCAAGTCCGAGCGCGAGGACAAGATCAAACGCGCGCTGGACATGGTTCAGATGGGGGCCTTTGCCAACCGCCGTCCGGCGCAATTGTCGGGCGGTCAGCAGCAGCGGATCGCGCTGGCGCGCGCGCTGGTGTTCGATCCCAAGCTGGTCTTGATGGACGAACCTTTGGGCGCGCTGGACAAGCAGTTGCGCGAACACATGCAGTTCGAGATCAAGCACCTGCATGAATCGCTTGGGATTACAGTTGTTTACGTCACCCATGATCAGGGCGAGGCCTTGACCATGTCGGACCGGATCGCGGTGTTCAACGACGGGCGCATCCAGCAGCTTGCGCCGCCGGCTGATCTTTACGAGCGTCCCGACAACAGCTTCGTCGCGCAGTTCATCGGCGAGAACAACCGGCTGGAAGGCACGGTCGAGGAGATCAGGGGCGGGCGCGCTTTGGTGCGGCTGAACACGGGCGAGCTGATCGATGCGACGCCGGTGAACGTATCGGCCAAGGGGCAGAAGACGCTGGTGTCGATCCGGCCCGAGCGGGTGGAGTTCAAGCCGGAGCTGCTGCCTGCGGACGCGCATATGATCGAGGCGGAAGTGGTGGAGGTCATCTATATGGGCGACCTGTTCCGCACCGTGCTGAAGGTGGCGGGGCATGACGATTTCGTCATCAAGAGCCGCAACACGCTGGGTCAGCGCGTGCTGACCCCCGGCGAGAAGATCAGGATCGGCTGGGCACCGCAGGATGCGCGCGCCCTCGATCCGGTGTGACGGAATTCCGGGCCGGAAGGCCCGGTTGCCGCGTCCGGCACAGGGCGGGGCCAACAAGACAGAGCAGTTCTGTTCAACCTGGGAGCGTATACGCAATGAAGAAGATCCTGATCCTCTCTACCGCCCTGACCGGTCTGGCCTTTTCGGCCACCGCGCAGGAACTGACGGTGATGTCTTGGGGTGGCGCCTATGGCGAAGCCCAGACCGAAGCGCATGTGAAGCCGTGGTCCGCCGCGTCGGGCTTCGCGGCCAAGATGGTCGATAGCGACAACCCGGCGACCCCCATCAAGGCGATGGTCGAAGCCGGCAACGTCACGGTCGACGTGGCGTCGATCGAATATGCCGACGCCATCCGTCTGTGCGACGAAGGCATGCTGGAGCCGATCGACGTGGCCTCGCTGCCGGCCGGTGCTGATGGCACCCCCGCTGCGGACGACTTCCTCGCCGGTGCGGTGACGGAATGCGCCGTTTCGACCGACATCTGGTCGAACGTGTTCGCCTATGACACCACGAAGCTGACCGGCACGGTGCCGACGACCGCCGCCGACTTCTTTGATCTGGAGAAGTTCCCCGGCAAGCGCGGCCTGAAGAAGGGCCCGAAGGCCGTTCTGGAATTCGCGCTGATCGCCGATGGCGTGCCGGTGGGCGAAGTCTATGACGTGCTGTCCACCCCGGAAGGCGTGGATCGTGCCTTTGCCAAGCTGGACAGCATCAAGTCGGAAGTCGTGTGGTGGGAAGCCGGTTCGCAGGCCCCGCAACTGCTGGCCGATGGCGAGGTCGTCATGACCACCGCCTATAACGGGCGTATCTTCAACGCCGCTATCGCCGAGAGCAAGCCCTTCCAGATCGTCTGGGACGGCCAGATCTACGAAAACGAAATGTACGCGATTCCGAAGGGCGCCCCGAACAAGGATCAGGCGCTTGAGTTCATCAAGTACGCAACGTCGACCGAAGGTCTGCGCGCGCAGGCGACCTATATCTCGTACGGCCCGGCCCGCAAGTCGGCGCTGGCGGAAGAGCTGATCTACAAGGACGGCAAGACCGTCATGGGTCCGCACCTGCCGACCGCGCCCGAGAACATGGGCAATGCGCTGGAAACTTCGGCCGATTTCTGGGTGGACCGGAACGCGGAACTGAACGAGCGCTTCAACGCGTGGCTTGCCCAGTGATCTGACGACCGGGGGCGCGGGCAATCCGCGCCCCCATTTTCTTTTCGGACGGACCTGACCGATGGCCGATGTATCCGCTGCCCCGCAGAGCGCAGCCCCCCTCACCACTGCAGATGGACGCCCGCTGAAGGCCGCGCTGGCCGAGGCGCAGCGGCGGGCCAAGCGCCGTGCGTTCCTGTTGGTGGCGCCGCTTCTGGCTTTTGTGGTGCTGACCTTCATCGTCCCTATCGGGCAGATGCTGGATCGGTCCTTCCATCATGACGGGTTTTCGGCCAATGCCCCCGCGGTAACGGCGTGGTTCGCGGCCAATCCCCCGGGGACGGAGCCGGACGAGGCAGCCTTTGCCGCGCTGGCCGAGGATTTCAAGGCCATGAAGGCCAACAAGACGGCGGGCGAGGCGGGTACGCGGGTGAACTATACCTTGCCCGAGACGCGGTCGCTGATCACCAAGACGGCGCGGAATGCCGATGACATGGCGCCGCCCTACAAGGAGGCCTTCCTTGCCGTCGACGACCGCTGGGACGATGCCGCCGTGTGGCAGGCGATGCGGTCTTCGTCGAGTGCCTATACGGCGGACTTCTATCTTTCGGCGCTGGATCTGGAGCGTGCCGAGGATGGCAGCATCCGTCGCGTCGAGGAAAACGGGCGCATCTATGTCTATCTGTTCGTGAAGACCTTCGTGGTTTCGGGCATCATCACCGTCATCTGCCTGCTGCTGGCCTTTCCGGTCGCGCATCTGCTGGCGACGCTGCCGATGGCCAAGGCGAACTTGCTGATGATCCTTGTGCTGCTGCCGTTTTGGACATCGCTGCTGGTCAGGACGACCAGTTGGATCGTGCTGTTGCAGGGCGAAGGGGTGGTCAACGATATCCTTCTGTCGATGGGCTTCATCGGTGATGATGGGCGGTTGAAGATGATCTACAACCAGACCGGCACGATCATCGTGATGACGCATGTGCTGCTGCCCTTCATGATCCTGCCGCTTTATTCGGTGATGCGGGTGATCCCGCCGTCCTATGCCCGCGCCGCGCGGTCCTTGGGGGCGACAAGCTGGACGACGTTCCGCCGCATCTACCTGCCGCAGACATTGCCGGGGATCGGGGCGGGGTCGCTGCTCGTCTTTATCCTTGCGGTCGGGTATTTCATCACGCCTGCGCTGGTGGGCGGGGCGGATGGTCAGCTGATTTCGAACCTGATCGACTTCCACATGAAGAATTCGAACTGGTCGATGGCGGCGGCCTTGTCCGCGATGCTGCTGGCGGGGGTGCTGGTGCTTTACTGGCTGTATGACCGTCTGGTCGGCATCGATAACCTGAAACTCGGCTGAGGATAGGCGATCATGGCCCTGCCCATCTATGCAAGCCCGCTGGAGCGTATCTGGCATTACACCTATCTGGTGATCTGCACGGCGGTGTTCGTCTTTCTGATTTCGCCGATCCTTGTGGTCATTCCGCTGTCATTCAACGCAGAGCCCTATTTCACCTTTACCGAGGCGATGCTGACATTCGATCCGGTGGGATATTCGCTGCGCTGGTATGATGCGCTGCTGACGCTGGGGATGCTGACGCCGGATGCGGTGCGGGATGGGGCGTGGTGGACGGATATGTGGGAGAATTCCACATGGGTCCGGGCGGCGAAGAATTCGATCATCATCGGGTTCTGGTCCACGATCCTTGCCACGGGGCTGGGCACGCTGGCGGCGCTGGGGCTGAGCAGGCCCGAAATGCCCTATCGGCGCGTGGTGATGGCGATCCTGATCAGCCCGATGATCGTGCCGATCATCATCATCGCGACGGGGCTGTTCTTCTTCTACTCTAACCCCTGTTCCATCATCGGGACAGAGTGCGGGCGACTGACGAGCACCTATCTGGGCGTGATCCTTGCCCATACGACTTTGGGCATTCCCTTTGTGATCATCACAGTGACGGCGACGCTGTCGGGGTTCGATCAGTCGCTTATCCGGGCGGCGGCGAGTTTGGGGGCGTCTCCATCGCGGACTTTCTTCAAGGTGATCATGCCGCTGATCCTGCCGGGGGTGGTGTCGGGGGCGCTGTTTGCCTTTGTCACGTCGTTTGACGAGGTGGTGGCGGTGCTGTTCATCGCGGGGCCTGACCAGCAGACGATCCCACGGCAGATGTGGAATGGCATCCGCGAGGCGATTTCGCCGGCCATTCTGGCGGTGGCGACGATCCTTGTCGTGATCTCGATCGCGCTGCTGGCGACGGTGGAGCTGTTGCGGCGGCGGTCGGAGCGGCTGCGGGGGGTGACACCGCATTGAGCGGTGCCCCCGGTTGGTTTTGCCCGGCCCGTCCTCCTCGGCCCGTTTTTCCGGGCCCGCTTTTCCGGGCCTGTTTTTCCGGGCCCGTTTTTCCCGGTCAGCTTTTCCCGGCCTGTGTTTCCCGGTCAGCCGCGCGTGGGGACGCGTGCCTTCACGCTGTCCGCAGGCAGGGCAAGCGGTTTGAAATCGGGGTAGCCGTCGGCGGCGTAGGCTTCTGCACTGGTCAGGCTGAAGCTGGTGTTGAAGCGTTCGATGCCGAAGTCTTCGATCTTTAGTTCGGTGAAGCGCGCGATGATGTCGTCATACTTGCGTTTCAGGACCGTGTTCTTCGGGGCGAGATTGGTCACGAGGACAAGTCCGGTCGGGATGCAGTCCAGCATCGTGATCTTCAGGTCGGGGCGGAATTCCTGAAGCACCGGGATGATCTTCCAGACGTCGCCCGTCCAAGGCCCGCGGGGCGTGGACGCGATGTCGCGGGTGGTCATCTCGCTGGTGTAGGGGATGCAGTCATGCATCAGGATCACCCCATCTTCGCGGCTGCGCGCTTCGGTATTCATGAAGTCGCGCAGCAGAAACTCGAACAGGTGCATGCCGTCGAGGAAAGAGACCGAGAGCTTGATCTTCATCGACTCGAGGAACCCGGAGTCGAAGAAGTCGTCGCTGGTCTGTTGGAGGACATGCAGCGCGGGCTTGTCGCCGATGACATCCGACGCGACGCGGAAATAGGGGTCGACCGCGATCGTCTTGCCCTTGACGGGGCCAAAGGTGCGGCCAGTGCGGCAGCCAATCTCAAGATACCAATCGAAGACGTAGGTTGCGTGGAGGTTGGTGAGGAAGCGCGTGTACTTCTTTCCTCCCGGTGCGATGAACATGCTTACTCGTTCCTTAATGATGCTGATCGTTACTGGCGAACCTTTGTCGTCAAACGTGCCAAGGTGGGACCGTTTCGTCAATCATGCGACCGTGAACCGGCGGGTCAAGGCAGGATCTGCAGCCAGACCCAGATGGACCCGATGCTGAGTGCCGTGGCGATGAGGACGGTGGAGGCCGCGACCCGTTTGGCCACGCCGTAGAGGTTGGCGAAGATATAGGCGTTGACGCCGGGGGCCATGGCGGCGGTCATGACGGCAGAGCGCAGGCCCGGCGTGTCCAGCCCGAAGGCGAAGCGGCCCAGCAGGTAGGTCAGCGCTGGGTGCAGGATCAGCGAGCAGGTGCAGAGGAGCGCGATGATGCGGAAATCCCCGTCCGGTTTGTAGCGCAAGAGCACCCCGCCAAGGCCGAAGAGCGCGGTGGGGATGGCGGTTCCCGCGACAAGGTCCACGGCTGACCAGGCGACCCCGGGCAGGGGCAGGCCAGAGAGGTTGACCGCGAAGCCTGCCGTGATGCCAAGGACGAGGGGTTGGGAAAAGATGGCCCGGACGATCTGCCGTGCCAGCGTGGACCCAGACAGGCCCTGCCCGCGCGTCCGCGCCCATTCCATCAGCGCGATGCCAAAGCCGTAGAAGAGGGGGGAGTGGATGGAGATGATGGCGAAGTTGCCCGCCAGCGCGTCCGTCCCGTAGGCACGTTCGGTGATGGGCACGCCGAGGAGGAGCGAGTTCGAGAAAAGCGCGACGAAGCCGATGGCGGTGGCGTCGGTGACGGGGCGGCGGAAGATCAGGATGGCCGCCGTGAAGGCCACGAAGAACGATGAGAATGCGGCGGTGTAGAAGGACAGGAACAGCGCGGGCTGGAAGGTCTGGGCGAGGTCCAGCCGCGCGATGGAGGCGAAGAGCAGGGTGGGGGCCGCGAAGTTCTGGGCATAGCGCATGAGGGCGTCGACGGCGGTCGCGTCGAAGAGGCGCGCGCGGGCGGCGGCGTAGCCCATGCCGATCACGAGGAAGACGGGAAGGATGACGTCGAGCAGGGCTTCCATCGGGCGGGTCAGCCGATGTTGTCGTAGGTGATGACCATGCCGTCAAAGGCGGGGCGGATATGGGGGGGGAGTTCCTCGGTCAGTTCGGCGAAGTCGAGGTCGTGGTGCATGTTGGTGATGACGGCGCGGGCGGGGTTGGCGCGGGCGATCCAGTCCAGCGTCAGGGCGAGGTGGGCGTGGGTCGGGTGCGGTTTGCGGCGCAGGGCGTCCACCACCCAGCAGTCGAGGTTTTCGAGGTGGGGCCAGCTTTCTTCGGGGATGGCAACGGCGTCGGGCAGATAGGCGAGGGGGCCGACGCGGAAGCCGAGCGCGTCCATGCTGCCGTGGTTGGCGGTGAAGGGGGTAAAGGTCAGCGTGCCGCCTTCGCCTGCGATGTGGACATCGCCTTCGATGGCGTTCAGGTCGAGGATGGGCGGGTAGGGCGATCCGGCGGGCTGAACAAAGGCATAGCCGAAGCGAGAGATGAGCGCGTCCTGCGTGGGGCTGTCGGCCCAGACGGGCAGGCGGCGGCGGATGTTGTAGACGATCTGGCGCAGGTCATCGAGGCCGTGGACGTGGTCGGCATGGCTGTGGGTATAGATCACCGCGTCCAGCGTGCCGATGCCTGCGTCCAGCAGTTGGTCGCGCATGTCGGGGGTCGTGTCGATCAGGACGCGGGTGGTGCCGTCAGAGGTTTCGCGTTCCACCAGCAGCGAGCAGCGGCGGCGGCGGTTCTTTGGGTTCGTCGGGTCGCATTGGCCCCAATCGCCGCCGGGCGGGCCAAGGCGGGGGACACCGCCCGAAGAGCCACAGCCAAGGATGGTGAAGCGGAGCGTTGCCATCAGGCGGCCTTTGCCTTGCGCGCCGCGCGGGTGAAGAGGCGGTCGAAATTGGCGCAGGTCTGGGCGGCGAAGTCGGCCTCTGTCATGCCGTAGAGGGTGGCCCCGGTCTTGGCGGTGAAGGCGGTATAGGCGGGTTCGTTGCGTTTGCCGCGGAAGGGGATGGGGGCGAGGTAGGGGCTGTCGGTTTCCAGAAGGATGCGGTCCACGGGGGCGGCGGCGAAGATGTCGCGCAGTTCCTGCGATTTCGGGAAGGTCGCGATGCCGGACATGGAAAGGTAGAAGCCGAGGTCGAGCGCGGCTTTCGCCAGCCCGGCACCAGAGGAGAAGCAGTGCATGACGCAAGTGTAGGGGCGTTCGCGGTAGCCTTCGGTCAGGATCGCGGCCATGTCGTCATCCGCCGCGCGGGCGTGGATGATGAGGGGGAGGCCGGTTTCCTGTGCCGCCGTGATGTGGAGGCGGAGGGAGGTCTTTTGAATTTCTGCGCTGTCGGCGGTGTAGTGGTAGTCCAGCCCGGTTTCGCCGATGCCCACGAATTTGGGGTGGCGGGACAGGGCGATGAGGTCGTCCACCGTGGCGAGGGGTTCTTCGGCGGCGCTCATCGGGTGGGTGCCTGCGGCGTAGAAGACGCCGTCATGCGCTTCGGCAATCGCGCGGACGGTGGGTTCGTTCTTCAGCCGGGTGCAGATCGTGACCATGCGCGTGACGCCTGCGGCGCGGGCGCGGGCGATGACATCGGGCAGTTCCTGCGCGAAGTCGGGGAAATCGAGGTGGCAGTGGCTGTCGACCAGTTCGGGGGGCGGTTCTTCGGGGGGCGGTTCGGGGATCATCTGCTCACCTAAGGGCGAGCGTTCCCGCCGTCTCTTCAAGCTTGAGAACCATATCCATGAGAAGCGCGGCAGGGTCAAGGTTGACCGCCTTGCCCTTGCGCGCGCGGGCGGACAGGGATTGCGCGGCTTCGGCCCAGAGGCGGGCAGCGTTGGGGTGACTGGCGAGGCGGGTGAGGGCGTCGGCTTCGCCCTTGGCGGCTTCGGGCGGAAGGGTGCGGGTGGCGGCGGCGCGGGCGAGGCGGGTGAGGAAAAGGTCGAGCAGGGTGAGGATGAGGTCGAATTGTTCTTCGGCCCCGCGCGCCGCGCCGAGTTCGGCGAGGGCCAGCAGGCGCGGGCGGTCGATGCGGGGGAGGGTGGCGAGGAGTTGGGTGAGGACGGCGTAGAGTTTGAGGCCGTCGAGATTGGTCAGGCGGAAGGCTTCGCCGACCGAGCCTCCGGCCAGTTCGGCGAGGGCTTGGGCGTCTTCGGGTGTAGCGTCGCCTCCGGCCTGTGCGAGGGCGGCGGCGAGGGCGTCGGGGGGGAGGGGTGTCAGGCGCAGTTCGCGGCAGCGCGAGCGGATGGTGGGCAAAAGGCGGAAGGGTTGGTGCGAGATCAGGAAGAAGGTCGCGCCTGCCGGGGGTTCTTCGAGCAGTTTCAAAAGGGCGTTGGCGGCGTTGGGGTTCATCTCGTCCGCGTCGTCGATGATGGCGGCGCGGCGGCCACCATCGGCGGCGGAGAGGGCGAAGAAGGATTTCATCCGGCGGACTTCGTCCACGGTGATGACGGTCTTGAGGCGTTTCTTGTCTTCGTCCCAAGCGCGGCGAAGGAGGAAGAGGCGTGGTTCGGCCAGCGCGCGGATGCGGCGGGCGGTGGGGTCATCCTCGGGGATGTCCAGCGTCGTGGGCGGTTCGGGGGCACCAAAGAGGCCGCCATCTGCATCGGGTGTGGCAAGCAGAAAGCGGGCGAGGCGCCAAGCGAGGGTGGCTTTGCCCACGCCGCGGGGGCCGGTGATGAGCCAGCCGTGATGCATCCGGCCCGTGGTGAAGGCAGAGAGGAAATCGGCTTCGGCCTTGTCGTGCCCGAAAAGGCGGTGGGTTTCGCGCGGGTGGGGCGCGCCTTCGATGCGGTCGGGTTCGGGGATGTCGTAGGCTTCGGCCATCTGCGGTCAGCCGAGATGGGCGAGGGTGGCGGCGAGGATGTCGGCGGCCACGG
>JBDKFE010000155.1:0-9319 GCA_039798885.1 Pseudomonadota bacterium | reverse complement strand
CGCGCTGTCGGCCTGTGTGTCGGATGAACAGGCCGTGGACATGGGCCTTGCCACCAAATGCGAAGGCGACGGCACCGTCGCCAAACTGGGCGATCCCGCAGGCCGTTTCGTGACCAAGACCGATACCGAAATCTGCCGTGGCCCGCGCCGCGACAGCTATAGCGAAACCGCGCTCGACATCATCGACTGCCCGGCCCAGACCGTCCTGCGTGTGGGCGTCACGCGCGCCAGCGCCGATCAGGCCCGGCGCGGCCCGGATTACGACAACACCGCCACCGTCGAACAGGCGCGGCTTCGGTTGAAGGTCGGTCTCGTTGACCTGACCGCGACCGAAGCCAACCTGCGCGCCGCAGGCGTCCCCGTCACCCGGTCCACGGGCGGCGCGGAGCAATGCACCAAACTGGCCGCCGGGGCGGCCCAAACGAACTGAACGGGCACCACGCCCGGAGGGAACGAGAATGGTTGGACTTGAACATTACCTGACGGTCGCCGCGGCGCTCTTCGTCATAGGGATCTTCGGCATCTTCCTGAACCGGAAGAATGTCATCGTGATCCTGATGTCGATCGAATTGATGCTGCTGTCGGTCAACATCAACCTCGTCGCCTTCTCCTCGCATCTTGGCGATCTGGTCGGACAGGTTTTCACCATGTTCGTCCTGACCGTCGCCGCCGCCGAGGCCGCCATCGGCCTTGCCATCCTCGTCGTCTTCTTCCGCAACCGCGGGACGATCGACGTGGAAGACGTCAACGTGATGAAGGGTTAAGCCGCCATGGCAACGATCATCCTCCTTGCGCCGCTGGTCGGCGCGCTGATCTGCGGCTTCGGCTGGCGCTTCATCGGTGAGAAGGCGGGGCAAATCATCGCCACTGCGCTGATCTTCCTCGCCGCGATCCTGTCATGGGTCATCTTCCTGACCTTTGATGGCGAGACCTACAAGGTCGTCCTCATGCGCTGGATCGAAAGCGGCAGCATGGGGTCCGAATGGGCGATCCGCATCGACCGGCTGACCGCGATCATGCTGGTCGTGGTCAACTCCGTCTCGGCCCTCGTGCACCTCTATTCCTTTGGCTACATGGCGCATGACGACAACTGGCGCGATGACGAACCCTATCGCGCCCGGTTCTTTGCCTATCTGTCCTTCTTCACCTTCTCCATGCTGATGCTGGTGACGTCGGACAACCTCGTCCAGATGTTCTTTGGCTGGGAAGGGGTGGGCGTCGCCTCCTATCTGCTGATCGGCTTCTACTACAAGAAACCCTCGGCCAATGCCGCCGCGATCAAGGCCTTCGTGGTCAACCGCGTGGGCGACTTCGGCTTCGCGCTGGGTATCTTTGCGCTGTTCTTCCTGACCGACAGCATCCGCTTCGACGACGTCTTCGCCGCTGCGCCGGACCTCGCGCAGACGAGCCTGACCTTCCTCTGGGGCGACTGGAACGCGGCCAACCTGATCGGCGTGCTGTTGTTCATCGGCGCGATGGGGAAATCGGCGCAGCTTCTGCTGCACACATGGCTGCCCGACGCGATGGAAGGCCCGACACCGGTCTCGGCGCTGATCCATGCCGCGACCATGGTGACGGCGGGGGTCTTCCTCGTCTGCCGGATGTCGCCGATCTATGAATTCGCGCCCTCGGCCACCTTCTTTATCACGGTCCTCGGCGCGACCACGGCCTTCTTCGCGGCGACCGTCGGCCTTGTGCAGAACGACATCAAGCGCGTCATCGCCTATTCGACCTGCTCGCAGCTGGGCTACATGTTCGTGGCGGCGGGGGTGGGCGTCTACTCGGTCGCCATGTTCCACCTCTTCACGCATGCCTTCTTCAAGGCGATGCTCTTCCTTGGCGCGGGCTCGGTCATCCATGCCACGCACCATGAACAGGACATGCGCTACTATGGCGGCCTGCGGAAGAAGATCCCCTTCACCTTCTGGGCGATGATGATCGGCACGCTGGCCATCACCGGGGTCGGCATCCCGCTGACGCATTACGGCTTTGCCGGTTTCCTGTCGAAGGACGCGGTGATCGAAAGCGCCTATGTCGGCAACCATTACGCCTTCTGGCTGCTGGTCGTCGCGGCGGGCTTTACCAGCTTCTACTCGTGGCGGCTGATGTTCCTGACCTTCTACGGCACCAATCGCGCGCATCTTTCGCACGGGCACGGGCACGGGCATGACGCACAGGGCCACGGCCATGACGCGCATGGCCATGACGATCATGGGCACGGCCATCACGAACCCCACGAAAGCCCCAAGGTTATGCTGATCCCGCTCGGCGTCCTCGCCCTCGGCGCGGTCTTTTCGGGCATGATCTGGTACAACAGCTTCTTCGGGGATGAGGCGAAGGTGCGGTCATGGTTCGGCCTGCCCGTCGCGGAACATGCCGCGACCGAAGGCGAAGCAGCAGGCGCAGACAGCCACGCCACCACCGCCACCGAAGGCGAAGCAGCCGCCGAAGGCGAAGACCACGCCACCACCGAAGGCGAAGGCAAGGCCGAAGGCCACGCCTTCCCGCAGCCCGAACCGGGGCAGGGGGCCATCTTCATCGGCCCGGAAAACCACGTCCTGCACGAGGCGCATCTGGTGCCGAAATGGGTGAAGGTGTCGCCCTTCGTCGCGATGCTGCTGGGCTTCCTGATGGCCTTCCAGTTCTACATCCGCCGTCCGGACCTGCCCGGCAAACTGGCCGAACAGCAGCGCCCGCTCTACCTGTTCCTCTTGAACAAGTGGTACTTTGACGAGCTTTACGACTGGATCTTCGTCCGTCCGGCCAAATGGCTTGGCAACTTCCTCTGGAAGAAGGGCGACGGCGCGGTGATCGACGGATCAATCAACGGCGTCGCCATGGGGATCATCCCCTTCTTCACCCGGCTCGCGTCACGCGCGCAGTCCGGCTACCTGTTCCACTACGCTTTCGCCATGGTTCTGGGCATCGCCGCCCTGATCACGTGGATGACGCTCTCGGGGGGCGCGCACTGATATGGAAAACCTCCTCTCCATCATCACCTTCATTCCGGCGGTCGCTGCGGCCATCCTCGCGCTTTTCCTGCGGGGCGAGGATGCGGCGGCCCAGCGGAATGCGAAATGGCTGGCCCTGCTTGCCACCACCGCGACCTTCCTCGTCTCGCTCTTCGTGCTGGCGGGCTTTGACCCGGCCAATACCGGCTTTCAGTTCGTCGAGGAATACGACTGGATCCTTGGCCTGAAATACAAAATGGGCGTCGACGGCATCTCGATCCTTTTCGTGATGCTGACGACCTTCCTCATGCCCATCGTCATCGCCTCTTGCTGGGAGGTGCAGACGCGGGTGAAGGAATACATGATCGCCTTCCTCCTGCTGGAAACGCTGATGCTCGGCGTGTTCTGCGCGCTGGACCTTGTGCTTTTCTACCTGTTCTTCGAAGCAGGGCTGATCCCGATGTTCCTGATCATCGGCATCTGGGGCGGCAAGGAACGCATCTACGCGGCCTTCAAGTTCTTCCTTTACACCTTCCTCGGGTCGGTCCTGATGCTGGTCGCGATGATCGCGATGTACATGGATGCGGGCACCACCGACATCACGGCGCTTCTGGCCCACAACTTCGGGTCGGAAGAGATGCAGGTGCTGGGCATCCACGTCGTGGGCGGGATGCAGACGCTGCTTTGGCTGGCCTTCTTCGCCTCTTTCGCGGTGAAGATGCCGATGTGGCCGGTGCATACGTGGCTGCCCGATGCCCACGTTCAGGCACCGACCGCTGGCTCTGTCGTGCTGGCGGCGATCCTGCTAAAGATGGGGGGCTATGGCTTCCTGCGCTTCTCGCTGCCGATGTTCCCGGTGGCGTCTGACCTGCTTGCGCCGCTGGTGTTCTGGATGTCGGCCATCGCCATCGTCTACACCTCGCTCGTCGCGCTGGCGCAGCAGGACATGAAGAAACTGATCGCCTATTCCTCGGTCGCTCATATGGGTTACGTGACCATGGGCATCTTCACCGCGAACCAGCAAGGGATCGACGGGGCCATCTTCCAGATGCTCTCGCACGGCTTCATCTCCGGCGCGCTGTTCCTGTGTGTCGGCGTGATCTATGACCGGATGCACACCCGCGACATCGATGCCTATGGCGGCCTTGTGAACCGGATGCCGGCCTATGCGCTGATCTTCATGTTCTTCACCATGGCGAATGTCGGCCTTCCCGGCACCTCGGGCTTTGTGGGGGAATTCCTGACGCTGGCGGGCATCTTCCAGGTCAACACCTGGGTCGCCGCCGTCGCCACCACCGGGGTGATCCTCTCGGCGGCCTATGCGCTCTGGCTTTATCGTCGGGTCGTCATGGGCGAGTTGGTGAAAGAGGCGCTCAAATCCATCACCGACATGACCCGGCGCGAGAAGGCGATCTTCGCCCCCCTCGTCGCCATGACCCTGATCCTTGGCGTCTACCCGTCGCTTGTGACCGATATCATCGGTCCCAGCGTGGGCGCGCTGATCACCGACTATCAGGCCGCGATCCCTGCCGAGGCAGGCGACACGCAGCTTGCCCAGAACTGAAGGGACGTTTGAGATGACCCCCCAAGATTTCTCCACCGTCCTGCCCGAGGTCGCGCTGGCCGTCTATGCCATGGCCGCGCTGATGTTCGGCGTCTACACGACCAAGGACAAGGTCGCGCCGCTGATCAGCTGGGCGACCGCGGGCCTCTTCCTTGCGCTGGCGCTTTACATCGGCGCGGGCGGGGAAGGCGCGCGCACCGCCTTTGGCGGCATGTTCATCGACGATCCCTTCGCGCGCTTCGCCAAGGTGACGATCCTCGTCTCGGCCGCTGCCGTCCTGATCATGTCGCAGGATTACATGATCCGCCGCGACCTTCTGCGCTTTGAATATCCCATCCTGCTGGCCCTCGCGGTGGTCGGCATGATGATGATGGTTTCGGCAGGCGATCTGATGGCGCTGTACATCGGGCTCGAACTGCAATCGCTGGCGCTCTATGTCGTCGCCGCCGTCCGCCGCGACAGCGTGAAGTCGACCGAGGCGGGCCTGAAATACTTCGTCCTAGGCGCGCTCTCCTCCGGTATCCTGCTTTACGGCGCATCGCTGACCTATGGCTATGCGGGCACCACGCTTTTCTCCGGCATCCTGTCCACGCTGGACCATGGCGCGCCCCTTGGCCTGTTGATCGGCCTGGTCTTCATGCTGGCGGGTCTGGCCTTCAAAGTATCCGCCGCGCCCTTCCACATGTGGACGCCGGACGTCTATGAAGGCTCTCCCACCCCCGTCACCGCCTTCTTCGCCACCGCGCCCAAGGTCGCCGCCATGGCGCTGCTGGCGCGGCTGTCTTGGGATGCCTTCGGCGCGATCCCGGGCGACTGGACGCAGGTGCTGGCTGCGCTTGCCGTGATCTCCATGTTCCTCGGTGCCGTGGCGGCCATCGGGCAGCGCGACATCAAGCGCCTGATGGCCTATTCCTCCATCGCTCATATGGGCTATGCGCTGGTGGGCCTTGCGGCAGGTACCGCCGAAGGCGTGCAGGCCATGCTGATCTACATGGCGATCTACGTCACCATGAACATCGGCACCTTCGCCTTCATCCTGTCGATGGAAAAGGACGGCCGTCCCGTCACCTCAATCGACAGCCTGAACCAATTCGCCAAGAAGGAACCGCTCAAGGCACTGGCCATGCTGGTCCTGATGTTCAGCCTTGCCGGTGTTCCGCCCATGGTCGGCTTTTTCGGGAAGTTCTACGTCCTGAAGGCCGCCGTCGATGCGGGCATGACATGGCTTGCGCTGGCCGGGGCCGTGGCTTCGGTGATCGGTGCCTTCTACTACCTCCGCATCGTCTTCTTCATGTATTTCGGCAAGGAAACCGAAGGCGTGGAGTCCCGCATGGCCCCCGCGCAATGGGCGATGCTGGTGGCGGTGGCGGTCATCATGGTGGTGGGCATCGTCAACCTCTTCGGCATCGAACCCGCAGCCGCCATCGCGGCGGAAGCCCTTGTCCGATAAGGCGCCCGCTGTGCCCCAGTGGCCAGAGGGGGTGGGTCGCCACCTCCTCGACACGGTGGACAGCACCAATGCCCATGCCTTCCGGATGGCCCCGCATCACGCGGGGCCGTGCTGGATTCTGGCGGGCGAACAGACCGCTGGGCGCGGGCGGCGGGCCAGAGCATGGGCCAGCCCGCGCGGCAACTTCCACGGCACGCTCCTGCTGCACCCCACCGAACCCGCCGCCACCGTCGCGCTGCGCTCTTTCGCCGCCGCATTGGCCCTGCGCGATGCCTTCGTCGCGCTTACGGGGCTTCCACAAAGCTTCCAACTGAAATGGCCCAATGACGTGCTGCTCAATGGCGGCAAGGTCGCAGGCATCCTTCTGGAAAGCGCGGGCGCAGGGCAGGGCGTCCAACACCTCGCCATCGGGATCGGCGTCAACCTTATCGCCGCCCCGGACCCCGCACTGATGGAGCCGGGTGCCGTGCCGCCCGTCACGCTCCTCTCCGAAACCGGACTGCGCGTCAGCCCCGAAACCTTCCTCGGCGCCCTCGCCCCCGCCTATCAGCGGTGGGAGCAGACCTTCACCACCCAAGGCTTCGCCCCCCTGCGCCGCGAATGGCTTGCCCATGCCGCGCGCTTGGGCGAAACCATCCGCGCCCGCACCGGCACGGAGACCCGCGAAGGCACGTTCGAGACCATAGACGACACCGGCGCGCTGATCCTGCGCCAATCCCACGGCCCCGTCGCCATCCCGGCGGCGGAAGTCTTCTTCTGACAGAGTGCGCATATGCTCCTCGCCATCGACTGCGGCAACACCAACACCGTCTTTTCCATCTGGAATGGCGACCGCTTCATCGCCACTTGGCGCATCGCCACCGACCACAAGCGGACGGCAGACGAATACTTCGTCTGGCTCTCCTCCCTGATGATGCTGACCAAGACCGACGCACAGATCACCGACGCGATCATCTCTTCCACCGTGCCGCGCGTGGTCTTTAACTTGCGCGTCCTGTGCAACCGCTATTTCGACTGCCGCCCGCTGGTCGTGGGCAAGCCGGAATGCCGCCTGCCCGTCGCCCCCCGCGTCGATCAAGGCACCACCGTCGGCCCCGACCGTCTGGTCAACACCGTCGGCGCGCATGACCGCCATGGCGGCGACCTGATCGTCGTGGACTTCGGCACCGCCACAACCTTCGACGTGGTCGATACCGACGGCGCCTATATCGGCGGCGTCATCGCCCCCGGCGTCAACCTCTCGCTCGAAGCGCTGCATATGGCCGCCGCCGCCCTGCCGCATGTGGATATCAGCCGCCCGGCACGGGCCATCGGCACGAATACGGTGGCCTGCATGCAATCCGGAGTATATTGGGGCTATATCGGCCTGGTCGAAGGCATCGTGCGCGAGGTCCGCAAGGAACGCGACCGCCCGATGAAAGTGATTGCCACAGGCGGACTCGCCTCCCTGTTCGCGCAGGATACCGCACTATTTGATAGCGTAGAGGATGACCTGACCATGCATGGTCTCGTGCTCATCGACCGCCACAACAAGGAACTGGACCGCACATGACTTCCAACCGGCTGATCTACCTTCCCCTCGGCGGCGCCGGGGAGATCGGCATGAACGCCTATGTCTATGGCTACGGCCCCGCGAATAAGGAACGCCTGATCCTCGTCGATATGGGCGTGACCTTCCCGGACATGGACACGACGCCGGGGGTCGATCTGATCCTGCCCGATATGGGCTGGCTGGAAGACAATCTCGACCGGCTGGACGCCATCTTCATCACCCACGCGCATGAGGATCACATCGGCGCGCTCGGCCATCTTTGGCCGCGCCTGCAAAAGCCGGTCTATGCCCGCCGCTTCACCGCCACCGTGGGCCGCCTGAAATTCGAAGAGCAGGGCCTGCCGATCGAGGCGATCAACATCGTCATGTCGCGCCCCGAAACGGTGGAGGTCGGGCCCTTCAAGGTCCAATTCGTCCCCGTCAGCCATTCCATCCCCGAAAGCGCCGCGCTGGTGATCGACACGCCCGCAGGGCGGATCGTCCATTCCGGCGACTTCAAACTCGACGGCAACCCCGTCGTGGGCGAACCGTGGGAGGATGCGACCTTCACCGCCATCGCCGCCGAACGGCCCGTCAAGGCGCTGATGTGCGATTCCACCAACGTCTTCTCGCTGCATCCCGGCCGCTCCGAAAGCTCCATCCGGGAACCGATCCGGGAATTGGTCGCGGGGCAGGGCGGGCTTGTGGTGGCCACGACCTTCGCCTCCAACATCGCGCGCCTGAAAACGCTGGCCGAAGCGGCGCGCGCCGCCGACCGCTCTGTCTGCCTGATGGGCCGTGCGATGAAGCGCATGGTCGCGGCGGCGGAACAGGCGGGCATCCTGAAGGATTTCCCCCGGACTGTCGCCCCCGAAGACGCCGCCGATATCCCGCGCGGGAACCTGATGCTGATCGTCACCGGATCACAGGGCGAACGCCGCGCCGCATCCGCGCAACTGTCCCGCGGCAAGTATCTTGGGATGGAGATGAAGGCGGGCGACCTGTTCCTGTTCTCCTCCAAGACGATCCCCGGCAATGAACGCGACGTGCTGAAGATCGTGAACAACTTCTCGGAAATGGGCGTCAACGTCATGGATGACGGCGGCGGGAAGTACCACGTCTCGGGCCACGCCAACCGCCCGGACCTTGAACATGTCCACCGTCTGCTGCTGCCCGACATGCTGATCCCGATGCATGGCGAACACCGCCACCTGCGCGAACAGGCCCGCATCGGGGCCGAGGCGGGCATCGCCACCGCCGTTGTCACCAACGGCATGATGGTGGACCTGACAGGCGAAAGCCCCGTCACCGTGGGCCATATCGAAACCGGCCGCCTTTACCTTGACGGCTCGGCCCTTGTCGGCGCGCTGGAAGGCGTGATCCGCGACCGCATCCGCATGGCGCTGAACGGACATGTGATGGTCACCGTCATCCTCGACGACGACAACGCCACACTCGGCGAAGCATGGGTGGAGATCATGGGTCTAACCACCAAAGGCCGCCACGGCCCGTTGGCCGAAACGATGGAGCAGGAACTCAACGAATTCCTCGAAGGCGCGGGCCGCAAGATCCTGCAAGACGATGACAAACTGGACGAGGCGCTGCGCCGCATCACCCGTCAGGTCGCGATGGAAGAGATCGGCAAGAAACCCGAAGTCACCGTCGTCGTCAGCCGCCTGATGGCCGAGTGAGCCCTAGACGTTGGTCCAGCCGCCATCGATGCTGATGGCCTGGCCCGACATGAAGGCACTCTCGTCCGAAGCCAGATAGACCGCCAGCGCCGCGATTTCCTCGGGCCTGCCGATCCGCCCCATGGGCTGGCG
>JBDKFE010000154.1:0-10688 GCA_039798885.1 Pseudomonadota bacterium | reverse complement strand
CCGCATCCGCCCCAAAGACATCGGCATAATAGGGTCCCACCCACAGCCCCCGCAGCCCCGCCGCCGGCGCATAGCAGACCGCCATCATCACCAGCACCGGCCACAGCGTCCGCATCCTGAGTAGGTCCAGCAGCGACCCCCGCCCTGCCCCCTCCACCTTTGGCGGATCACGCACCAAAACCGCCAGCGCCAACGCCACCGCCAGCGTCACACCCGCCACGCCCCACAGCGTCACCCGCCAGCCCAACGCCTCTACCGCCGCCGCCAAGGGCAGGCTCGACGCGATGTTCCCCAGACTGCCGATCCCGATCACCATCCCCGCCAGCGTGCCAAAGACCGCCGCCGGATAGGTCCGCGCAAAGATGAAATAGGCCGCCATCAGCACCGGCGCGCAGCCCGCCCCGATCAGCACCATCGCCGCCGTCACCGCCCCCGGCCCCTGCGCCATCGCAAAGACCCCGGCCCCCGCCGCCGCGATCCCCAAACCCACCGCCGCCGTCGCCCTCGGCCCCACACGGTCCAGCGCCGATCCGACCGGAATCTGCGCCAGCGCAAAGACGAGGAACCAGATGCCCGACGCAAAGGCCAGATCATCCGGCATCGCCCCGATCTCCACCCCCAGAACGGGCGTCAGCACCGCCAGAAAGGCACGGTAGAATTGGCTCAGCACATAGGCGGCAACCAAGGCCGCAATCCCCGCGATCATTACGATACCTCCCCCCTGATGGCGCGCACCCTGCCGCGCCCCGCCGCCGCACACAACCCGCCACAGCGCTTGCCAGCCGCACCCCCCGCAGGCACACTCTCCCCGTCCTAGTCCAAGGTGCCCCATGTTTCCTCCCCTGCTCGCCGCGCTCCTCCTTGCCGCCGCCGCCTTTGCCCCCGCAGCCCGCGCAAATGACGGCTTCGGCGGCCTCTCCGCCACGGGCCTCACCTTCGCGCAGACAGACGCCGTGGCGATGGACCGCGAAGACCTCTTCATCGGCCTCGACCACATCCGCGTGGCCTATACCTTCCGCAACACCACCGCCTCCGATGTCACGGGCGAGGTGATCTTCCCCCTCCCCCCCATCTCGCTCCAATACCTCCAGACCAGCGATTTCAACCTGCCCGAAGACCGCGAGAACCTCGTCAACTTCACCGCCACCGTCGCAGGTGCCCCCGTCGCGGTAAAAGTCGACCGCATCGCCGTCCTCGAACCCCCCTTCGTCGAAAACCGCCCCGCCGCCGAACAATACGACACCCCCGGTCAGGACGTGACTGCAACCCTCGCCCGCCACGGCATCCCCCTGACGCTCGACACCGCCGCGCTGACCGAAACCCTCCTCGCCCTGCCACCGGCAGAGAAGGCCGCGCTGAAATCCGAAGGCCTCGCTGATTTCACCGAAGGCGACCCCGCCCAAGGCATCCCGCCCGAGGCATGGCCCCTCTGGTCCATCGTGATCCGCTACCACTGGACCCAGACCTTCCCGGCAAATGCGACCCTCGACATCCTCCACGAATACGAAAACCGCCCGCCCGGCGGAATCTTCAGCTGGCAACACCCCCCGGTCGAACCTTGGGAGAAGGACTTCGAAACCCGCTACTGCATCGACGAAGGCACCTCGCGCGCCATCGGCAAGCGCCTTGCCGGGTCCGGTGGCTATGGCACCGCCTACAACCTCGCCTATGTCCTGAGGACCGCGAATTCATGGGCGGGCCCCATAGGCGATTTCCGCCTGACGCTGGACAAGGGTGCCAAGGAAAACATCATCTCCCTCTGCATCGACGGCATCGAAAAGACCGGCGCCACGACGTTCGAGGTTCGGAAGAAAGATTTCACCCCCGACCGCGACCTCGACATCCTGATCGTGACACCACCGCCGGGATAAGGGAAAGCGCACAGCCAAGACAGGCGGCCCTGCGGCCAAAGGCCACCCAGCCGCCCTCAGGCCGCCGCCGCCACGGGTCCCTGCTTTTCGCGCACCGGCAGATGGACGATGGCCGAAAACGCCCCCACCCCCACGCCGATCCACCAGACCAGCGTATAGCCCCCGGTCAGGTCATACATCATCCCCCCCAGCCAGACGCCAAGGAACCCACCGATCTGGTGGCTTAGGAACACCACGCCATAAAGCGTGCCCATATAGCGCAACCCGTAAAGATGCGCGACCAGCCCGCTCGTCAAAGGCACCGTCGCCAGCCACAGCGCCCCCATCACGGCCGAAAAGACCAACACGGATTCCGGCGTGATCGGCAGCAGGATGAACACCGCCGCCGCGATGGTCCGCCCCGTGTAGATGCCCGCCAGAAGATATTTCTTCGTATAGCGTTTGCCCAACCACCCCGCCGTGATCGTGCCCACGATGTTGAACAACCCGATCGTCGCAATCGACACCGCGCCCAGCGCAGATGTCGTCGTGATCCCGATCCCCGCCAACATCCCGCCCGGATCAATCGGCCCGCACAACTCCGTCACGAAAGCCGGGAAATGCGCCGTGATGAAAGCCAACTGATAGCCGCAGGAAAAGAAGCCAAGGAAGATCAGCGTATAGGACGGGTCCTTGAAGGCCCGCTTCAGCACGACCCCCATGCTCTCTTCCAACTCCGCCTTGCTCGCCACCTTGGGCGACCGGATGAAGGGCAGCGCGAAAAGCGACGACAGGATCACGGCAGCAAAGATGAGGAACACCTCCTGCCAGTGGAACGACTGCAACAGGAACTCCGCCACCGGCGCGCCGATCACCTGCCCCGCCGACCCGGCGGCGGTCGCGATGCCCAAAGCCATCGACCGGTTCTCGGCACTCGCCGCCCGGCCCACGATGGCCAGCACCACCCCGAACCCCGTCCCCGCGATCCCGAACCCCACGAGGATTTCCAGCAGCTGCATCTGCCCCGGCGTGATGGCCCAAGCCGAAAGCACCAGCCCCGCCGCATACATCAAGGCCCCCGCCACGATGGCCTTGCGATCCCCGAACCGCTCCGCCACCGCCCCGAACAGCGGCTGCCCGATGCCCCAAGCAAGGTTCTGGATGGCGATGGCCAGCGAAAACTCTGCCCGCGCCCAGCCGAATTCCTCGGCAATCGGGATTTGAAAGACGCCAAAACTCGCCCGGATGGCAAAGCCCAGCATCAGGACGACGCAGCCCGCAATCAGGACCGGGGTGATCAGCGGGGCCTTGGCGGCGGCGGTGGTCATGTGGGGACACCTTCGGAAACGTCCCCGCCCTTCTCTGCCCGCCGCAGCCCAAGGTCAAATGCAGATTTGTGATGCAGACAATCCCCCCAACATCCCGCCTGCCCCTTCATCTCGGCCCAAATACCCATCTCCACGCCCACCCCACGCGACCGACCCGCCGCAGCGCGCCTCCCCTCTCCCCATCCGGGGGAGAGGGGGCATCCCCGATATCCGCTACGCAAACCTTAATGCCAATCCGCCCAATTCCTCATCCACCGCCCGCTGCGTGCTGACAGTTTGCGGTACAGTTTCCGGCACAACACCCGGACACCCTGTTTCCGGCCCAAGAACCCCGCTACGCTCCCCCAAACAGGCAGCAAAGGGGCACAGATGTCGTCGCAGGATTGGTGGAAAGGGGCCGTCACCTATCAGGTCTATCCCCGCAGCTTTCAGGACTCGAACGGCGACGGGATCGGCGATCTTCCGGGCATCACCGCCCGCCTTCCCCATATCGCAGACCTCGGCGTCGATGCGATCTGGCTCTCGCCCATCTTCACCTCGCCCATGCGCGACATGGGCTATGACGTCAGCAATTACACCGACATCGACCCCACCTTCGGCACGCTTCAGGACTTCGACGCGCTGATCCAGCGCGCCCATGACCTTGGCCTGAAAATCATTATCGACCAAGTGCTTAGCCATTGCTCTGACCAGCACCCCTTCTTCACCGAAAGCCGCGCCAGTCGCGACAATCCCCGCGCCGACTGGTTCGTCTGGGCCGATCCCCGCAAGGACGGCACGCCCCCCACCAACTGGCTCTCGGTCTTCGGTGGCAGCGCTTGGACATGGGACGCACGGCGCAAGCAGTACTATCTTCACAACTTCCTGTCAGAACAGCCGGACTTCAACTTCCACACCCCCGCCGTGCAGGACTGGCACCTCGCCAACATGCGCTTCTGGCTCGACCGCGGCGTGGACGGCTTCCGCTTCGACACCGCCAACTATTTCTTCCACGACCCCCAACTCCGCGACAATCCTGCCGACTTCCGCGAAAAAACCCGACCCGACGGCAACCCCTACGAAATGCAATATCACCTCTTCGACAAGAACCGCCCCGAAACGACAGGCTGGATGGAACGCATCCGCAGCCTGCTCGACAGCTACGACGCGCGCGCATCTGTCGGAGAGGTGGGCGACAGCCACCACGCCATCCGCCTGATGGGCGAATACACAGGCCCCTCGCGCCTGCATCAATGCTACAGCTTCGAAATGATGGGGCCCGACTACGCCCCCGCCGCCTTCCGCCGCAAGATCGAGGATTTCTTCGCCGGTGCCCCGAACGGCTGGCCGATGTGGGCCTTCTCCAACCACGATGTCCCGCGCCATGTTTCCCGCTGGTCGCGCCACGGCACGTCACAGGACGCCATCGCCAAACAGGCCGCCGCCCTGATCTTGTCCTTCGAAGGCTCCATCTGCCTCTGGCAGGGCGAAGAGCTGGGCCAGACCGACACCGAACTTGCCTTCCACGAACTGACCGATCCGCAGGGCATCGCCTTTTGGCCCGAACCCGTGGGGCGCGACAACACCCGCACGCCGATGGTCTGGGATGGCACGGCCCATGGCGGCTTCACCAGCGGCACACCTTGGCTGCCCGTGAAAGCCCCGCAACTGGCCCGCAACGCCGTCGCACAGGCGGCCGACCCCGACTCGGTCCTCAACCACTACAAGCTAATGCTTCGTTACCGCCGCGCGCGCCCCGAACTGCGGACCGCACGCACCCGCTTTCTCGACCTGCCCGATCCAGTCCTCGGCTTCACACGGGGCGACGGGTTGGCCTGTTTCTTCAACCTGTCTCCCGCCGAAACCACCCTACGGATCAAAGGCTTGGCCGCGGTCACCGGCCCCTCGCTCGCCGCCACAGTCGACGGCGACACCCTCATCCTTGGCCCCAACGGGGTGGCCTTCGCCACGACCTCTGGGGGGGTGGAGGCGCGCTAAAGCGCCTCCCAATGCACCCCGGCGGGCGGGATCACCACGCCCCCCCATTCCACCGGAACGGGGTTGTAGTTGAACCAGAAGCGGTGCGTGTCAGTATCCCGCCGCCGCAGCCCTTCGGGCAGAACCTCGACCGAAATTCCCTGCGCCTCGCACAGGCCCGTCAGCATCCGGTCCAGCACCGCATCCTCTGGCCAGCCCCCCAGATAATGCAGCCCCCCCGCCCGGATCAGCGCAGGCCAGCCATCCGTGGCCCGCTCCACCACCTCGGCCTCGGTTTCGATCTTTTCCCGCCAATGCAACAGGTTACCCCCCGCCTCCAGCGGCACGGGCACATCCGGCGGCAGGCTTTCCACCCGCGCCACCACCGCCTTCAACCCCGGCAGATTGGGCGGCAGCGGCACCGGCGTCGCAAACTCCACCGTCTTGGCGTTGCTGCGCGGCCCGATCAGCGCCGCCCCCTTGAACCGGGCCAAAGCCCCAAGCAAAGCCTCCGACAGCGTCGCCACACCGGGTGCCAGAACCAGCTTGTAACCCGACAGGTCCGCCACATCCGGGGGCACGATGTCCACGTTCAACCCCAGCCGCCGCAGGCCCCGGTAAAAGGCAAAGACCAGCCGGAAGTAATCGAAATCCCGCCCCTGCGGCTGCGTCTGCCACGCCCATGCGCTGGCATAGTCAAACACCACCGCCACATCCGCCCGCGCCGTCCCGACCTCTGGCATCGCCGCCAGTTCCTGCGCCACTTTCCCCGCTTCTTCAAAGGCTTGCGCTGGGGCGCTGTCCGGCCTCAACAGCCCCGCATGCATCTGCTCTTGCGCGAAAGGGGCCTGCCGCCAGCGGAAATAGCACACCGCCTCTGCCCCATGGGCAAAGGCCTCCCACGCCCAAAGCCGCGCCATTCCGGGCAGCGGATCGGCATTCCACGGGGCCCAGTTCACGGGCCCCGGCTGCTGTTCCATGATCCACCACCGCCCCCGCCCTACGGCGCGGTAAAGGTCGTGGTGCAATGCCTGAAAATCCGGGTCCCCCTGCCGCACGAAGCGCCGTTTGTGTTCGGCCGTCACTTCCAACCGATCCGACAAGAAGCCCAGCGGATAGGCATCCCAAGACGCGATATCAAGGTCGGCCCCCACCGCGAAATGGTCGAAATCCGTGATGCGTCCCATATAGTTATGGGCAATCGGCGCGTCCGAGAATTTGCGGATGATCTCGGTCTGGATGCGGTTGAACGCCACCACCTCGTCACTGGCAAAACGGCGGAACGCCATGACATGGGACGGGTTCGCCTCGGTCACGGTCAGATTGGGCAGACCGATCTCGTCAAAGCTGGAATACTCCATCGACCAGAACACGTTGCCCCATGCCCGGTTCAGCGCCTGCGGGCTTTGATACCGTTGCGCCAGCCATTCCTGAAACGCCTGCTTCGCCGCGTCGGAATAGCTTAGGACTGTATCGTGGCAGGCATATTCATTGTCCGTCTGCCATGCCGCGACATGCGGATTGCGCCCATAGCGCCGCGCCAGTTCCGTGGTGATCCGCGCGGACTCCTGCCGATAGCCGCGATGGGAAAAGCAGTAATGCCGCCGCGACCCGAACCCCCGCGGCCGCCCCTGCGCGTCCACCGCCAGCATGTCGGGATGGCGGTCCAGCATCCAGCGCGGCGGGGTCGCCGTCGGCGTGCCCAGCACCACCTTCAGCCCCGCCTTGCCCAGCGTGTCGATGGCGCGATCCAGCCAATCCCAGTCAAACCGCCCCGGCTCCGGTTCCATCCGGCTCCACGCGAATTCGCCGATGCGGACCCAAGTCAGGCCAAGTTCCGCCATGCGCGCGGCATCTTCGGCCCATTTCACCTCGGGCCAGTGTTCGGGATAGTAGCAGACGCCCAGCGTGCGTTTCACAAGATCACCTGTGGTTCGGGCAGTCCCCGGCCAACGCCTTGGACTGCAAAGGTCTTTCCGGCATCTGGATCAGCGGCGCGGGCGGCGGCATCCATCCCCTCATGGGCGGTCGTGCAGAGCAATGTCGCCATCCCCTCGCCCCCGAAAGCGGGGCAAGAGGTCTGCGATGCCCCCATCGACACGGCCTTCACGAAGCGCCCGTCCGGTCCATAGCAGGCCACGCGACCCACCCCCCATTGCGCGTTCCAGAGATTGCCGTCGGCATCCACCGTGGCACCGTCGGGCAGTATCCCCTCGGCGCTCAGGTCGATGAACACCTCTGGCGCGCCGACGGGCCAACCCTCGGCATCCAAAGCAACCCGCTGGATGCGGTGGGTCAGCGTGTCCGAAAAATGGGCAAACCTTCCATCAGGGGTGAAACAGATGGAATTCGGGATCGTCAGCCCGGAATAAAGTCGCCGCATCTCGCCCCGATACCACCGCCAGATCGACCCGCGCCCGGGATCGTTCCCGCCCCGCTTGCCCATCGTGCCGACCCAGAACCCACCCTGACGATCCGCCCGACCATCGTTCGACCGTGTGCCGGGATCGTCGGCCTCCAACTCGGCCACCGTCTCGATCTCTTCGGTTTCCAGATCGAACAGGAACAGGTCCCGCTCCCCCGCGATCAGCAGGACATCCCGGCTCACCCATCCCGCAGCCGAAACGAATTCCACAAAGGACCACGTCCGCAACGCGCCGTCCTCTGCCGAGTGGAGTTTCTTGCCAAGGATGTCGAACCAAAAGAATTGCCGCCGCACAGGGTGCCAGAAGGCCCCTTCGCCCAATTCGCACACGCGTGTGTCGAAGATCATGCAACCGCCCCGTCATAGGCCGCCACGATCCGCGCCGCCCGATCCGCCACCTCGGCCACCGAAAGCCCCGGCGTGTAAAGCGCGGTACCGATGCCGAACCCGTTCGCCCCGGCCTTGATCCATTGGGCGAAATTTTCTGGCCCCGCACCGCCCACGGCATAGACCTGACAGTCCTTTGGCAGCACCGCACGGATGGCCTTCACCCCGTCCGGCCCGATCAGGGTGGCGGGGAATATCTTCAACCCATCCGCCCCGGCCTTCAGCGCGGCAAAGCATTCCGTGGGCGTCATCACCCCCGGCCAGCTTTGCAGCCCACGCGCCTTGGTCGCGGCAATCACCTCCGGGTCGCAATTGGGCGACACGATCAGCCGCCCCCCGGCATCCGCCACCTCTGCCACGTCGCGCACGGTCAGAACGGTCCCCGCCCCGATCACCGCATGGTGTCCCAAGGCCTTCACCATCGCGGCAATCGACGTCACCGGATGGGGGCTATTCAACGGCACCTCGATCCACGTGATCCCGGCTTTCACCAAGGCCTCGGCCACAGGCACCGCCTCATCCGGCGTGATCCCCCGCAGGATGGCGATGATCTTGCGTTCCGTCATGCGTTCACCTTCGCCCGCGTCGCGGCAAGTCCGGCCAACACCGCCTCGCCGCCCTTGACCAACCGCGCCTCGACGCCCAAGCCCTTGAGTGCCCGCGCATAGGACGCAGAAATCCCCTCGGACCCCACGATGGCCACCGCCTGACCCAGCCAATACGGCCGCGCCGCCGCCAGTTCCATCCCGATCAGCAGCCCCGACAACCGCGCCCGCGCCGCCGCCGCCGGAAGCCCCGCGATCAGACCCTCGGCCCTTATCCCAAAGAGCTTTGCCCCGATGCGCTCCGGTCGCGAAAGCGCATCCGACACGCCCGCATCAAAAGCCGCGTCATCCCAACCCTCGCCCTGCATCCCATGCCGCAGGACCGAGGCCTGCGACAGCAGCGCGAACATCTCTCCCGTCATGAAGGTCTGGAAGCTGACCACTTCCCCCGCGCTCAGATGTGCCCATTTGCTGTGGGTCCCGGGCAGGCAGACCACCCCGTCGAACCCCGGCAGCAGGGCGAGGGCGCCAGCAATCTGCGTCTCTTCCCCCCGCATCACATCGGCGGGCAAAGCCTGTTTCAGCCCCGGCACCAGCCGCACCCGGATGCGCGCGTCCCGCGTCGGCGCAGTTACCAATGAGGCCGGGTCCAACGGCGCGCAGGGCACCGCGCGATAGGGGGCCTCGTGCCATCCCTGACGGCTGCCGACCATGCCGCAGGCGACCACTTCGGTCACCGCGCCGTCGGTCAGCCACGGTCCGATCAGCCGCAGCAGCGCCGGTTCGAATCCATCCCGATCCAGCCTGCCCATACCGTCCTCAGACGTGGCCTGCGCCAGCACACCGTCCCGCCCCATAGCAAAGGCGCGCAGGTTCGTCGTGCCCCAGTCGACCGCTATCCAATCCGTCTTCATCGGCCAACCCTTCCCGTGGCACCCGTTACCGCGACCCTAGACACGCTCGCCCTCCACGACCCAGATCGTGGCAGGCCATGCCACAGGCAGCAGCAACCCGCGCTGCATGAGCGCGCGGCCCGACAAGGTCAACTCCCCGGATTTCAGGGCATTCGGCCCGCGCGATTGGCGCGGTGCCTCTGCGCGGTTCACCAGCCGAATGCGGTAGGTGGCGTCAGGCTCCAGCCCCGCCAGCCGCAGGGGGCGCGGCAGGATTTGCACACTCGTCTCCGCCTGACCCGCGAACAGGACGAAACGCCCGCCATCGGCGGCCAACTGCACCTCGGCCACCATCGCCGGATCGTCGCTGTCCAGCCGATGGATCGTTCCTGACAGCATCCAGCTGCGGTTCGCTTTCCACCACGCGGTGACGGATTTCAGCGTCGCCGCCTCGTCTTCCGTCAACTCTCGTAGGTCCATCTCGAACCCGAAATGCCGCTGCGCCGCGACCCAGGCGCGGAAGGACATCGACAGCACGCGGCCCGACGTATGGGACTTGCGCGGCCCGACATGGCTGCCCGTCACGCAGGCGGGCAAGAACAGCGCGGCATCATGCTGCATCCGCAGACGTTCCAGCGCGTCGTTGGAATCCGACAGCCAGACCCGATGGGTATGGGCAAGGATGCCCGCATCGATCCGCCCGCCACCACTGGCGCAGCTTTCGATCTCTACCCCCGGATGCGCCTTTCGCAGGGCCGCCAGAAGCGCGTAGATACCACGCGTCTGTGCGGCATCGACAAGGGGCAAAAGGCGGTTGTGATCCCACTTGATGTAGTCGATCGGATATTCCGCCAGTATGTTGGACACGGCGTTGAACAGGTAGTCCCGCACCTGCGCCTTTGACAGGTCCAGCACCATCTGGTTCCGCCCCGCCACCTGATCGGCAGGCCCCAGCATCCAATCCGGATGGGCGCGCATCAGGTCGCTGTCGGGGTTCACCATCTCGGGCTCGAACCACAGGCCGAAGGTCATGCCCAGCTTGTGGACATGGGCAATCAGCGGATGCAGACCGTCCGGCCACTTGCGGCGGTCCACCGTCCAGTCACCCAGCGACGTGGTATCGTCATCCCTGCGCCCGAACCAGCCGTCATCCAGCACGAACCGTTCCGCCCCCATATCCGCCGCGCGGTCGGCGATGGCGGCAAGATCGGCGATGTTGTGATTGAAATAAACCGCTTCCCAGCAGTTGTAATGCACCGGACGCGGGCGCGCCGGATCGGGCCATGTCACCACGCGGTCGCGCA
>JBDKFE010000153.1:0-3481 GCA_039798885.1 Pseudomonadota bacterium | reverse complement strand
CGGGCGCTGCAATCGGGGAATTCCTCGATCGTGATGCAGCCCGACAGCGAATTCTTCGACTACCTCCGCTCGGACGGTGGCCGCGGCAATCCGCCCGGCGGCGCGGAACCCGTGCAGCCGTAAACGCGCGAAACTCAAGTGAAACGAAAGGGCCGGTGTGCAGCACGGGCCCTTTTTTCATCAGCGCAACCGCCAGACCCGGGCCATGGCCCAAAGCCACGGCCCGCGCATGACGCCCCTTGCCCGGCCACGGGCCAGACCTCGCACCAGAAAACCGCAAAGAACGGCCCGAGCCTTTCCCTCGACCGACCATGCGTTCATCTGCATCCTCTCCTTCCGCTAAGGCCCCCTTTGAAACAATTCCCCCCGCAGGTTCACATGCTATTGAGACGGCGCGACCCGGATTGCATTGCATTCCGCTCTACCTAGCTGAAGATCAGTCGTGTGCTCCGCAGCGCGGCCTTGGTCAGAGTCTAGCGCGGCACCGTGAAACGAAAGGAGTCCGGAGTGCTTCCCTCAACCCGTCCCCAAGCGGCGCAATCGCTCGTCGCGCCGCGCCGCGTTACCCGCGTCGTCCTCGCACTGGCGCTGGGCATGTCGCTTAGCCTTGGCAACGCGCTTGACGCTGCCGCGCGCACCGCGCCCGAAAGCTTTGCCGATCTTGCCGAACAGATCAGCCCCTCGGTGGTGAACATCACCACCTCTGCCGTCGTCGCCGCCCCGTCCGAGGGCGGCCCGATGGTTCCCGAAGGCTCTCCGTTCGAGGATTTCTTCCGCGACTTCATGAACCCCGAAAACGGCGGCCCCGGCGGCCCGCAGGAACCCCGCCGGTCCGAAGCGTTGGGGTCCGGCTTCGTCATCTCGGAAGATGGCTATATCGTCACGAACAACCACGTGATCGAAGGCGCGGACGAGATCGAGATCGAATTCTTCTCCGGTGACCGCCTGAAGGCCGAACTGGTGGGAACCGACCCCAAGACCGACATTGCACTGCTCAAGGTGACGTCCGACAAACCGCTTCCCGCCGTCCAATTCGGCAACAGCGACCTGATGCGCGTGGGCGACTGGGTCGTCGCCATGGGCAACCCGCTGGGTCAGGGCTTCTCGGTCAGCGCAGGCATCGTCTCGGCGCGCAACCGCGAATTGTCGGGCACCTATGACGACTACATCCAGACCGACGCCGCCATCAACCGCGGCAACTCGGGCGGACCCCTGTTCAACATGGACGGTCAGGTGATCGGCGTGAACACCGCGATCCTGTCGCCCAACGGCGGCTCTATCGGGATCGGTTTCTCCATGGCCTCCAACGTCGTCTCCAAGGTTGTGGACCAGTTAAAGCAGTTCGGCGAAACCCGCCGCGGCTGGCTTGGCGTCCGCATTCAGGACGTGACGCCTGATGTGGCCGAAGCGATGGGCCTGACCGAGGCGAAGGGTGCCCTCATCACCGACGTGCCGGATGGCCCGGCCAAGGATGCGGGCATGATGGCGGGTGACGTCATCACCACCTTCGACGGCAGAGAGATCGGCTCCGTCCGCGACCTGACGCGCACCGTGGCCGACAGCCCCGTGGGTGCCGCCGTTCCGGTGATCGTCCTGCGCGACGGCCAGACCCAGACGCTTTCTGTCACGCTGGGCCGCCGCGAAGAGGCCGAGGCGAACGAACCCGTCCCCGCCGCCGCCGAAGCCCCCGCCAAGCCGCAGGAACTTGAACTCCTTGGCCTGACGCTCTCTCCGCTGACGGCGGAAACGGCCAAGACGCTCGGTCTCGAAGCCGATGCCAAGGGCCTTGCCGTGACCAAGGTTGACCCGCTGTCCGAGGCTGCGACCAAGGGCTTGCAGGAAGGCGATGTCATCACCGAGGCAGGCCAGCAGCCGGTTGCGTCCCTCGAAGACCTTGAGGCCCGCGTAACCGAAGCCCGCGATGCGGGGCGCAAGTCGCTGCTCCTGCTCGTGCGCCGCGCGGGCGATCCGCGCTTCGTCGCCCTCTCGATTGAAGAACCGGCCCCGGCGGAACAGTGATCCGCCAAGCCTGAAACGCCAAGGGGGCGGCCACTGGCCGCCCCTTTTCCTTACCCGATCTCGGACAGCAGCCGCGTGCGGAAACTCGCCATCCATTCCGCCCGTTCGGCGGCGATGGCGCGGCCCGTGGCGGTTTGCATCGTCTCGACCAGACCGAACAGCTTCACCTCCAGATGATCCAGCGCGAAGCGGCGGTCATCCAGCGGACGGCGCAGCGCCATCGGGTCTTCGGGATCGAAAAGCCCGCCCCCCACTTGTCCCGTCACCGCAAACATCCGCGCGATCCCGATGGCCCCCAACGCCTCTAGCCGGTCCGCATCTTGCAGAATGCGCGCCTCCACCGTCTCGGGCGCGATGCGGGCCGAAAAGCTGTGCGCCGCGATGGCATGATGGACCGCAGGCAGCTTGGCATCGGGAAACCCCATCGCCGCCAATTCCCGCACCGCAAGCTCTGCCGACAGGCGCGACGCCCGCGCCCGATCCGGGCTGTCCTTGGCCACGTTCACCGCATCGTGGAAATAGGCCGCCACCGCCAGCACATCGCCATCCGCCCCCGGCGCGTCCATCGCGATCAGGCGGCAGGACGCCCAGACCCGATCCAGATGCCCCAGATCATGCGCCCCGTCCGTGGCCCCTTGCCACAGCGCCGCGATCCGCGCGCGTGCCCGCATGGCCCAGTCGCTCACAACTCCTCCAGCGATACGACGACCAGCCCCAACTCTTGCGCCGCCGCCAGCGACAGCCGCGCGCTGTCCAGCCCCCGCTCCGCCTGATAGCGCCGCACGGCATCCCGCGTGCCTGCATCCATTTCGCCGGTCAACGTCATCAGATAGAATCCCCGTGCCTTCAGCGCCCGTTGCAGGGTGGTGACGAATTCCACCGTGTAATCGGCGGGGCAGGGGGCGCGGAACCACACCTCTTCGCGCTCTCGCAGGATGCGCGTGCGGGTGTCGGTGCGGTAAATGGCAGCCGTCAGCAACGCACCATCCGGCCCCCGCGTCTCGGGCGCGACGACGACCTGTTCGGTCACCGTCTCGATCACCGCAGGCGTCACGTCCGCCTCCCAGCAGGCCCCGTCCGGCTTTTCGGGCGGTCCGGGACGGTCCAGCCGCACCACTTCGTCCGAAAGGTCCGCGCGCTGCGGTGCCTCAGGCATCCCCGCCGGTCGGCAGGCCGACAAGGCCACCGCACACATCGCAACCCCGATGATCCCTGCCCGCATACACCCGCCCACGCCGCCTTTTGCGCGGCACCATAGCGGCAAAGCCCGCGTCCCGGAAGCGCCCCCTAAGGCTGATCCCCCGCCCGCACCCCGTCATGGCGGAAATCCGGTCGCAGCAACTGATCCAGCATCGCCGACAGATCCTCGATCCCCTCGGCCACCACATGCACCACGCCCGCCTCGCGCTGCACCCGCCCCGTCACCCGCAGCATCCGCCCCGCGATCACCGCGCGGCGAAAC
>JBDKFE010000152.1:0-6330 GCA_039798885.1 Pseudomonadota bacterium | reverse complement strand
TGCGCCGGGCCTGCCGTTCAGGATGGTGGACCATCGCGCAGGAGGCAGGAATGGCAGTCGCCCATCTTTACGGACTGAAGCCCGTTGAAAACGAGACGCCGCGTGCGCCACGGATGTTCGTGGAGCCGGAGGATTTCGCATCGGTCGCCGAATTGGCGCGGTCGATCGCGGGGGTCGAGCGGGCCCACGAAATTCGGGCCTGCAACGGCAATCGCATTTCCGGTTTTGGTGTCAGGATGCTGCTCGGACGTCGAGGGCGGGTCACCCAGCATTGGCGCCGTAACCACATAACTATGAGATACGAAAACGGATGGGTTCGAGGTTTTGGGGTCTGCCAGACAGGCTTTGGTGACACGACCCCCACAAGTGATTAGGTAGGGATGCATACTAACCACGACCCGCCCTTCCTCCTGTGCCAAAAGACTAGCGGAAGAGGGTTACCCGGCGTGCGGCGGCGCGGCGGAGCAAGACCGGTGCACCGGGGGTCGCAGTGATAGCGGCGGGGCGCAAGCGGGAATGTGCAAGAAGGCTCCGCGCATCGGACAGAGCGTACTGCAGCGAGGTTTCGGGCGCGTTGGCATCGAAGGTCATGTCAAATGTGAGGCCACCCAGCGCAGCGGTGCGGCCCTGCGCAACGGCGATGACAAGGTCGCGACGGGCCCAGCCAAGCTGCGCCACGAGTAGCGCCAGGCGGTGGGTGGAGACGGTACCGGGCTCGATGTCCACGACCAGCAAGTCGGGAACGTCACGCAGGAGCAGTGCGAGGTCCGTGCGGGCAGCGTCGACAGCAATGATATCGAGCGCCTTTAGCACCGCCAGAAAGCGGGCTGGGCGGGCGGATAGGATGGCAGCGCGTAGAGGCTGGCGGCGGATATAGTCGTTCGCAGCGATGGGCGTCGGCAGGCCAGGGAAGGCGGATTTTGCGTGCATTTGGCGGCCTATCGGGTCTGTTTCTTGATAAAGGTGGTCGGTCTTGAAGGGCCGGTCGCTTCGCCGGATCAACGCACATCAACTGTTTAACAATTCCAAAGAACGGCAAATCCGCCCGTCATTTCAACGCTGACGCGAGAAACTGATACGGATGCCCACTTATGAGCAATACAACCATACAAAAATTACATACCAAAAGACATATGATTGAGAGGTTGCCACAACATCGTAGAAGAAATTGATCGTAGTCCCAATCCTGACGTCACCGCCAGCGAGCACGACTTTACCCGAAAAAGTCCGCTGACTGGACAAGGCGCCCCTCGGCGGGCGCAACTTGAGAAGCTGCTGGCCGATGCGTTCATCCACCCAACAAGCCAATCAGCTGCCCTGCCCGCCTAGCACGATATCAACTTGGTGGCATTAGCAAACCTTCAGCTTGGATTTTGAGGGCCAAGGTGCTGGTCTAACTGGCTATGGGTTTGGGGATGTGGCGTGGTCCGAGGCCGAGGTGCCCTGATCCGCGCCGTCATGTCACGCTTTGCGCCGGACGGGTGGGGCGCTTAGGCTCCTGCCCGCAAGGGAGGCCCGTGTCATGGAGTATGATTACATCATCGCCGGGGGCGGTTCGGCGGGGTCGGTGCTGGCGGCGCGGCTGTCGGAGGACCCGGAGGTGACGGTCTGCCTGATCGAGGCGGGGGGTCCGGGGACGTCGGTGCTGATCACGACACCGGCGATGGTGGCCGCGATGGTTTCGGGGCGGCCCAAGCTGCACAACTGGGCCTTTCGGACCGAGCCGCAGCCGAATCTGGACGGGCGGCGCTGCTATCAGCCACGGGGCAAGGCGCTGGGGGGATCGTCGGCGATCAATGCGATGCTTTATGTGCGGGGGCATCGGTCGGATTACGACCAGTGGGCCGAGTTGGGGGCGGATGGCTGGGACTGGGCGTCGGTGCTGCCCTATTTCCTGAAGGCCGAGGGGAATGTGCGGGGGGCTTCGGCGCTGCACGGGGCCGATGGGCCGTTGCAGGTGGCGGACCAGATCAACCCGCACGCGCTGTCCTTTGGCTTTGTGCGGGCGATGGGCGAGGTGCAGGTCCCCGAGACGGCGGATTTCAACGGGGCAGAGCAAGTCGGGGCGGGGCTGTTTCAGGTGACGCAGGTGCATCGGGGCGCGCGGCGGGGGCGGCGCTGTTCGGCGGCGGCGGCCTATCTGCATCCGGTGATGGGGCGGGCGAACCTGACGGTGATCACCGGCGCGCGGGTGGAGCGCGTGGTGCTGGAGGGGCGGCGGGCGGTGGGCATCGCGTTGCGGCGGGGTCTGCGGCGGATGGCATTACGGGCGCGGCGCGAGGTGATCTTGTCGGCGGGGGCCTTCGGGTCGCCGCAGGTGCTGCTTCTGTCGGGGATCGGGCCAGAGGAGGAATTGCGCGCCCACGGCATCCCGGTGCGGCATGGCTTGCCGGGGGTGGGGCGGAATTTGCAGGACCATCTGGACCACACGCTGTCGTGGCGGTCGCTGCGGCGGGATGGGGTGGCGTTCAATCCGGCGGGTCTGGGGCGGCTGCTGCGCGGTGTGGGGCCGTTCCGGCGCGCGGGGACGGGGGTGCTGACGACGCCGGGGGCAGAGGCGGGGGCCTATTTCATGTCGCGTCCCGGTCTGGCGGTGCCGGACCTGCAAGCGCATTTCTGCGTGGCGATCGTGGATGACCATATGCGGCGCATCCATCTGGCGGATGGCTATTCGGTGCATGTCTGCGTGCTGCGCCCCGAATCGCGGGGCAGCGTGGGGTTGCGGGATGCGGACCCGGCCAGCGCGCCGCGGATCGATCCGGGGTTCCTGTCCGATCCGCGCGATCTGGAGGTGCTGAAGGCCGGGGTGCGGATCGTCGAGGCGGCCATGGAGGGCGCGGCGATCGCACCGTGGCGGGGGGCGCGGCTTTATCCGCATGACGGGACGGATGCGGGGCTGGAGGCAGATATCCGGGCGCGGGCGGACACGATCTATCATCCGGTGGGAACCTGCCGGATGGGGCGGGATGCGATGGCGGTCGTGGACCCCCGGCTGCGGGTTCATGGGATAGAGGGATTGCGCGTGGTGGATGCGAGCGTGATGCCCCTGCTGGTCGGGGGGAACACGAACGCGCCCACGATCATGATTGCCGAAAAGGCGGCCGAGATGATCCGGGCGGACCGTCTGGCGGAGTGAAGCCGCGTCCGATGGCGTACCAGCCCCAGAAGGAAAGCAGCGCCGCCCCGGCTGCGGCCAACCAGAAGGGCAGGACGAGCGCGGTGGCGCGGCCCGTGGCGGGTTCGGCCAGCGCCATGACTGCGCCGGACAGGATCAGGCCGAGCGGCATCATCCCCGTGGCGATCAGGCGGTAGAGGCTGTTCACGCGGCCCAGCAGGGCGGGCGGGATGATGCGCTGTCGGTGCGAGACGGCGACAAGGTTCCACACGAGGCCCGAGAATTCAAAAAGCACCATGGCGAGGGCGAGCGTGGCCGCCCCCGGTGCCAGCGCCACGCCGAGGAAGGCGGGGACGGAGGCGGCAAGCATGGTCTGGGCGGTGCGGGCGGGGCCGAGGCGCGCGGTGATGCGGGGGCCGAGCAGGCTGCCTGCGATGCCGCCCACGGCGGCGGCCGACAGGATCAGGCCATAGGTGGCGGCGGAAAGGTGAAGGTTTTCCTGCACATGCAGGACAAGGGCCACCATCATCGCCTGATGCAGCAGGTTCCAGACGCCCGTGATCAGCGCGAGGTCGCGCAGCAGGGGCATGTCGCGCAGGAAGGCCGCGCCTTCGCGCAGTTCGCGCCGCCAGTCGCGGGGGCCCGTCGCCGTGGCGCGGAAACGGCCAGAGAGCGAGGCGATCAGGGCCAGAGCCAGCGCATAGGCCACCGCATTGGCAGCGAAGGGCAGGGCGAGGGCCGTGCCGATGAGGAACGCGCCAAGGGCGGGTCCGGCGAGGGCGTTGCCGATCAGTTCCACGCTCCACAATCGGCCATTGGCGGATTCGAGGCGGTCGGGGCCGACGAGGGCGGGCAGCAGGGTCTGGGCGGCGTTGTCGCGGAACACTTCGGCCATGCCGACGAGGAGGGCGGCGAGGGTGAGGGCGGCAAAGAGGCCGGGGGCAGCGAGCCCGTCCTGTGGCGCGGGGGGCAGCGGCGTGGCGGACCAGAGCGTCAGCGCGGTGGTGGCGAAGACGAGGGCGCGCAGGGCGTCCATGGCGAGGATCAGGTGGCGGCGGTCGGTGCGGTCGGTGACGATGCCTGCGGGCAAGGAGAAGAGGACCCATGGCAGCCGCAGCGCGAGGGGGACGAGCGCCACGAGGATGGGGTCGCGGGTGAGCAGCGTCGCCGCCCATGCCCATGCGACGAGGGCGATGCCATCGGCAAGGTTGGTTGCGCCACTGGCGAGGATGAAGCGGGTCAGCATCCGCGCAGGGAAGCGCGGGGGCGGGGCGGGGTCAACCTACTTGCGGCCAAAGGTGCGGCGGAGCCAGCCGCCGATCCCGGCGCGCGCGCGGTCGGCGCGGCGGTCGATGTCGTCCAGCGTCTCTTGCGCCTCGATCACGGCGGGTTCGATCATGCGTTCCTTGAACTGCGCCCACATGCGCCATGCCATGACCAGAAGGAAGGCGAGGATGGAGAGGATGACGATACTGGCCCATGGGATGATGCGGACATCGGGGCTTTCGACGGCGCGCAGCGAGATGGCGTTGGGGAAGATCGTGAAAAGCTCGTTCCGCCAGCCGTAATGGGTGACGGCCACCCATTTCGGCGCGGCAGCGGTGGAGGTGAGTTCCTTTGCTTCGGTGTTCGTCGAGGAGCTGTCCATCTTGAAATAGGGGGGCCAGCCCCAGCCCGTATCTTCGTTTCGGTATTCCATCGTGCTGCCGTCCGGGTAGACGGCGTTGATGAAATAGATGTCGCGGCTGGTCCCCGATGCGGTGCCGACATCGGGGGCGGCCCAGAACCAACTGTTTTCACCTAGGTCCATCCGCTTGGTGTCGGTGCCGACGATGCGGACGATGTCGGTCTGCGGCAGGGTGTAGTGCAGGAAGCTGAACAGCAGGAGCGCCAGCGTGCCGAGCAGGGTCCATTTCACGTAACGCATGGCGGGTTCCTTCAGGAGAAGTTCAATATCCAGACGAGGGCCACCACCACCACCGTGGGGATGACGAAGACGAGCCAGATCAGCCTGCGGCGGAGGCTGTTTTCATAGGCGGCGAGCCCTTCGGCGATGTAGGCGTCGCGCGAACCCTGCACGTTGTCCTGATCATAGGCCTTTTCCAGCCGTTCGCGTTCCGTGGAGCGGGCATAGATCGACAGCAGCCAGTAGATGACGGCGAGCGCGAGATAGCCGAAGAGCGCCAGCTTGAAGAAGGCGAGCATGGTGCGGGACCCCCCTGTGACTGGGGTCAATGTGGCCTGCGGGACGGTCCGCTGCAAGGGAGGGGTCGCTTTCCCCTTGGCAGAGCGGCCCGCGATCCCCAGCATGGGGGGATGGAAGATGTCCTGACCCATGCCATCGACGACCGCCGCGCCGCCCTGATCGGACTGGCGCAGGATCTGGTGCGTATCCCGACGCTGAACCCGCCGGGGCGGTGCTATCGCGAAATCTGCGACTATCTGGCCGCGCGCTTCGTGGCGCAGGGCTGGGAGGTGCAGATGGTGCGGGCCGAGGGTGCGCCGGGGGACAGCGACGCCTTCCCGCGCTGGAACATGGTGGCGCGGATCTCTTCGGGGCGGGCGGGCGATTGCGTGCATTTCAACAGTCATCATGACGTGGTGGAGGTGGGGCACGGCTGGACGCGCGATCCCTTTGGCGGGGCGGTCGAGGGGGACCGCCTTTACGGCCGGGGGGCCTGCGACATGAAGGGCGGTCTGGCCGCCAGCATCATCGCGGCAGAGGCCTTTCTGGCGGTGACACCGGACTGGCGCGGGGCGATCGAGATCAGCGCGACGGCGGACGAGGAATCGGGCGGCTATGGCGGGGTGGCCTATCTGGCCGAGCGGGGGTTCTTTGCGCCGGAGCGGGTGCAGCACGTCATCATCCCCGAGCCGCTGCACAAGGACCGCATCTGTCTGGGCCATCGCGGCGTCTGGTGGGCCGAGGTGGAAACGCAGGGCCGCATCGCGCATGGGTCGATGCCCTTCCTTGGCGACAGCGCCATCCGGCACATGGGGGCGGTGCTAGAGGAGATCGAGCATCACCTTTACCCGCTGCTGGCGACGCGGACGACGGCGATGCCCGTGGTGCCGCCGCAGGCGCGGCAATCGACGCTGAACATCAACTCCATCCATGGCGGCGAGGCAGAGCCGCCGGAGGGTTACACCGGCCTGCCCGCGCCCTGCGTGGCGGATCGTTGCCGGATCGTGCTGGACCGCCGCTTTCTGATCGA
>JBDKFE010000151.1:0-45417 GCA_039798885.1 Pseudomonadota bacterium | reverse complement strand
TGGTTGGGGGAACACGGAAAGACCTGCGCCTAGAACGACCGCCTGAGGCATCACAGCGCGCGCTCGTCGGGCAATGCGTCGAACTCCGCATCGCCGGGGACATCTAGCCCCCGGTCCGCCAGAAATAGTGCTGGATGCAGCGTGTCATGCGCTGCGGCCACGCGATAAGCCTCTAGTTGCTCTGCGTTCATGGCACCTTGAGCGAACAACATCATTGCACGGCCATAGCGCACCCGCGCCGACCCCCTGCCCCGCAGCGCAATCCCCAGAAGCCCGTTCATCCGTTCGCCCTATAGGCCATGCGCGCATCGGCTTGCCGCCGTGACTCGGCCCTGTTCATCACGATCCCGGCAATCACCACGCCGGTCCCGACCGCCAACACCATCAACGTCGCCAATGCATTGATGTCGGGCGTCACCCCCAGCTTCACCTTGGACCAGATCAGCAACGGCAACGTCGTCGATCCCGGCCCCGTCGTGAACGATGTGATCACCACATCGTCCAGCGAAATGGTGAAAGCCAGCAGCCATCCCGACAGGAGCGCAGGCGAAATCACCGGCAGCGTCACATCAAAAAGCACCTGCCAAGGCCGCGATCCCAGATCCATCGCCGCCTCTTCGATTGCCCGGTCGAATTGCAGCAGCCGCGCCTGCACCACGGTCGTCACGAAGACCATGGAAAAGGTGATATGCGCCAAAGTGATCGTGGTGAACCCGCGCTGCGACGGCCAGCCGATCCACTGTCCCAGCATCAGAAAGAAGATCAGCAGCGACACGCCCGTAATCACCTCGGGCATCACAAGCGGTGCCGTCACCATCCCCGAAAACAGTGTCCGCCCCCGGAACCGGCCCATCCGCACCAGTGCGATTGCTGCCATGGTTCCCAGCACCGTCGCGACCGACGCCGACACCAGCGCGATCTTCAGGGATAGCCAAAGCGCCTCGATCACCTGATCGTTGCGGAACAATGCCGCATACCACTTGGTCGAGAACCCACCCCAGACCGTCGCCAATCGCGATCCGTTGAAGGAATAGACGATCATGGAAAGGATCGGCACGTAGAGAAAGGCAAAGCCAAAGGCCAGAACCATCAGCAAAAAGACCGGACGCCGCTTCATCTTTGCCCCTCGGCCCGCGTGGTCAGGCGGTTGTAGACCATCGTCGGCACGACCATCAGAACCAGCAGTGCGACAGCCACAGCCGAAGCCATCGGCCAGTCGCGCGCCTGCGCGAACTGGTCCGAAATCACGCGCCCGATCATGGGCGCTGCCGCATCCCCCACCAATGTCGGGATGACCAACTCTCCTGCCGCGGGGATGAAGACCAGCAGTCCCCCCGCGACGATCCCCGGCAACGATTGCGGCAGGGTGACATCCCGAAACACCTGCCAAGGGCGCGACCCGAGGTCGAGCGCCGCCTCTTCCAAGGCCGGGTCCAACCGTTCGAGGCTGGCATAAAGCGGCAAGATCATGAAGGGCAGATAGGAATAGACCATCACAAGGATCACGGCGAAATTGCTGTGCATCATGGGGATGGACCTGACCGCCCAGTCCATCGGCACAAGCCAGTTCCAAGCCTCCGTCAGCGCCGCGTTGAACCAGCTGTTCTTACCCATCAGACCCATCCACGCATAGACACGCAGCAGGAAGGACGTCCAGAAGGGCAGGATCACCAGCATCAGCAGCAGATTGCGCCACCCCCTCGACATCCGGGTCAGCGCCAGTGCCATCGGATAGCCCAGCAGCAAGCAGAACAGTGTCGCCAGCGCCGCATTCAGGATCGAGATCAGGAAAGCCCGTGCATAAAGCGGGTCGCCAAGCAGCCGTGCATAGCTGTCAAGGTTGATCCACGGGTGTTCGCCGCCAAAGGAAAAGGGCGGCGCCGTCGGCGTCTTGGTCCCCACCGACATCGCCACGACGATCAGGAACGGCAGAAGGAAGAACAGCACGAGCCACAGATAGGGCAGCCCGACCAAGAAATCGGACCAGCCGCGACGGTCGAACCATGCCCGCACCGGCCCCACCCTAATCCCCCAGCACGATGGCCGACCCCGGATCGAAGGACAGCCAGACCCGGTCATGCCAATCCGCCACCCGCGCCGCTTCGTCCCCGCGCCGGGTGTTCACAGCGTGGACCTGCACCAGCGCACCCGAAGGCAGCGTGATCCGGTAAAGGCTGTCCTTGCCGAAATAGGCCAGATCCTTCACCACGCCCTCCACCACATTGCCGCCCGAAGGCCGTTCCCGCGTGATGGCAATCTTCTCGGGCCGCAAAGCCAGAGTGACCCTCTGCCCCTCTACCAGCCCCGGCACATCCCGCGCGGCCACCCCTGACGCGAAATCCGGCACGTCCAGCCGCAGAAACCCGCCCTCGCGCCCGCGCACCACCGCATCGAAGGTTGTGATCGCCCCGATGAAGGACGCAACGAACCTGTTGGCGGGAAACTCATAGATCTCGGTCGGGCTGCCCACCTGCCGCACCTCGCCCTTGTCCATTACCGCGATCCGGTCCGACAGCGTCATCGCCTCTTCCTGATCATGGGTGACGACGATGAAGGTGACGCCCGTGCGTTCCTGAATGGACATCAACTCGAACTGGGTCTGATCGCGCAGCTTCTTGTCCAGCGCGGCCAAGGGCTCATCCAGCAACAAGAGCTTGGGCTGACGCGCCAAGGCCCGCGCCAAGGCCACCCGTTGGCGTTGCCCTCCCGAAATCTGGTGCGGCTTGCGCCCCGCCAGATCGGAAAGCTGCACAAGATCCAGCATGTCCCGCACGCGCGCCGCACGCGCCTGCTTTGTCATCGCCTCGTGTTTCAGGCCATAGGCAATATTGGCCTCTACCGTCATGTGCGGGAAAAGCGCGTAGGATTGGAACATCATATGGACGGGCCGCTCCCATGGCGGGACCCCGGCCATATCGCGCCCATCAAGGAAGATACGCCCTGCTGTTGGCTCCTCGAACCCTGCCAGCATCCGCAGCAAAGTCGTCTTCCCGCAGCCAGACCCGCCCAGCAGCGAAAAGACCTCGCCCTGCGCCACGTTCAGCGTCACGTCGCGCACCGCCTGGAAAGAGCCGAAGGATTTCGAAATACCTTCGATCCTCAGGAATGCAGCCTCAGCCACCTGTCTTGATCTCGGTCCAGATGCGCGTCAGCAGCGTTTCCTGCTCGGGTGTCAGCGGTCGCGGCGTGTAAAGACGCGACAGCGTTTCGGCATCCGGGTAGACGGCCGGATCGCCCGTGATCGCCGGATCGACCAGCGCCGTCGCTGTGCTGTTGGCATTGGCATAACCGATGTAATCGGTGCATTTCGCGATGACGTCGGGCCGCAACATGAAGTCCAAGAAGCGATAGCCGTTCTCGACATTGGCGGCATCGGCGGGCATCGCCCACAGGTCGAACCAGGCCGGTGCCCCCGTCCTGGGCACGAAATAGGCAAGATCGATCTCGATCCCCGCCTCTGCCGCCCGCGCCTTCGCCACACCGTAATCGCCCGACCAGCTGTTGACCGCGCAAAGCTCGCCATTGGGCAGCGCGGTCATGTAGTTCGTGTTGTCGAAGGTCGCGACATAGTCACGGATCGGCGCCATGACGTCGACCAGCTTGCGGTAATCCGCCTCGGTCGCGGTGTCAGTGTCGATCCCCAGATGGCGCAGCACCATGTAGCCCCAGTCTGTCGGACTATCGAGAAGCGACAGCCCGCATTCCGCCAACTTTGCCGCCGTTTCGGGGTTCAGGATCACATCCAGAGACTCGAGGTCGGCATCTGGCAGGACCGCGCGGACCAAGTCCATATTGTAGGTCACGCCCACCGTGCCCCAAGTATAAGGGACGCCATGCACATGGCCCGGATCGAACCCTTCCACGATCTTTAGGATTGCAGGGTCCAGATTGCCCCACCCCGCCAGTTTGGTCCGGTCCAGCGCCTGATAGACCCCCGCCTGCACCATAGTGGGCAGCGTTAAGCCGGATTGAAGCACCACGTCATAGCCAGACGCCCCGGCCAACATGCGCGCCTGCATCTCTTCCATGCTGGCATAGACGTCATAGACGACATCGATCCCCGTCTCGGCGGTGAAATCCTCAAGCGTGGTCGCACCGATGTAATCCGCCCAGTTATAGACGAAAACCGTGCCCCCCTGCGCCCAAGAAGGACGCACCCACGGCGCAGCAAGCCCCGCCCCAATCCCAAGCAGGGCCGACCGTCGATCCATCACCATCCCTTTTCCCCTCATGCCGCGCCCTCCTCCAGCATCTGTCGATTGAGTCGACTTACCTCTGCCTCTGGCGGTGGCTCGGCCAACCGCATCACGGGAACCAACGATCGCAGCCGATCATGATGCGCCCGCAGCCCGTATTCCAGATCAGAAAGGTGGAAACCGTCAAAGGCCCTGCTCTTCATCGACTCGTTCGACCAGATGGTCAGCTGCTGATCTTCGGCCGAGGTATCGCGGTCGATCCGCATCGCCAAATAGCGCGCAAGCCGATGACGCCGCGTCTCGGCCGGGTGACGATAAAGCCGCCCAGTCAGCCGCGTCTTTTCCGGGGACAGCGGCACCTCGCGGTAGAACTGCGCGCCCTCTGGGGTAAAGGCGAAGACCATCGACGGAAACAGCCCGTAATAGGTCCATGCCTTCTGTAGGTGTCCCGGCAGACCCGGCGGGTCCTCTGACAGGTTCACATAATGCCGGACCGACCACAGACGCCCCGGCCTGTCCCCGAAGGCCCCGCGCGAGAAGCTGATCCCCGCGCCGAGTTGGTGATCCTGATAGTCCCGCCCGTAAAGATCCTGTAGCCCCGGATGGGCGAGCGCCACATGATAGCCTTCGTTGTCGACGTCCCGAACCGATTTCCAGTTCACCGGCATGTCGGTCTCCCAGCGCGATGGCCCGTCCGATACCAGTCCATCACTGCGATACGCCGCGAAATCCGCCGCCAAGGGCGCAAGAAGCTCTGCCAATGAAGGCTGCGGTCCCGGTTCAAACCGCAGGAAGATGAATCCGTGGAATATCTCCATCTCGATGGGCTTCAGGTGGAATTGCGCGCGCTCCAGCCCGCCGAAACTGTCGGGCTGCGCCACACCGCGCAGCGTGCCGTCCAGATTGTAGACCCAACCGTGAAAGGGGCAGACCATCGCGCCACGGCAGTGCCCCTGCCCGCCGTCCACCACCCGCGCCCCACGGTGACGGCACAGGTTGTGAAAGGCGCGCACGACCCCGTCCTGCCCGCGCATCACGACCGCCCGCTCGCCCATAAGATCAAAGGACAGCCAGTCTCCGACAGATGGCAGATCGCCAACATGCCCGACCACCTGCCAGTGGTTCAGAAAGACATGCGCCCGTTCAAGATCAAACACCGACGCCGAGGAATAGGTCCACGCGGGCAATCCCGACCGATCCCACGCATTGGGCGTCTGTTCGGTCCTGAAGGGCAATTGCACGGTCATCGCAGCCTCGCCTGATCCCGCCAAACCGCCCGCACGATCCGCTGGAAATGCTGCGCGCGTCTGGTATGAATACCTTCTCAATCGACTGACTGAGTTGTCAATCAATTTAAATCAAGGACGTTCCGTGCCACCCGCAACCGCGCCCGCCTCCCCTTTGCCGGAAACGGAACGCCCGCCGCGCACCTTGTCCCGCGACCAGCGCCGACTGCAACTCATCGAAGCGACGATCACCACCATCGCCGCGCGCGGACTTGCCCGAATGACGCTTACCGATGTCGCGCGCGAGGCACGCATCAGCCACGGCCTCGTCCTCTTTCACTTTGGCAGCAAGGAAAACCTGCTTGCCGAAACCCTTGCCTTCATGGCCGAGGAGTATCGGCAGAACTGGCACGATGCACTCGCCGCCGCCGGTGCCGATCCGGCAGACCAGCTCATGGCGCTGATCGATGCGGATTTTCACCCGGCCATAACCACCACCGCACGACTTGCGGCCTGGGTCGCCTTTTGGGGCGAAGCGCAGAGCCGACCGATCTACCAACAGCAATGTGGCGACAAGGACGCCACTCACACTGCCGTCATGGAAAGGATTTGCGCTGCACTCATCGCGCAACGTGGCTATCCGCTGGACCCTGTCCGCGCCGCGCGCATCCTGCGGTTGGTGATCGAAGGAACATGGCTTGACCTGATGACCGACGCGAAACCCTACCAGATCGACGAGGCGCGCCGCACCGTGTTGTCGGCTGCGGCGCTCTGCTTCCCGGGCCACTTCACCGCCGCGGGCAGGACGAAGGCCGAGAGTGACGGAAACACTGTCAAGCGGGGGTAGGTGCAAACCAGTCACCGCTGAACCAGCCTGCTCGTCGGGCAAGTCGGCGGTCAGGCCCTTCCCGTAAATCCAAGGCCAGAAAGCCCGCAATCCCCCCACCAACCACTCTTGCCACCAAGTCGTCAGGCAGCCGTCACGTCAGGTCATACTGGGGCGCAGTGGCCAGATACCTGCCAAAGGAGGCCGCATCAGGATAGGAAAACTGCTCGGCCAACGGGTTCGCGCGCTTTGTCTGCGTCGCGCCGATATCGGCAAGCAATTCGTCAAAGTGACGAAAGTGGAACGGTGCCGCGCAGAGCCCGCCATAAACCTGCGCCGCCGGACGCTCGGTGCGCCGCCAGTGCAGCATCGCTGCGATATCGCGTTCCATTTCCGCCTGTGTTGGCTGTCGCGCCAGTTTGCCATCGGCATAACGGACCAGCCAGTTCGCGATGATTTCGGATGATAGCACCGTGCAGAAACTGGAATTGAAGCCGACAAATCCCATGTCCGGCAGCGCAGGATTCACCGCCAAGCGATAGGTGCGATACTGACCATCCTCTTCGATCAGCTTGTCGCGGTACTCTTGCGGCAAATAGGGGATGCCCAAATTCCAACCCACCGCCAGAATGGCAACATCGCAACCGATCCGCTCTCCACTCTCTAGGGATACGGCATCGCCGTCATAATGGGAAAAGCTGCTGCGGATGGGGCGAATGCTGCCGTTCTTGAAACACTCGAACAGTCCCGGCGTGACAAGCGGCAAGGAACAAGACGCCTCATGTTCAATGGGGGTCTCTGGCACCATGTCCCAGCGTTTCAAACCCAGTTGCAGCTTCAGCAGCGTCTCAAGCCCCCGGAAATTGGCCCAAACCAATGGCTTGGTCAAAGCAGCAAAGACGCGCCCCAGTCGCGATCCGCCCCAGCCATTGAACTGCACTTCCTGCGCGCGCATGTAGAGCAAGCGCTTGAAATTGATGCCACCCACGAAATAGGGCACGCGCCAAACATTCCGCCGATACACCAACGTGACGGAAGCCGCGCCCCGTTTCGCGGCGCTGACAGCAATGTCGGTGGCCGATTTCGACCCGCCAAGAATGACCACCCGCTTGCCACGGATCATCGCGGGATCGGTGTAATCCGACGAATGGATCACCTTTCCCCCTTGGGCGACAAACGCCTCCTGCCCGGGGTGGTCAACCATCGCCTTGTCGGAAAACTGGCCGGTACACACGGCCACGAAGTCAACATCCTGACGACGCACTGCCCCGGCATGGTCGAGCGTTAGCGTCCAGCCCGGCCTGCCGTCGGCGCGTCGCTCCATCGACAGCACGCGCGTGTTCAAGGAGAACAACCGGACCAGATCATGCTTGACTGCGTAGGATTTCAGATAGGCATGCACCTGCGGGCCCGTGGGCCATTCGGGATACGCGGCAGGCATCGGATGATCGGTAAAGCAGTACAAGTCCTTGGGGGATTGCGTCTGTACATCCGGATAGGACCGGGACAATTCCCACACCCCGCCGAAATCATGGCTACGCTCATAGCCAAGCACCCGGTGGCCTTGCGCATCAAAGGCCTTGGCCGCCGCCAATCCGCTGACGCCCCCGCCGATGACGGCGACCGTCTTTCTATGCACCATGATCGATCCCCCGCAGCGCGCGTCAGGACCAGAACTCTTTCAGGAACGCACATCGCCGAGAAGCCATGGCTCCAATCGCCCTGCGAACATGCGGATGGTACGCCATGAGCCGGGGTTTGGAATGTCGTTTCGGCTGTCCAACGGTCTGCCCGTCCTGACAGAACAATCCATCCCGACCTTTGGCTTCCCCTGTTTCGAGCGGGACTACATCGCGACCAGATGCCCTTCGCCAACATCCCTGAGAACCACCCGCTCTGGGGCTGCACCGATTGGGTGAACCGGACTTGGGACTTCACTGACAAGCCGACTGGTCTGGCGTCTCTTGACGTTCGGATCAGGGACCGGGACAGCCTCGATCAAGCGTTGTGTATAGGCGTGGCGCGGGTCGCCAAAGACTTGGGCGCGCGTCCCCAACTCGACGATCTGGCCTAGATACATCACGGCCACTCGATCCGCGATGCTGTCCACAACCGCCATGTCATGGCTGATGAACAGAAAGGCGACCCCCATCTCTTGCTGCAATTCCCCCAACAAGGCCAACACCCGCGCCTGGACACTCACATCCAAGGCGGACACGCTTTCATCGGCGATGATGAGGTCCGGCTTCAAAGCCAAGGCGCGGGCGATACAGATACGCTGGCGCTGCCCGCCCGAAAACTCGTGCGGATAGCGGTCTATTTGATCCGGCGATAGACCAACGCGCTGTATCAGGTCTTCCACACGCGCATGCCGATCCGCGGCGCTGCCGACACCATGGATCACAAGTGGCTCGGCAATCAGGTCCCCCACACGCATGCGCGGATCAAGGGCCGCCATCGGATCTTGAAACACCATCTGGACCTGCCGTCGAAGGGATCTCGGCGCGTCCAGACCGCGCGGCGACAGGACATGGTCTCCGACCTGGATGCGCCCCTGATGCGGCACAAGGCCGACCATGGCCTTCGCGATGGTGGATTTGCCACAGCCGGATTCACCCACAAGGGCAAAGGTTTCGCCCCGCCTTATGTCGAAGCTTACATGTTCCACGGCATGGACATTCAGGGAGGTCCGCCCCAGCAGCCCCTGCTTGATCGGAAAGCGCACGACGACATCCGACAGGCGGGCCACAGGTTCTGTCACGGGTGCGCAAGGGGTGTCCGCGCGGCGGCCCATGCGCGGCACTGCGGCCAGAAGGTCGCGCGTGTAGGTCTGCGCAGGGGCGTGGAAAAGCGTGGCCACCGGCGCTTCTTCCACCTTCTTGCCGGATTTCATGACAATCACGCGGTCGGCCATTTCGGCCACCACGCCCATGTCGTGGGTGATCAGGATGATGGCCGTACCGAGTTCGCGTTGCAGATCGCGCAGCAGGTCCAACACTTCACGCTGCACGGTCACGTCAAGCGCGGTCGTGGGTTCGTCGGCGATCAGGACTTCTGGGCGCAGGGCTAGCGCCATCGCAATCATCACGCGCTGGCGCATCCCGCCGGAAAGTTCGTGGGGATATTGGGCCAGCCGCCGTTCCGGCTGTGACAGACGCACGGCGGTTAGTGCGGCAAGGGCACGGCGGCGGGCCTCGGCGCGGGAAATGGGATCATGCGCCCGGATCGCTTCGGCAATCTGGGTGCCGATGGTCAGGACCGGGTTCAAGCTGGTCATCGGTTCCTGAAAGATCATGGCGATGCGGTCGCCCCGAATGCGGCGCATTTGGCCTTCGGGCGCGGCGGTCAGATCAGTCTGGCCAAGACGAATGGTGCCCGCAGTTACGCGCACCGCAGGGAACGGCAGCAGGCCCATGATAGCGAGCGAGGTGATGGACTTGCCCGATCCGCTTTCCCCGGCAATGGCCAGTGTCTCGCCACGGTTGAGGGAAAAAGAGAGATCCTGCACCAGCGGACGCAGGCCGTCGTCCGTCCGGACGGAGACGGTCAGACCCTCTACCGACAGAACGGGCGCATCATCCGGGGCCGCGCTGGCCCCGGAAATCTGTGCATCCGCCTGTGTCATTCGAAGACGCAGCGCGGGAAATAGAAGCTGACGACCCAGTTCGGCATGTCGACGATTTCCGATATCCGCAGGTCGCCGCAGGTCGAGACGAGCATATAGGCATCGACCGCTGCCATGCCCCGCGTCGCGCATAGAAAGTCGATCATGCTCGCGACCGCATCGCGGCTTGCGGTCATGAGGTCGGGACCAATTCCGGTCGTCACCTCATACCCTTTGGCGTCCAGATGCCGTGTCACCGGACCGGGCGTGGTGAAGCGCGGCGTCCTAAGGTTCGCGCCCTTCACCAGATCCAGCGTCAAGACCACGTCCATCGGGGACTCGATCGCCGTACCACAGACCTCTCCATCGCCCTGTGCGGCATGGGTATCGCCCACGCTGAACAGCGCTCCCGCCACCTCGACCGGCAGATAGAGTACGGTGCCGGCATTCAGGTCGCGGATATCAAGGTTGCCGCCAACCCGCCGGGGTGGGACGACCGAATGCAGCCCCGGTTCGGCAAGGGCGTTGCCAATGGTCCCGGCAAAGGGCTTCAACGGCACGCGCCCCTGATCGGACCACAGCGCAGGCGCCATGCTGGCGGGGTCGTATTTCCAAACCTTTAAGGCGGGTTCCGTGAACTGATCAGCAAGCAGCCCAAAGCCTGGGATGTTTGCCGTCCAGCCAAAGCCTGCCCCGTCAAAGACTCGGGGGGCAAAGCTTTCGATCGTGACCTTGACCGCGTCGCCGGGTTCCGCGCCTTCGATGAAGATCGGGCCGGAAACGGGGTTGATCTTCCCGAAGTCGAGGTTGACGACATCCGTCACGGTCGACGACGGGCCAAGTTGGCCCGCCGAAGAGTCGTTGCAGTGGAACAGGATGGTCGATCCCGGTTCGGCGCGCAGGGCGGGGGCAATGGAATTGTCCCAGCCGAAATGGTGCTGCGCGCCGTGGATCGTGTAGTTGCAGGCCTTGCACATGGTTACTTCACGTAGACGTAGTCATAGTTGACGGGGATGGAGACCGGATCGACATACAGCGCGTCATCCCCGCCCATGCGTTCGGACTTCATGGTGTAGCGTTCCTCGTTGAAGACGGGCACCCAAGGGGCCTTTTCCATCACGCCCATGTAGACATCGGACCAAAGCTTCAGCCGTTCTTCCACTTTTGCCGGATCGGACAGGCTGTCGGCCTGCACGGCCATCGCATCAAGCGCTTCGTCGCAGAACTTGGACCAGTTCCACCCCCCTTCGCCTGCACCCGCGCAGCCAAGGATCGGGCCGTAGAAGTTGGACGGATCGGGGAAGTCGGCGATCCATGCCATGCCGCCGGACCAGATCATCGGCGCAGTGCCGGCCCCCCCCGCCTCGATCACATTGGCCTGTGCAAGCGATTGGATGTTGGCCTTGATGCCGATGGCCGCAAGATCCTGCTGGATGGCCTGCGCGATGCGCGGGTTGGGGTCGGTGTTCATCACGTAGAGGTCCGTTTCGAACCCATCTGCCAAACCCGCCTCGGCCAAAAGGGCCTTGGCCCCTTCGACGTCATAGGCGTAGCCCGCATAGTCTTTGGTGTAGCCCGGCATCGACGGCGGCAGCGGCTGCGTTGCAGGCACGGCACGTCCGTTGATGATCTGGGTGATGCGCTCTTTGTTGATGGCCATGTTGACGGCTTTGCGCACCTCTAGCTTGTCGAAGGGCGCTGCGGTGACGTTCAACGTGATATAGCCCGTATGAAGCTGACCACCCACGACAACACGCGCCGCCTGCGCCGGGTCGTTCATCACCTCCACGAACTTGGCGGGGGGAATGCCGTCGCCGGGGACGTCAACCTCGCCGTTCTGCAGGCGCAGAAGGGCAACGACGGGTTCTTGCCCGACTTCGAAGACCACGCTGTCCAGATACGGAACGCCGTCGCGCCAGTAGTCGGCGTTCTTCTCGAACACCAAGCGCTGTCCCAGCGTCCATTCCGCCAGCTTGAATGCGCCGGTCCCGACCGGTTGCTTGCCAAAGTCGCCCGCCGCAGCGTCCACCGCTTCTTTCGGCACCACCGACGCGAAGTTCAACGCCATCACATGCAGGAAGGTGGCGTCAGGGCGTGAAAGGGTGATCTTCACGGTCAGCGGATCGATCACCTCTACCCCCGACAGACCACCGGGACCGGCGTTCTCAAACCCGGCGATCGAGCCGAAGAAGCCCGCGCCGGGGGATTGGGTTTCCGGGTTGGTGACGCGGTCGAGCGAGTACTTGACGTCTTCTGCCGTCATCTCGCGCCCATTGTGGAACTTGACGCCCGCGCGCAGCTTGAAGGTATAAGTCAGCCCGTCCTCGGAAATCTCATAGCTTTCCGCCAGACCCGGACGCAGCGTCGTGGTGCCGGGCACATAGTCCATCATCCCATCGAAAAGCGATTTGATCATCGACCAGTTCTGCCAGTCATAGCCGATGGCAGGGTCAAGCGTGGCGACATCATCCTTGTAGGTAATGGTGATGGTGCCTCCCGCCTTGGCGTTCGGGTCGGGCGTGTAGTCTTGCGCGACGGCGGGCAGTGCCAGCGATGCCGACAGCGTCAGGGCGAGGGCAGTGGAAGCGAGCCAGGTTTTCATCGGTTCTCTCTCTCCTGTTGGGTGTGTTTGGTGCCGCATCAGCGCAGGCGAATGCGGGGATCGATCAACGGGGCAACCAGATCGGCAAGCAGATTGCCGATTACGATGGCAAGGGCAGAGACCAGCGTGACACCCATGATGATGGGAATGTCGACGCGCTGAATCGCCTGCCAAGCAAGCTGACCAATACCCGGCCAGCCAAAGACGGATTCGACGACGACGATGCCGCCCATGAAGATGCCGATGTCGATGCCGATCATCGCGATCACGGGCAGTATGGCGTTGGGCAAGGCATGGCGGAACACGACGCGCGCGCGGCCCAGCCCCTTGGCGCGGGCGGTGCGGATGTAATCGGCCCGCAGCACCTCGATCATCGACGACCGCATCATGCGGGAATACCAGCCCGACCCAAGGATGCCGAGCGTGAGCGCAGGCAGGACCACATGCGCGACGGTGCCGTAGCCGCCGATTGGAAACCAGCCCAGCTTCACCGCAAAGACGTAAAGCAGCAGCAGGCTGACCACGAATTGCGGGGCCGACACCGTCACGAATGACGTCATCATCAGAAGCTGATCCCCGATCCGGCCCCGCATCAGCGCGGCGGCGATCCCCATGGAAAGGCCAAGGATCAGTTCCGCCAAAAGTCCTGCCGCCATCAGTTGCAGCGTGGCGGGCAGGCGCGACAGGATGAGTTCCGCCACCTCGGTCTTCTGCAGGTAGCTGCGGCCGAGGTCTCCCTGTGCCAGCGCCGCAAGGTAGCGGCCGTATTGCACGATGAACGGTTGGTCGAGACCGAGTTGCTGGCGGATGTTTTCGACCGTTTCCGCCGTCGCGGCGCGACCTGCGATCTGCCGCACGGGATCGGCAGGCAGAACATAGAGCAGGACGAAGGTGATGAAACTGACGCCAAGCAGGATCAAGGCCGACTGGATCAAGCGGCGCAGGAGATAGACCATCAATCCCGCCCCCGCTGTGTCGGGTCCAGCACATCGCGCAGGGCATCACCGACAAGGTTGAAGGCCAGCGCCAAAAGGATGATCGCCGCACCCGGAATGAAGACAAGCCACGGCGCGGCCTGGAAATAGGTCTGGTTCTCGAAGATGATGTTGCCCCAGCTTGGGGTCGGGGGCTGCACGCCAACACCCAGAAAGGACAGCGTCGCTTCCAAAAGGACGGTGGTGGAAATTCCCAGTGTTCCCCAGACGATGATCGTCGGCACCACATGCGGCAGGATGTGGCGGAAGAGGATACGCCCGGTGCCAGCGCCCAATGTCCGCTCTGCCGCGATGAAATCGCGTTCCGCGAGCGAGGTGGTCTCGGTATAGATCACCCGCGCCGTCTGCACCCAGTTCACCAGCGCGATGACCATGGCGACGATCCAGAGCGACGGCTTGAAGATTGCGGCAAGGCATATGGCCAGAAGCAGCGCCGGGAAGGCCATCATCAGGTCGGTAAAGCGCATCAGTGCCGCCCCCAGCCAGCCCCGGAAGAAGCCCGCCGTGATCCCCACGAGCGTGCCGATCAGCAGCGCCAACCCGTTCGCCACAACGCCAATGATGAGCGAGGTCTGCGCGCCATACAGCATCCGGCTGAAGAGATCGCGCCCGAGAAGGTCCGTCCCCATGATGAACCGGGCATCCGGTGGAAGCGGTGCGCCTTCCAGCGTTAGGCCATCGAAAAGCTGCTCTTCCGGGGCGTAGGGCGCGATCCAAGGCGCAAAGATCGCAGCGCCGACAACCACCAATATCAACGCGAAACCGAACAGGGCCAGTTTCCGCTTGGCCAGACGGCGCAGCGCAGAGGGGGACTTCGTCGTCACGGGGGCGGACAGGTCAACCATCCTGCGCCCCCTCCTGTCCGTCGGGCCTGCCATCGCGGCTGGCGACGATGCGCGCTGCGGCATCTTCGAAGCTGATGCGCCATGCCATCGCCATCTGGCGCAACTGGGCATAGGCTTGCTCTTCGGTCTTTCCCCGGGCGGCCAGCAGCGTCACCGCACGCACCACGGTCTGCCGACCATCCAGCCGCCGTTTCAGGTCCGCGATTTCGGCCGACAGCGCCTTTTGCGCGTCAAAGGCATCCCGCGCGATCAGCAATGCCGAATAGGCGCCATTGTCGCCCACGGGTTTGAGCAGTTGCGCATGCGACCCCGCCCGCAGCGACCATTCGATCCGCCCCGGCGCCTCGGACCCGATGAGGGCGATCATCGGCATGGGCGGCTGGCCCGCAGGCCACGGAAACATGCCATCATGTCCCATATCGGCATCGAAGAAGACGTAATCCGCAGCAATCGCCTCGGGGCCAAGCTCGGGCCAAGTCTCCGTCACCTCAAGCCCGATGGCGGTCAACTGCCGCGCCAAGGCATGCGCCGTCGGGTGCGGGCGATGCAAAATGACCGCCCGCGCGCCACCAAGTTCGGGGATGCGGATAGGGCGTCTCATGACACCACCCGCAGCTTCGGGGCAATCGGCGACTGTGCCGAACGGGTCAGATAGGGATCACCCGCCACCGCCTCGCGCCGGTGGACAAGGCGGAAGGCCCCGCCCTCCACCCGCGCGATGAGGGCGGGCAAAACGGTGTGATGGGTTTCCGGGTCGATGATGCCGCCATCCGTCCCAACCTCGGCCAGAAGCTGCGACAGGCTCAACGCTTCTGCGCCCGGACGATGTGCAAGCAATCGCGCCAGTTCCCGCACCGCGACATAGGCCGCCGCCTCATGCGACGACCCGAACCGCCCCTTGCCGGGCCAACCCTCGATTCCGCGGAAATAGGGACCCGCCGCGACCATGCCTTCGGCCGCCATGCCGATGGCTGGCAATTCGCATTCCGTCATGTTGCAGGACAGGATCGGGCATCGCGACGACTGGAAATGGTCATCCTGACGACCAAGCTCTCGATACGCCGCTAGGAATTCGTACGATGATGGGCCAATCAGCGAATTCAGAACAAAATCAGGGCGCGAGAAACGGATTTCCTCGATCATCCGTCCCACATCGCGCGAACCAATCGGCAGGTAGCGTTCGCCCGCGACGGTGCCACCTGCCTGCAACACGCGTTCGCGGGCAAGACGGTTCATCTCCCATCCCCAGATGTAATTCGAACCGGTGAGATATGCCTTGCCGCCATGGGTCGGGATCACCCAATCAAGCAGCGGCAAAAGATGCTGGTTCGGACAGGCATGGGTATAGACGACATGATCCGAAGCTTCGAACCCCTCATACGGCACCGCGTACCAGAGCGTGCCGCCATGCCGCTCTAGCGTCGGAATGACCTCCTTCCGGCTCCATGACGTGACACAGCCGATCACATGCCGGGCCGAAGTCTCGCTCAGGATTTCGTCGCAGAGCGGGCCGTACTGATCCACGTTGCCTTCGGGATCGCGTTCGATGGGAACGAAGGACACATCCAGTTGGGGGTCGGCATTCAACTCGGCTATCGCCACCAAGGCACCTGACCTGCATGCCTCTGAGATCAGGGAGTAACTCCCTGACCGAGAATACAGAAGGCCGATTTCGATCCGCCGCTTCTTCACGCTCCCGCCCCCAAAACAAAAAAGCCCGACACAGCAGCCGCATGCTGCTGTCCGGGCGCGAATGCCGATAGTGGGTTCCGTATACCGTTACAGCATAGGCAAGAGCGTGCACCCTGCAATCCCCTTCTAGGGCACAGACCCAAAAAAGCCGATGAGTGCCGAAATTTGCGGCACGGTGCGATTGAACCTGCGCTGGCCGCCGCAATCCTTTGGCGTAAGCGCGCCGCGCTAAGGGGCAATCCCTTTTGGCTGACGGATGGCTGTCTGCCCCCTGCGACCAGTTCCTTTGCCCAGCCCGTGGAAAGACCCACGCCGCGGATCGGCGCGGTTTCGATCGGATTCACGCAAACCAATCGCCGATGGTCGGTCTGCACTTGAGGTCAGGCACCAAAAATGCTGCGCCGCGCGCGGGGGGGGCAGTGTCGTTGCCCTTGCGGTGATCACCTCGGCAGGGCCTGCGCTTTAGGGTGACATGGCCGCAGACAAAGGCATGTGCGGGCGCAAATCTGTGCTGCTACCTTGTATCTTGGTCGCGCCATTGTCGTGCACCTCACCCTGAAGGACCGCGAACGGCAAGACGGTCGCATCTCCCATGCTGATCCCGATGATCATCCCGTCCAGCGCCGGACGGCAGCGGCCATAGGGCAACACCGCAGGGCGGATGATCGCGGGATTGGTCTGGCTGTGTCAGACCGGGAACGATGCGAAACGGCGAAACTCCGTTCTCGCTAGGGGCGCTTCACGGCCACGGTTCCCCTGAAACCCCTGCCGCATCGCGTGATGGGGCAATGGACGCGGACGTCCTTTATGCCCGTACACACAGGGTCATCTCAAACACTCAGCGCGGCGCTGCACGGGCAAGGATGCGTGCAGCCCGCGCGGCCACGGGGGCATCGACCATAGCGCCCTGAACCACTCCCACGCCCGCGCCTTTGTCCAAGGCTGCCAAAACGCGATGGGCCCAGTCGATCTGCGCCGCCGATGGTGTCAGAACCTCCGAGATCACGGGAAGCTGCACGGGATGAATCGCCGCGACCGCGTTCATCCCCAAGCCGAGACCGCGTTCGAGTCCCCTGCGATAGGCATCCAAGTTTCGGAACTCGGCGATGGAACCCGGAAAACCGATGGCCAATTGCCCCCGCACCGCAGCCGCTGCGGCGATTGCAGCAAATGGGTGGTCCAGCCCGCCGCCCCACGGTTCTATGCCCAGCGCGGCAGAGTAGTCTTCGGACCCCAGCATCAGGCCCGCCACCCCAGGAACGGCGGCAATCTGGTCCAGAGATGGCAAGGCACGGGGCGTTTCGATCAGCGCGATCAGTGGAACGTTTCCGCCCATCAACTCGGCCACATTGCACAGCGTGCGGGTATCTTCGACTTTTGGAACCATGACACCCGAAACAGACCTTGGATCCGACGCGGCGATATCTTCGACCATCAGGCGAAGTGGCGCGTTGACACGGATAAGGCACGCAATGCCAGCCGCGCGAACGGCCCTTTGATCCCCGGCCAGTCGCGCACGCGCTGCGGCCTTTGCATCCGGTGGCACCGCGTCCTCCAGATCGAGGATGATCGCATCAGGCCGGTTTCGGATCGCGCTCGCCAGATGACGCTCTGCCCCGACCGGGACGAACAGCAGCGTTTGCCAGTCGGCACCCGGCATCAGGCGCGCCGCCGCCCGTTCGAGTGGAATTCCGCCCGCAGCGCAGCAGAATGCGCGCCAAGGGACGGTATCGCCGCATCCTGCCTGTCCGGCTGGTCCGAGAAACGCACGCCGCGCGCCATCATCTCGACCGGACCCGTGGGGCTGTCTGCGCGCACATGTCGGGCCTGCGGGTGGCATTCCATCTCGTCCAGCGTGGACAGGCGACCGCAGGCGATGCCCACTTCGTTCAACAAGGTGACGGCGGCTTCCCGGTCGATCCGGGCAAGGACCGGCGCGATCAGCGCCTCGACCTCGACCATGTGCGAGACACGGCCGACATTGGTGGCAAAGCGCGCATCCTGTGCGAGTTCGGGCCGGCCCAGCACCTTGTCCGCGAAAGCCGTCCATTCGCGATCATTCTGGACAGACAGCAGCACCTGCCGCCCGTCGGCGCAGGTAAAGGCCCCATAAGGCGCGATGGAGGGGTGGCGCAGGCCAAGCCGCTTTGGCGCCGCTCCGCCATAGCGGGCCTGCAGGTAGGGGACGTTCATCCAGTCTGCCATGGTATGGAAGAGAGACACTTCCACCACGCGGCCCCGGCCCGACCTGCCCCGCGCGATCAGCGATTGCAGCACAGAGGCAAAGGCCGTCTCGCCCGCTGCGATGTCGCAGACCGAAATGCCGACCCGCGCGCAGCCCTCGGGCGTTCCGTTCACGGACAGCAGCCCGCTCTCACCTTGGATGAGCATGTCATAGGCCTTCTGGTCGCGGTAGGGGCCGTCCTCACCATAGCCAGAAATCGAGACGTAGATCAGGCGCGGGTTGGCCTTGCTCATCTCGTCCGCGCCGACGCCCAAACGCCCCACCGCCCCGGGGGCGAGGTTCTGCACGAATACATCCGCAGCCGCGATCATGCGCTTGAGAAGCGCCAGATCCTCGGCCTGTCGCAGATCGAGACAGATCGATTCCTTGCCGCGGTTGATCCAGACGAAATAAGCGCTTTCCCCGTGAACCAGACGGTCGTAGCCGCGCGCAAAGTCACCTTCGGGGCGTTCGACCTTGATCACCCGTGCCCCGGCGGCAGCAAGCCGCGCCGTTGCAAGCGGGGCGGCCACTGCCTGTTCCAGCGATACGACAAGTATGCCGTCCAGATCACCCATGCGCCCGCCTCTCTTTCAGTTCGGCAGATGCAGGTTAGACGACCCCCCTGCCCGCGCGGTAAGAGGCCTTTCCTTTCAAAGCTAGACAGATCGCGGCTAACCTGGTCCTTGCGTATCCCGCGATTGGCCTAGCCCCTGCGCCTCGATCACGGCAAACCCGCCCACGATATGCTGGCGCATGATGGCGGCGGCATCGTCGATGCGCCCTTCGGCGAGCGTGGCGTAGATCGCTTCATGCTGGCTCCAGACCGTGTCGGGATATCCTTCGCCGCGCAGGATCTCGACCATCGCGCGGCGGATGTGCTGCCAGTAGACGCGCATCGTGTTCTCAATCACGCTGTTGCCACTGATGCGGTAGATGAACGAGTGGAATTCGACATCCGCCCGAACCATCCCCAGCGTGTCATTCGCGCGCTTTGCCTTCCAGCCATCCGCGACGATGCGTTGTCCTTCGGCGTGGTCGTCCAGCGTCAGGGTCTGCCGCCCCGCCAGTTCAACCGCAAGCGGTTCGATAACGCTGCGGAAGTCGTAGATGTTGCGATACAGCGTGGGGTCGATCCGCGAGACGACAACGCCCCGTCGTCCCGTCGCCTCGACCAGATGGTTTGCGCGCAACATGGCAAGGGCAGCGTTGACCGGCTGGCGCGAGACATTCAGCCGCGCCGCCAAGGCATCTTCGGTCAGACGTTCGCCGGGGGCCAACGACCCGATGCAGATCGCGTCCACAAGCGCATCATAGGTCTGTTCCACAAGGGTTTTTCTAGGTTCGAGTGTCTGCATGACCACCACTTTTCGCCCGAAGATTAGCGGGCCGATCGCAGCTTTCCATACAATTTACTGATAGCATCGAAAAAAATTCTGTATACAGAATACAAAAGATCGAGGCGAATGGGGGCGACTCGGTCGGATCGGACGCGGGGAGGCGCACGATGGACATTCGGCACCTGAAGTATTTCGTTGCGATTTCCGAAGAGAAGTCTCTCTCTGCTGCTTCCCAGCGTCTTGGCGTGGCGCAGCCGTCGCTGTCGCAGCATGTCATCCGGCTGGAGGATGAACTGGGCGTCCCGCTGATGGTACGCTCGCCGCGCGGGATACTGCTGACCGACGAGGGACGCCTGCTGGTGCGCCATGCGCGGGAAATCTGCCGCAGCCTCGACAGTTGCGTGACCGAGATGAAAGAAGCGGGTGTTGCCATACGGGGCGCGGTGGCCTTCGGGATGCCGCCGTCGGTTTCGATGGTGATGTCGGTCCCACTGGCCGAGACGGTACGGATAGACCTGCCAGACGTGCGCCTGCAGGCCATCGAAAGCATGAGTGGCTATATCAAGACATGGTTGGAGGATGGAACGGTGGATGTGGCCTTCCTCTATGACCTCGACCGCAAGGAACATTTCACTGCACGGCATCTGCTGGACGAGCAGCTGTGCTTTTTTTCGGCCCCGGATGCATGGCCGCTGTCGACGCCACCGGGTCGTCCGGTCCCTCTGGCCGATATCGTTGGGTTGGACCTGATCCTGCCTTCGGCATCGCATGGGTTGACGCGGACGGTGACGAAACATGCGTCTGAACAGGGGCTGGCGTTGAACGTGGTTCTGGAAATGGACGCGATGACGCAAATCAAGGAATTGGTGGCGCGGGGGTCCGGTTACACGATCTTCGCCCCTGCTGCGGCACATGATTTCGTCGGCCGAGGAGAACTGGTGAAATCCCCCATCATCGCGCCGGTAATCACGCGCCCGGTGATGTTGGTGACCAATCCCGCCCGTGCCCAAAGCCGCGCTGCGCGTGCCCTGATAGACCTGACCGTGGATGTGGCACGCGATCTGGTCCGGCGCGGAATCTGGGAAGGCAAGCTGACGCCCGAGATGGACACGATCGGCGGCTAGACGGGCATCCTATTGCGGCAAGACACTTCGCGCATTGGACGAATGCGCCCCGCAAAGCCCAAGCTGCCAAGGCTGGCAGAGAAGGCAACGAGGCCGCTATGGATACGGGAACCTGGTTCGATACCGACAAGGTGCTGATCGGCGGGAAATGGCTTCCCCCTTCGGGCGGCAAGACGATCGAGCTGCTGAACCCCTCGACCGGCGCGCCGCTGGCGCAGATCGCGCGGGGCACGGCGGTTGACATCGACGCAGCGGTGGCGGCGGCGCAGGCGGCGCGGCGCGGCACGTGGGGGCGGCTGTCGGCGGCGGAACGCGGTCGGCTGATGCTGGCCCTCTCGCGGCTGATCATGGCCCGTGCTGATGACCTTGCACGGATCGAGGCGCTGGATGTTGGCAAACCCCTGAAACAGGCCCGGGCCGATGCCGTGGCGATGGCACGCTATTTCGAATTCTATGGCGGGGCAGCCGACAAGGTGATGGGCGACACGATCCCCTATCTGGACGGCTACACCGTCTGGACGCTGCGCGAACCACATGGGGTGACGGGGCATATCGTGCCTTGGAATTATCCGATGCAGATCCTTGCACGATCGGTATCGGCGGCGCTGGCGATGGGCAATGCCTGCGTGATCAAACCCGCAGAAGAGGCCTGCCTGACGGCCATCGCTCTGGCCCATCTGGCCGAAGAGGCTGGCTTTCCCGCCGGTGCCGTCAACATCGTCCCCGGCACGGGAACCGAAGCAGGCGCAGCCCTGACGGCGCATCCGGGTATCAACCACATCTCATTCACCGGATCGGTGGGCGTCGGGACGCTGGTGCAGCAGGCCGCCGCCATCAACCACGTACCCGTCACGCTGGAACTGGGCGGCAAGTCGCCACAGATCGTCTTTGCCGACGCCGACCTTGACCGCGCCCTGCCCTTCCTTGTGAACGGCGGCATCCAGAACGCAGGCCAGACCTGCTCGTGTGGGGCGCGCATCCTCGTGCAGCGTTCCCGCATGGATGAGGTCCTGTCACGCCTCAGCGCACGCTACGCGGCACTACGGGTCGGGCCGGCTGTCGATGACCTCGACCTTGGCCCCGTGATTTCGGCCCGCCAAAAGACGCTGATCGAGGGGATGCTGGCAGAAGGTCGCGACCTGTCAATGGCCGCACAGGGGCAGATCGTGGCCGATGCGCCAAGGGGCGGCTTCTACGTTGCGCCCACCCTCCTTGCCGATGTCCCTGCCCGCCACACGCTGGCCCAGCGCGAAATCTTCGGCCCCGTGCAGGTCGTCATCCCCTTCGAAGACGAGGATGAGGCGGTGACCATCGCCAATGGCACCGACTACGGGCTGGTCGCGGGCATCTGGACAGAAAACGGCCCACGCCAGTTGCGCATGGCCCGCGCCGTCCGCGCCGGACAGGTGTTCCTGAACAATTACGGCGCGGGCGGCGGCGTGGAATTGCCGTTCGGCGGGTCCGGCAAGTCGGGTCATGGGCGTGAAAAGGGGTTCGAAGCGCTCTACGGCTTTTCCACCGTCAAGACGGTGGCGGCACATCACGGCTAAGGTCATCGCACAAGACCGTCAGACGGTCGCGGTGGCCTGCATTGTGGACACCCCGTCCTCTGTCAGGACCCGCAGAGCGATGGTTTCCCCATCGGCGCGGGCCTCGACCCGGACAGACCCGCCACAGATAAGCGGCGAAAGTCCCCTGTAGCGGAATCGGGCGGGGTTACGACCCAGCATCGTGGCGGCGAGGTTCAGCATCCAGATCGCCTGCAGCGGTCCGTGCACGACTAGGCCTGCATACCCTTCTACGCCAGTCGCATAAGGCAGGTCGTAATGGATGCGGTGCGCGTTGAAGGTCAGGGCCGAATAGCGCAACAGCAGCACCGGATCGGGCAGGACCGTCCAGACGGCATCGGCCTGCCATGGCTCGGCCTGTGGCGGGGGGGCGGGGGTGCCGGGTTTCGGTGGCTCGCGGTAGACAATGTCCTGACGTTCGCGCAGGCGCGGCGTCCCGCCCGCCGACCAGTCATGGTGCAGGGTAACGAAGCCAAGCTGGCCCGTAGACCCGGACTTGACGCTGACATCGGCCACAGTGCTTTCGCGCATCACGTGGTCATCAGGTGTGAAGTCGGACAGGAACTCCATCTCTCCCCCCGCCCACATCCGGCGGGGCAGCGGCAAGGCAGGCAGGAAGAGGCCCGTTCGGGGGTGTCCATCCCGGCCCAGATCAGAGGGGTCGGCCAGATCGGGAACGAGCGTCCAGTGAAAACCCGGCGGCACGGCCCCGGGGCCAAGCGTTCCGGCGAAAGTGGCGCGGAACCCGGCCAGCGCACGGGGGGTGATCCGCTCGTCGCGGAGAAAGCGGCGGCCGATCCAGTCGGCGGCGGAGACGCTCATGCCTGCGCCCGCAGCAGCGTGCCGAGATCGCGGGCCGTGCGCGTGTCGATCGCGGCCACGGCGGACCAGATCGTGTCGGCCCTGTCGCCCAGCAATCCGCGCGCCTTGGTCCGCAGGCTCGTCTCTAGTGCCGCTGCCGGGATCGGCGCATCGAGGTCGTGAAAGAATGGCAGCACGCGCCCGTCCGTTAGCAAGACCTCGCCCCGCGCCTGCATGTCGCCAACCGCCGCGTCACCCGTCACTGTCACCTTTCGCGCAAAGGCCGCCAACGCCGGATCGCGGGCACACAGATCGTTGTAGGCGCGGTCAGAGGCGGTGGGCACGCCAGAAAAAACCATGCCCGCCAGCCAAGCGTAGCTGAACTTCACCTCAAGTCCGCTGCGGGGTTCCTTGATGTCGCAAACGCGCAGCCAGCGCGGCGCGGTGGACAGCCGGACCGCCGCCACTTGCTTGGGCGTCACGGCCTGCGCGCGGACCAGCGCCGCCAGTGCCTCGATCATCGCATGGGTGCCGTGACAGCAGGCGTGAAGCTTGTATTTGATATCGGTGAACAGGAACCGCCCGGGGGGCGGGGTGTCCCATGCGCCCTCGACGGGGCTGTCGGAATGGGTTTGGACAAAGCCCTGCGGCCCGTCGATGCCGTCATCGGCAGAGGTGAACCCCGCCGCCGCAAGCTTGGCGCATTCCACCCCGTTCGCGGCAGCGATGCCAGCATTGTAAGGCTTGCCCATGGTGCCGAACTGCGATTTCAACCCAGAGGCCCGCGTAGAGCACAGCCCGAGCGCCACCCGCATCCGGTCACGGTCCAGCCCATAAAGGCGCCCCGCGGCGACCGTCGCGCCAAAGGCCCCCGCCGTCGCGGTCTGGTGGAAGCCCCGGTTGTAATGGACCGCGCCCAACCGCAGACCGATGCGGACAGAGGCCTCAGCCCCGATCAGGAAAGCATCAGCCACAGCAGCAGCCGATGCCCCCACCTCTTCCCCTGCGGCCAGCGCCGCAGGGTAGATGCCGACAGAGGGGTGACCAACATGGGCGAAATGCGTATCATCATAGTCGAGAGCATGGCTCGTTGCGCCATTGACCAGTGCTGCCGCGCGCGCGGGGAGCGCCGCGCCACCCAGAACAGAGGCGACCGGGGTCCCACCTTCCTCGACCATTGCGCCGCGCAGGATAGCGGCAAGCGGCTCATCTACCCCAGCGACCCCGCAGACCATCCAGTCATACAGCGAAAAGCAGGCGAAGCGGCGGGCCTCGGCGGGGATAGCCGCAGGCGACAGCGCGGCAAGGTCCAGAACATGCTCCATCGTGGTCATGCGCGCGTGTCCCCATAGGATTTCGGCAGGCCCAGTACCTGTTCGGCGATGTAGCACAGGATCAGGTTGGTCGAAATCGGTGCGACCTGATACAGGCGCGCCTCACGGAACTTGCGTTCAACGTCGTATTCCTCGGCAAAGCCGAAGCCACCATGCGTTTGCAGACAGGCCTCGGCCGCCTCCCAACTGGCATCGGCGGCAAGCATCTTGGCCGTATTCGCTTCGACCCCCGGATTATGGCCAGCATCGTAAAGGGCGGCGGCGCGGTAGACGATCGCCTCGGCCGCCATCAGATGGGCCTGCGCGCGGGCGAGCGGGAATTGCACCCCCTGATTGCGCCCGATAGGTGCGCCGAAGACCACGCGCTCCTTGGCATAGTCGGCCCCCTTTCGCAGGAACCACTTCGCATCCCCGATGCATTCCGCTGCGATCAGGATGCGTTCAGAATTCATCCCCGACAGGATGTAGCGAAAGCCCTTTCCCTCTTCCCCCACCAAAGCATCGGCGGGGATACGGAGGTTGTCGAAGAAAACCTCGGTCGTGGCATGGTTCATCATCGTGCGGATCGGCCGTATGTCTATGCCATTCCCCAGCTTGCCGCGCATATCAAGGAGGAAGACCGACAGCCCCTCTGTCCGAGAGGCAGCCTGTTCACGCGGCGTCGTGCGCGCCAAAAGCACCATCAGATCCGAATGTTCGGCACGGCTGGTCCATATCTTTTGTCCATTGATCACCCATTCGTCGCCGTCGCGCCGCGCGGTGGTCTTAAGCGACAGCGTATCGGTTCCGCTGGTGGGTTCCGTCACGCCAAAGGCCTGCAGGCGCAGCGACCCGTCCGCTATGCCCGGCAGGTAGCGGCGTTTCTGTTCGGGCGAGCCATGCCGCAGCACGGTCCCCATCGTATACATCTGCGCGTGGCAGGCTGCAGCGTTGCATCCTTGGCGGTGGATCTCTTCAAGGATCACCGCCGCCGCCGTCAGGTTCAGCCCCGATCCACCGAATTCTTCTGGGATCATGGCGGCAAGCCAGCCCTCGCGGATCAGCGCGCCAACGAATTCGGCGGGATAGGCGCGGCGGGCATCCAAATCGCGCCAATAGCTGCCGGGGAATCCGGCACAGACGCGCGCCACGCCGTCGCGGATCGCAGCGTAGTCGGCAGTGGGGTCGAAGTGCGTCATGGGTCAGGTCCTTTCGGAAAGGTCTGTCCGAACCTGTCAGGCGGCGCGGTCCGGGGGAAATCGCTTTGTCACATCGGGGCTATCGGTTCCGCCTCTGGCAGGACGGGGAAGCGCGGTCAGCAGACGGCCTCCATCGTCTTGCGGATGTCCTCGGCCCGGGCCCGGATCGCACCGACAAGACCCTCGGGCAAGGCGACCCCGCGTTCGGGTTGAAGAAGCGCGATGCGGCGCACCATGTCGGGATCATCGATCAGGACGGGATCTAGGCCGGGATCCGCCTCATCTGCCGCGACCGCATGATAAGGCAGTATGGTCGAATAGTCCGGTTCCTGCCGCAGCATCGCGCGCACGGCGGACAGACTGTCCAGTTCAAGCACGGGCGTCAGGGGTTGCCCGCGCCCGGCACAAATGGCGTCGATGATGCGGCGCAACTGGTGGATGCGGCTTGGCAAGATCAGCTTCAGCCCTGCAATCTGCCTAAGGGTCATCCGCGCCTCGGGTGGGGCGGTCCGGGTCGCAACCACCAACCGCTCGGACAGAAGCAGCGTTTCCCGCACGCCTTCGGTGCCTTGGGTGCCATAGCTCAGCGCAAGGTCAAGCTGCCCCGCCGCCATGAGGTTCCGCAGGTCACCAGAATAGGCCTCGATCACGGTCAGTACCGGCGCGCCGGGCAGGTGGCGCGACATATCCTGCACCGGGCCAAGGAAAAGTGGTGCGATGGTAGGGCAGATGCCCAGCGTGATCTTTGGCCCGTCGCCGGCAAAGTCGCGCCGGACACGGTCGACCAGCGCGTCAAGGCTGTCGAGATGGGCGCGGGCCTCGGCCAGCAGGATCTGCCCTGCCTCGGTCGGAGTCGCGCCACGTCCGTTGCGGGTGAGGAGCGGCACGCCAAGCTCTTGTTCCAAAAGCTGGATCTGACGGGTCAGCGCGGGTTGGGCCACCCCAACGACTGCCGCCGCACGGGACATGCCGCCATGGGCGCAGACCGCGATGAAGTATCGCAACCGCCGCACGTCGACGCCGCGGGGATCGATCCTGCTCATCTCATCGCTCCGTCACGCGGGCAAGGCCAGCGGCGATCCAGCCCGGCGCGCGCGGGCGGTCGTGTTCAGAGGAGAGGCGCAGACTGCGGATACCGTCCGAACTGGTGATGCCAAGGCGGCTGCGATAGGCCAGCCACCATACCAGCGGCACGCCGATCAGCCAGAAGAGGATCTGCCACACCCAGAGCGAGGGGAGACCCAGCGCCGCCTCGCCTTCGGTGAAGATGGGCTGACTGAAAAAGGTGTTTCCCAAGATCGCGCCCGGGCCAATGGCAAGGAAGGCCCAGAGGAACGCCAGCGACCATGTCGCCCCACGCGCGCCGCGTCCGCCGAAATCGGTTTTCCAGCGGGCTGCGAATGCGTCGTGCAAGCGGTCGCGCGCATCGCGTTCGGCACCCTTGTGGGTGAAAATCGACACCAGCAACACGGCCCCAAGGTTCAGCGAAAGGCCCCAGGCAGCGGAGTGGATGGTCAGTGGCCATCGGCCCCAAGGCAGATTCAGGAACAGTCCCTCGAAAAGGATCAGACCCGGCGGCTCGGTGAAGACTACGGCAAGCCAGCCGAGGATCAGCCCTGTGAGGATGGCGCTGCGGCTGATCCAGCGGACGAAGGCCAGCCCGAGCAGCGCCGGGAACATCTGCGCTGCAAGCGGCAGGACAAGGCTTGCAAAGACCGCCGTGGCGATGGGGGCAAAGGTTGCAAGTGTCGCCACCGACAGGAACGCGACCGCCAGCGCGATGCGGGCCGCCAATCGGGCACCACGCGCGTCCAGTTGCGGCAGGATGAAGGGCAGCACCAGTTCCCGCACAAAGAGAAAGGTTCCCGCCGAGACGAAGAACCCCGCCGCCAACAACCGGACTGACAGCAGCAGCACGGCGAAACCCGCCCCCGCAAGCAGGTCCGCGTCCGCAAGCTGCTGCGCGAAGCCTGCTGCATCGCCGGCCATCCGCGCTGCCAGCAGGGGAACAAGCAGCAGCAGTATCCCCGTTACCAGCCCCGCCACGACCCAGACCGCGCCAAAGGCCAGATTGCGCCCTGCCCGTGCCGTCATGCCGATATACAGCACCGGAGGCGACAGCAGCAGCCCGACCAACGCCAGCGCCGATGACAGGACGGCCACGGTGGTGAAAAGGCCGCCCTGCACGGTTTCTTTTCCGATCCCGGCCGAATACTGGATCACCCCCGGCAAACGATCAGACAGGATGCCGTCGGGCAGCGCCAGCCCTGCCTTCAGGAAACCGGCCGAAGGCAAAACGGCCTCTGCAAGGCCCGCGCTTGCGACCAGCAGCACCGCAAGAAGCAGCGATTGCACGGCGACCGACAGCACGACACCGCGCCAGCCGCCGATCACGGCGGGCAGGAACAGCGCGAAGCCCAGCACCCAGACCGCCACCCCGCGCGGCAGCGCACCGCCCGTCACGGCCGAAAGGAAATCCCCTGCCCCACCCAGCAGCTGCGCCGCGAAAGGCAGGCCGAAAAGTGCCGTCAGCGTCAGCATGGCGATCCGGAGAGTCACGCTGCCGTAATAGGTCGCCAGCGCCTCGCCCGGGCTGCCCAATCCAGCGATGCGGCAGGACAGCCAAAGCCGCTTCTGCACAAGGATCACAGCCAGCGCGGCGGGGATCAGACCGAGTGCGAGATGGTTCGCCTGAAGTCCAAAGCGGCCCACCAGCGCCAGATGCGCGGGCAGGTCCAGCCCCGAAAGGACGATCCCACCGGTGGCAAATATCACCGCCCAGCCGGGCAAGGCCGCACCCACAAATCCGTCGGCCCCGGGGCGCAGACGCGCGACTGCCACCGAAAGATAGACGCCAATCGCCGCCAGCAGGGCCAGAAGGGTCAGGATCAGGACGGTCACTTCCGCCCTCCCCGATGCGGCAAAAGACTGGCCGGGCGGCGGTTGTTATCGCGGATGACGTCGAAGACCTCGAACGCCTTGCGCGGACCGTGGCGCGTGAGCATGGCGAAAAGCACCGCCGCCACCAGCGCGCAAAGTCCACCGGCGACAGGCAGGAAGAAGCGTTCAGCGAAGCCGTCCACCGCCAGCGTCGCAAGCACCAGCGCCATCACAGCGGCGAGCATCGCGACCAGCCCCAGCGCAACCTCGCGCGGTGTGAAACGGGTCCCAAGGACGGCATTGACGATCACATGCCCGGCAAAGCCCGCCAACAAGGCGGCGAAACCACCCGCCAGCCAGACCGCGCCACCCGCACCGAAACCGATGTGGAACAGGACAAGCGCGACCGCCCCCGCCGCCAGCCAGACCGCCACCACAAGGGCGTGACGGTCCAGCCTTTCTTCTGCCTCATCGGTCTGCATCACGCCTCTCCTGCGTCAGGCTCAGTCGTCGTCCTTGCCGGATTTCGCACCCGGCACTGGCGGGAAGTTGCGGAACGACATGCCGCCCGCCGACCCGAGGTTCTTGAGCGGAAGACCGATTTCTTCCATCAGACCGTCCACAAAGGCGACTTGCGTGCGGTACTTCATGGCAGAGTTCACAACCTGATCAGGGATGTTGCCGCCAGAAGGCGCGCCTGTCCCGCCGCTGCCCGTTTCGGACGGGCTGTTCAGTCCGGGCAGGCCATCGACTTGCAGGATCTTGATGGACTCGATGTTCTCCATCGGCTTGACGCTTTCACGGATGATCTGCGGCAGCGTCTTGACCAGATGCTCATAAATCGCGCTGCGGCGGCTTTCGTCGCTGCGCATGTTCTCGGCGTCGTTGAGCTTGCGGTTGCCCTCTGCATCCGTCTCATAGCGGACCTCGGCGGCCTTCGCCTCTGCGATCTCGGCCATGGCGCGCTGTTCGACGGCCAACTTCTCGGCCTCTGCCAGTTTGACCATGCGCAAGGCCTCGCGTTCGGCGGCGGCTTCGGCGGCGATGACCTCCACCTTCTTGTTGCGGGTCGCGCTTTCTTCGGCGCGGACGGTCTGCACCTGCTCTTCGACTGCGGCAAGGGTCTTGCGCGCCTCGGCCTCATTCGCGCGGGCCACGGCCTCTTCGATTGCCTTGTTGGTCACGGCGATCAGACGGGCCTTGTCGGCCAGTTCGATTTCCATGTCTTGCTCGATCACATAACGGTCGATGTACTTGGTCGCTGCGACGCGCAATTCCTCGATCTCGCGGTTGGCGACGATGACCGCATCCTCAACCTTGCGTTGGCTCTGCGTTTCAGCCAGTCGGATCTTCTGTTGCTTGGCGATCTCTTGCTGCGCGACCTCTTCGTCCTTTCGGATGCGTTCCACTTCGACAGAGTGCCGTTTGGCGATGGCGGCACGCTCTTGCTCGGCGGCGGCCATCTCGTTGCTGACACGAACGTCTTTCTCCTTTTCGACGGCAAGAAGCTCGATCTGCTTCTCCGTCTCGATCCGCCGCGCCTCGACTTCGCGATCCTTGGCCAGACGGGCCTGCTCGATCTCACCCGATGTCTTGGTGTCATAGACCTCGATGTCCAGACGCGACTTGATCTCGGCTTCCTTCACCAGACGTTCACGTTCGATCCGCTCGGCTTCGATCTGCTGCTTGGTCTGCAACCGCTCGGTTTCCAGCTTGGTACGGCTGGCGATTTCGGTGAGTTCGGTTTCCTTGGCCCGTTGGATTTCTAGCGACCGTATGTCGTTCTGCGCCCTGATGCGATCGGCCTCCACGGCCTGATCCTTGGCGATACGGATACGCTCGGATTCCTCTTCGGCGCGGACCTTGGCCTGCGTGATCTGGATGGCAGACGCAGCGCGTTCGGATTCCACCTCGGCCTGCTGAATGGCCTTCTTGATCTCGATAGCCCGCGCCTGTTCGATCCGCGCATATTCAAGGTCGCGGTCGATCTCCAACGCCCGCTGCTCGGCCTCGTAATCCTTCAGCTTGATGTCGATCCGCGCCTCGTTCTCGATCCGGTTGCGCAGCTTGCGACGCTCCTCGATCTCTTCGGTCAGCCGCGTCAGACCTTCGGCATCGAAAGCATTGGCCGGGTTGAAGACCGAGATGTCGGTCTGGTTCAACGCCGTCAGCGACGCATTTTCCAGTTCCAGCCCGTTTGGTCCCAGCGTCTTGCCCGCAAGGTCCGCCACCCGTCCGATATACCCCAGACGATCCTGATGGATTTCCTCCATCGTCATGGTCGCCGCCACCGCCGACATGGCGTCAATGAAGCGGCCCTGAATGATTTCCTTCAACGCCATCGGGTCCTGCGTCCGTGCGCCCAAGGTGCGGGCGGCGGTCGATACGCCGTCCTTCGTGGCGATGACCCGCACGAAGAACTCTGCCACCAAGTCAACGCGCAGCTTGTTCTTTGTGATGAGCGACGCCTCTCCTGTTCGGCGGATCTCCACAGGGATGGCGTTCATATTCACCACGGTTATGTCATGGATGATCGGAATGACCAGCGCCCCGCCGCCCATCACGACCCGCTCACCGCCCGACCCGGTCCGGACAAAGCTCTGGTCCTTGGACGAATGGCGATACAGCCAGTGGAGGAGATAGACCCCGACAGCGATCAGGATCGTTGCGAGGATTATGATGGCAATTGCGTCGGCGCCGGTCATGTTCTTGTCCTTTCGTCAGGGGCTTCGCCACCCGTCAGGGGGCGGGCTCAGTAGCGTTCCTGTCCGGCCACGGCCAGGACGATCAGCGACGGTGTGATGAGGTTGATGAGATCGAAGAGCGTGTAGAGTGCGACGACGCCAGAGGCTTGGCCCGCCCCGATGACGACATCGACGAAATGCAGGATTGGGTAGACCGCCCAGCCGATCGTGAGGATCAGCCGGATCCAGAAATACCCCAGCCGAACGGCGCGGCTGCCCTTGCGGATCAGGTCCGGCATCGCGCCGAAATACATCTCGCCAAGGATGTAAAGCCAAAAGCCGATGGACAGCAGCGCCCCCAGCGTTGGGTTGAAGAACCCGGCATCGCCCAGATAGCGCGAAAAGACCATCAGCAGCGCTGCCGCCGTCATCCGCCAGAACACGCCCACCGGCACACGGCCCATGGTGGCGGCAAAAAAGTAGACCGCCGCGACTTGCAGCGGATGCACCGTGAACCAGCCCGAGAAGCGGATGCCCCCGCTCGCCTGTGCGGCCTGCAGCCATAACGCCGCAGCACCCACATAGTGCAGCGACGAGGCCAGCGCCGCGACGCCCGTCAGGGCAAGGGGCACGCGCCATTTCTCGTTCGTCCAGCTCAGGCCCAGAAAGCACAGCATGGCGGTGGAGAAGGTCGCCAGCAACGCGCCCGCATAGGCGCTGCTGACCACATCCTGTGTCGTGTAAAGTGATCCGAACATGTGTCTGATGTCCCCTTAGACTTGCGCCCTGATGTGCGGAGCCCGGCCGTAAAGCGCGACCATCGGCAGGATCAGGAGGCCAAAGATGAATTGCTGCCATTCGTATTTCAGGCCGATCCCGATCAGGAATGACGACAGGACCTGAAGCACGAGCACGCCGATGACGGTGAAGCCGTAGCCCCCGTATCCACCCATCAGCGAGGTCCCACCGATGACGACGGCGGCCAGCGTGGTGAAAAGGTACGGGTCGCCCACCCCGATGAACCCGCCGCCCGACCAACCCAGCAGCAGCGACCCGGTCAGCGCCGAGAAGACGCCCGATATGACATAGGCGAGCGTCCAGTATTTCAGTTCGCTCACCCCGATCAGCTTGGCCGACCGGCGGTTGCCACCGAGGGCGTAGACGTAACGCCCATAGGCTGACCAGCGCAGCCCGATGATCACGATGATCGCCAGAACGATCCAGATCAGGATGGTCGGTGGAAAGGCCAGCCCAAAGGTTGTCCCGTTCATCGCGGCAAGGTTCTGCAGCCACGGCGGAACGGTCCCGAAGACGTTGCCCCCGAATGCCGACCCGATAGAGGTGAGGATCTGCGTCAGCCCCGCCACCGCAAAGCCCATCCCCAGCGTCAGGATCAGCGCCTGCCCCTGTAGCTTGAACGTCAATAGCCCGTTCACCAGCCCGATCAGCCCTCCGATCACCAGCACGAAGAGAAGCGCCACAAAGGACGGCACGCCGAGCGAGATCAGGAACAAAAGCCCGATATTTGCCGACCCGATCACGAAGGGGATCGACAGGTCGAGGCCACCCATCAGCGCGACCAGCGTCTGGCCCACGCAGGCGATGCCCAAGAACGCCGCGAACAGCAGGATCGCCTTGACGTTGGGCCCCGACAGGAACCCTTCGATCGTGAAGGACGAGATTATGATCAGCGCGCCCAGCACGATCAACCCGATGAAGGCACTGCGCCCCGACGCAAAGTATCCCGACACCTTGAAGGCAAAGAGCAGGATCAACTCCAGCACGAGGAACGCGATCAGGTTCGTAACGCTGCGGAACTCGGGCACGCTCGCCGTCACGATCAGATAGGCCAGCAGCAGCAGACCCATCGAAATGATCAGCGCCCGGTTCCTCTGCCACAGGCCCCGCACCTCTCCCTTCCGCTCTGTGGCGGATAAGGACCTTGTCGCGGCGCGCATCTCGAAGATGACGACGACGTAATTCAAAAGCCACAGTGTCACCGCCAGCGAGATCAGCGTGCCGATGATCACATCCTGCGCTTTCACCCCCTGCCCGAAGCCCACGCCAAAGCCGATGGCCGCGATGATGATGGTAATGGCAAGGTTGACCCACACCATCGCGGTAGATCGCGGGATGGGGATTAGGCCGGGGCGCGGCTCGCGGTCTTGTTCGGTCGCGTCGGTCACGGCGCACCTCCGTCAAGAAGGGTGGAATGTCCCTGTGCCGCCACCACCGCGAACAGCGCGATGATCAGCACGGCGACAAGGACGTAAAGGAACAGTCCCATCCGGCGCGCGCGGCTCTCGGCGTTGATCAGACGTGCGGTAAAGACCAGCACGACAAGTCCCAAGGCCGCGATGAAAGCCGCCTTTTGGATGGGTGAGAGGGGGGCAATTCCGATACCGGCACCGGCCATCGGCACCTCCAGCAGATAGCGCGTCATCAGTGGCCCCTGCGCCGCGCCTGCCACGGGTTCGGCCGGAAGATAGGTGCCCGACGTAGCGACCTGCAGCATGATGCCAACCACCACCGCCCCCAGCACAAGGAACGCGCCCCAGGGCGAGATGAAGCTGATATGCCGCCCGATCACCGGAACCAGCAGCGTCAAAAGCAGTGACAGGACAAGGATGATCCCATAGCTCATCTGCGTGACGAAGGCTTGGATGGCCCCGAAGTTGAACGTCGCCAGCACAAAGCCGATCAGATACAGGTTCAGCGCCCCGAGCAGCGCCCCGGTCACCCCGCCACGCCCGCCCGAAAGGCTTACCCCCCCAAGGACCAGCGCCGTCACGGCGGTCAGCGTCATCGTGGTGCCCTGTGTCGGGTCGCCCGATGCGATCAGCGCCGTGTAGCAGATTGCGCCAAGGCCGGCGAACAGCCCCGCGATGACATGGGCCCCCACGCGGACGACGTTGATCCTCACGCCGCTCGTCCAAGCCGCGCGTTCATCATAGCCCATCATCCGCAGGTTCGCGTAGAACGGCGTCAGCGTGAACAAAAGCCAGCCCGCCGTGGCGATCAGCACGATCAGCAGCACGGGCGAGAAGATTGTGGTGCCAAGGCCCCAGCTTCCCATCCACTCCGGCGCCATCCCACCCGGACGCGGCAAGATGACAAGGTTGATCCCCGACAAAGCAAGGAAACCCGACAGCGCCACGATGATCGGCTGCACCCGCACCCAGATCACGATCAACGCGAAAAGAAGTTGGTACAGCACGCCCAACCCAAGTGCGACAAAGAACACGCCGAACGGCCCGGTCACGACACCCAGCATGTTCAGCTTCACGATCGAAACGTTGATAAAGGCCATCAAGGGCCCCACCGCCAGATCGACGGTCCCCCGCCCCGCGACGGCCAGCGACATCAGCGCATAGGTAGCCATCGTCAGCGGGGCCGCCACGATGATCGCACTCCCGAAACCCGACAGCGACACCAAGCTCGGATTGCGGATCGCCGCCGTCCCCAGAAGGAGCGCGATCAGAACGATCGGCACCAGCAGGTAGGTACTCGTCGAAGAGGATCGTTCCGACATGCGGGGCATCCGAAGGGCGAAGGAAGGGGGTGCCGGGCGCGCCAACCGCGCCCGGCGCTTGGCATCACAACTCGATCACACGTCGCGCGGCGGGGCGGGCAGACCCGCCCCCCGCCGCGGCAACGGGACCGGGCAACGCCCGCCCCTGACCGCGACGTTCGGGATCGTTCTGCACGATCTTCTTCAGCACCGGGGTGATCACATCCTTGAACTTCGCCGGGTCTTCCGAAGTCGGGAAATGCCCGCCCGAGAAGATGATCGTCTCTGATCCCTTGACCTTCTCGGCGGTACGCTCGGTCATTTCGGGCGTGCAGGCGAAGTCGTAATCTCCGGTCACGAAGTAGATCGGCAGGCGGCCCGAAATCTTGTGGACCTGATCGCGGAAATCGCTGTCGACCGAGTAGAAGTAAAGATCGCCCTTGAAGATGCCGGGCCCACCCTGCGCGTAGTACCACCACGTCTCCCAACGGTACTCGTCCGGGCTTTCAGGGCTCATCAGGCCGAACACAGCCGTGGCCACCGCCTCGCCGCCATGGATATGCGGGTGGTGCAGCGGATAGATCCACCAGCCGGGGCTGTAGTCGCAGGCCTCCAGCGCGATCAATGCGCTGAACTCCTGCTCGTATTTCAGCGCCAAATGCAGGCAGACGTTCCCGCCCATCGACTGCCCCATGATCACCGGCTTCTTCAAGTCCAGCGCGCGGCAGAAGGCCACGATGAACTCGCCATAGAAGCTGGTGGTCAGCTTGTATTCATCCTCCATCAGGTAGAAATCCGACGGGGGGATTGATTTGCCGTGCCACGGCATGTCGAAGGCGATCATCCGGAAGTTCGCCGCAAAATCCGGGTCGCACATCTGGTGGCGGTACTGCCGACCGTCCGTGCCTGCCGTGTGCAAGCAGACCATGGGAATGCCTTCCCCGGTTTCTTCATAATAGGTCCGGTAGGTCTTGCCCTGACAGGTCACATAGACATAGCGGCCGACGATGGGATCGTGCTGGTTCATGAAAGTCGTCCTCGCGTCAGACTTGCCGCATCAAGGAGAGCATCCGCGTCAGCGCGCGCATGTTCTGCCAGAAGGGCAATTGGTTGCCGTCGATGGTCAGCTGCTTGTGCAGCGGGTGCGCCATCGCCCAGATGTCGTTGAACATCGGCGGGGGAATTTGCTGGCTGAACTTGGCCCAAGCCGTCGACGGCGCGCGCAGCGCGAAATCAAAGCCCAGATCGTTCGGCGTCAGCCCCTCCGAGATGCGGGCGATCTTTCCGCCACGCACTTCGATCAGGAATTCCGTCTCGTCCACGCCAAGGACGAAGCGGTTGTTGAAGAACCTGCCGATCACGGGCAGGATCCGGTCCTCATTGACGCAGCGCGCCCAGCGTTCGACCCATTCAAGGTCGAAGCCCTTTCTGCTGCCGTATCTACTCATGCAGTCCTCCTGTCGGTTCGGCAGATGCCTCTATGCGGTTGGCAAGGGTTTGCGCGCCGGTCCGTAGACGGCCGTGAAGGATGCCTGATCGATGGCGACAGGCATCACGGCGGCGGCAAAGGCGGGAAGGTCGGCATCCGAAGGGACGGCGACACGGGGCGTCTTCAGCGCATAAAGCGTAAAGACATAGCGGTGCTGACGATCGGGGGGCCACGGCCCACCCCAGCCGCACCCAAAACCGGGGACGCGGAACGTGACGAAATCTGAACTCAACTCCACCGCGCCCGTGGGCATGGCAAGGCTGCCCGACGCACCTTCGACCAACTCGCGGACATGGCCGGGGATGTCATGAACCATCCAATGCGCAAAGCTGCGGGGGAAGTTGAACTCGGACGGCAGGTCCGGATCGGTGACGGTCAGGGCGAAACTCCGCGTGCCCTCGGGCACCCCCGACCAGACCAGCTTGGGCGAGATGCGGCTTTCTTCGGCAAAGCGGTCGGGGATGACGGAACCTTGCGGAATCTCGGGCGCGTTCAGCAGGAAACCGGACTGATTCAAGACAGCCTCCTTGGGGCCAGTCGCCACGACCCGTACGGGGCGTGCGGCAGGGCGTCCGTCCTCTGTGGTGGTGGGCGCGAAATGGGCGGGCAGGAAGGTTTGGCTCTCCTCCCCCGGATGGTGATGGGGATGGGCCTCTTCCTCGGCCAGCGCCTCGCCCGGCATCGCGGCATTTGCGCGGCGGCCAAACATCGCGTTCAAGATCACATGCGTCTCAAACGGCGGATCGAATTCTGCCGACACACTGCCGTTGCGGAACACATGCACCCGTGAACACAGATGCAGGAACTCTTCTATCTCGGACGACAGGAACACCACCGCATTTCCCCGCGCCGCGAAGTCGCGCAAGTTTCGGTAAAGATCCAGTTTCGCGCCGATATCGATCCCCCGCGCGGGGTCGTTCAGCACCAGCACCGTGGGCTTTTCCGCAAAGGCCCGCGCGATCAGCACCTTCTGCTGGTTCCCCCCCGAAAGCGAGGTGATCAGATTGTCGGGTGCCCCCATCTTCACGGCCAGCTTCGCGGCTTCCCACTCGAAGACGGGCCGCATCTTCGTGCGGTTGATCAGGTTCAGCCAGCCACCGCTTCGATAATCGCGGTAGACCGGCAGCATCATGTTCTCGAAGATTCCAAGGTTGGGGAATATCCCCTCTTTCTTGCGGTCGCCCGAGACATAGCTGATCCCGTTTTCGCGCGCCGAACGCAGGTCGGTCACGGCCTCGGCAGCCGTGTCGCGGATGATCGAGATGCGCCCCGACAACAGCGGCTGCACGCCCGCGATGGCGCGCACGAAATCGGCCTGCCCCTGCCCGTCCAGTCCAGTGATCCCGACGATCTCGCCGGGATGAAGGGTAAAGTCGAACGGCGCCCCTTCGGACCAGACCTTGACGTCCTGCATGCGCAACAGCGCGCGGTCAGACTGGCGGGTTGCTTCGGACACGGCACCTTGCGCCTTTTCACGCTCGGGCCCCGCGATAAGGGACAGGATGTGGGCTTCCGTGATCTCGTCTTGTTCAAGCGTGCCGACGGTACGCCCATCGCGCAGAACGGTGGCGCGGTCGGCAATCCGCACCAGTTCCGCGATCCGATGCGTGACGATCAGGATCGCAGCGCCCTTGCGCGTCATTTCCCGCATTTTTCGGAACAGGCGCTCGGTGGAATCGAAATCCAGCGCGGCCGAGGACTCGTCAAGGATCAACACCTTGGGATCGGTCAGCATCGCCCGCGCGATGGTGATCCACTGCTTGACCGACAAAGGCAGATCACCCGTCACCGTATTGAGGTCCAGATCAAACCCCAGCAGTTCAGCCATCAGCGCCGAAGCCTTGCGATACCGTTCTTCGCGGTTGACCGATGATCCAAGCAGCCCGTCCGCGCCAAGGTAAAGGTTATCCAGCACCGAACACTCATCGGCCACGAGCACTTCCTGAAACACGTTGGAAATGCCCAGTTCACGCGCCTCATGCGGGGTGGTCGCCGCCTTGCCGAGGATCGACACCTGCCCGCTGTCGGGGATCAGAACGCCCGAAATCACCTTGGCCAGCGTGCTCTTGCCGGACCCGTTGCCGCCGATGATCGCATGCACCTCACCCGCATGGGCACGCAGGCTCACATCGGCCAGGGCAACGGTCGGACCGAAGGTCTTGCGGACCGAGGATATTTCGACCGAGACGGCGGACATCGGTTGCTGGTTCCGGTGGGTTCAGGGTGCAGGGGGCCTGTGGGCTGCCGCGACAGGCGCGGCAGCCCTTTCCTTCGTGCCTGTCAGGCGACAGGATCAGTTCGCGGCGGGATGCGACTTCGGATCGTAGGCTTCAGGATCGGCCGGACGCAGGAAGAACTGATCGAGGAACTCCTTTCCCGCCCATTTCTCGATGCCCGGATGATACCAGCCGTCCGAGTCCTCGGAACAATCAGCCGGGATCGCCTCCAGCATCTCATCCTTTGTCATGGTCAGCGGCTTGGTCAGGATCGACTGGATCTTCGGCCCCTGCCCCTGCAGCGTGCGCATCATGATGTTCCACAGCATCTCGAAATCGTCACCCGGCGGCCATGCATGGATTGCCCCCGAGATGAAGTCCGGGTTGTTGCGCCAGTAGCAAAGTGCGCCCATCTCCGACCCGATGGTGATCGGCACCATCTCCCGGCCCGACTGCTTCATCGCGCGCAGCGCGCCCAATTCCGAAGCCGACTGGATGATGATGCCATCAAGTTGGCCGGGATTGGTGGCAAGCCAGCGCTGGATTTCCGCCTGCGCGACCTGATCGGTCCACATGCCGGCAACCTGTCCAGCGATGGCGACATCCGGCGTCTCGGCAAGTGCTGCTTGAATGCCGACGTTCTGGCTGTCCGAAGCGGAAGCCCCCGGAATGCCTTCGACCACAAGGACGTTGCCCTTGCCGCCGATTTCGTTGGCCATCCATTCGCCCATCATCCGCCCGCCGACCACGAAGTTGGCGGAAGAGTTGATGGAATAGGGGCTGGTCAGATAGCCAGTCGCCGAAAAGACGGGAACGCCCTTGGAATAGGCATATTCCACAGTCTGGTTCAGCGCTGTCGGGTTCGAGCAGCAGACGATGATCGCATCCACACCCTGATCGACCAGCTGACGCATCTGCTGGATCTGGGTGGAGTCGTTCAGGTTCGACTGGGTGATCACCACCTCGGAGATCAGGCCCAACTCCTTCCACTTCGGGATCAGCGTGTTCTCCAGCCGGTCCATGACCGCCGCGCGCCACGTGTTGCCCGCATAGCTAGAGGCATAGCCGATCTTCCACGGCGGCGGGTTCTTGGCCACGAAGTCCCGATAGGCGCTGTCACCCAGCGGCTGGTTCGGGTCCATCAGCGCCGGATTGTAGAGCTCCTCTTGGGTTTCCTTTGGCAGTTCCGACACGTCTGCGACGGCCTGACCTGCAATCGCGAACGACGAGCAAAGCAACACCGTTCGCAGCAATGCTGCGTTGAAGCGTTTCATGGTCCCTCCCTGGAACGCAGAAGTCTCTTTTGGACAGCCCTCCTCGGGGCCTCGATCACAGTCAGACGGGAAGGCAAGTTAAAGAAATAGCTTTTTCGCCTATCAGCTATAGCGCCCCGCTATATGAACAGGGCATGGCACAATCGAAGGGCCCGCATGCGCGGTGGCGGACTGTTTGTGGACTTGCCCGACTTTTCTTGGAGAGCATTCAGCCCAAGTCGCGTGCCTAGACCTGTCCTGCAAAAGCGAAGAGGCGCCACTGAAGAACCAAAGGTTTTCTCCACACTTTCCGGGCAAGTCCAGCTATGCGGCGTGCAGGGGGTGATTGCTCATTGGCGTCTTTGGGCGCGACCGGTCCGTCCTGCCCTGCGCGACGGCCGCTGCCAGAAGTCAGGGCCCAGCTTCATCCTCGCTGGGCAACGCAAAGATCGGCACGAAGCTGGCGGGAGCAAGTGATCCCTCCGTGCCGATGGCCCCCACACTGTCCGAGGTCACAATCTGAATCCGTGGACCCGCATGCGGCACCGTCAGTTGGCCTTCGATCGCCCGCACAGCCATCTCGACCGCAAGACGCCCTTGCACCACGGGAAAATCCGTCGGTGCGGCCAGAATACGGCCCCGCGTGATACCGCGATACACAGCGTGACTAAGGTAGGTGGACACGATCTTCACGTCCTCGGTCATCCCGCGCGCACGCAGGATCGAGACGGCGGCTTCGGCCATGGGACCGCTGCCGACGAGGTAGTCCACGTCCTCAGCATCGTCGAGCACCTCCTCGACCAACAGCACTTGCTGTTCCAACCCCGTATCCCCGAATTTCGTGGCCACAAGCCGGGCCGAGGACTTGGCCAGTTCGGCGCGGAAGCCGTCTTCCACGAAACTGACCCATCCCGCGCCGGCGGGGCCAGGGAACCAGGCCACGTCGACGGGCGCACTGCCCGAAGGGTGCAGCCCGGCGATGAACCGGCCTGCGGCGGCCCCCATCTCGCGCCAAGGCACGCTGGCCTTGGCGGTGATGCCGCGGTCGTCGATGTCGTTGACCGTGGCGATCACCGGTTTCAAGGCAGCGATGCGTTCGACCTCTTCGGTCAACCCGTCATAGGAAACGGTACCAAGGATCACGGCATCAAAGGCCTCATCCGCACATGCCGCAAGCTGTTCGCGCTGGCGGTCAAGGTTCGGATAGCCACCCGCTTCAAAAAGGTCGAAGGAAACCCCAAGACGTCTGGCCTCTTCGACCATCCCGTAATTCACGCTCAGCCAGTAAGCATCCTTCAGGTGAGGGTAGAGGATGCAAAGCCGCCACGGCTGCGCTGCCCGGTCAAGCGCGACATATTCCAGCGGGGCAACGGGGCTGTCATCGTCGAAAGGCACGGCGGGGGCGACGAGGGTCCAGCGTTCTTCGGCCCATGCGGGGGCCGAAGTAACGAGCATCAGGGAGAGGCACAAGCGGAGCAACGGTTTTTCTCCCCTGATGTGGAATCGGTGCTAGCCTGCGCGTCGGGGCACCAGTCTTGGGGGGAGAGTTGCGAAAACCCGGCTTCAAGTCGAGTCTCGGCGGAAAGCTGTTGCTGGCGATTGCCGTGATCGCAGGCTTTCCCGCCACAACCGCAGTGCTGGGCTGGTTCGAATTGCAAGACGTGGCCCGGAACCAGTCTCGGGTCGTGACCGAAGCAATTCCCGCCATCTCTGAGGTGCGCGCCGTGGCCGAAGGAACAAGCCGCGTCGTCGCCATGGCCCCAGAACTTGCCGCCGTCACCACCGAGGCAGAGCGGGCGGAACGGTCGGAGTTCCTGTTGGCGCAGGTCGATGCACTGCGCTCGCGTCTGGCCCGCTATTCGATGGTGACGGATGGAAGCTCGTCCAAGGCATTGGATGCAGAACAGCGGGTGCGCTCGGCGATACGGACGCTGGAACGGCTTGTGGGGCAGCGCATCGCGCTGCTGGCACGTCGGGACGCGCAATTGCGCGACGGTCTGGCGGCGGCGCGCGAACTGACCGAGATCGCAGATACGTTGGTCGCGAATGCCGAGATGGGGACGGCGGCGGTCATCTCAAACCTTTACGAAATCGAGGCGGACGAGCCGGGCGACCGCGAGTTGCGTCTGGATGCGCTGGACAAGCTGATCGAGGTCGATCTGTTCCAGTTGGGATTGATGACGGAATTGCGCGCCCATGCGGCAGAGATCGGCCTTCTGCTGAACCGGGTGGCGGCAGTGGCCTTGCCAGAGGAACTGTCCGCGCTGCGGGGCGAACTGAACGGTCGGCTCAAGGTGGTCACGCGGCGCATTGTGGCGGTAAACGATCCACGTCGGGCAGAGCGTGCGCTGGATCTTTTGCGGATGGTCGGCACGGGGACGGCCGCGCCCCCGCAAACCGATGGACTGTTCGAAACAGCCGGCGGCGTGCTGGATTTGGACCTGCGGATCGACGCCGCGCAGGGCGAATTGCGCAGCGCGGCCATGGCACTGGAAGAGGCAGCGGCAGCTCTGGCTGACCGCATCGAGGCGCGGGCGGTGACGGCGGGGGCGCTTGCGGCCGAGGCCATCGCAGCAACGCAGCGGCTTTATGCACTTTCGTCGATCCTTGCGCTGGCCCTGTCGCTGGCGGTGATGTGGTTCTACGTGCGCGGCAACCTGATCCGGCGTCTGGATCGGCTGAGCGCGGGCATGTTCCGTCTGGCCGAGGGCGGGCAGATTGCCCCCATCGTCCCGAAAGGCGGCGACGAGATCGCGCGGATGGAGGGGGCGGTAGAGTTCTTCCGCCGCCAATCGCTGGCCAACCGCGCCTTCGAAGAGGAACGGGGCCGCCACCTGATCGAGTTGCAGGCCCATCGGAACGAGTTGCAGCGTCTGGTGGACGAGCGGACGATCCAGTTGCGGGGCGAAGTGGCGGCGCATGATGCAGCGCGGGCGCGGGCCGAAGATGCCGACCGGGCAAAGACCGAATTCCTCGCCATGATGAGCCATGAGGTGCGCACCGCAATGAACGGTGTGCTGGGCATGTTGCGAAGCCTCGGCAGGGGGCGTCTGCAGGCGCGGCAAAAGGCGCAACTCGACGTGGCGCTGGCGTCCGGGGAAAGCCTGATGGGTTTGCTCAACAGCATCCTTGACCATTCAAAGCTGGAAGGTGGGATGGTCGTGTTGGAAGAGGTGCCCTTCGAATTGCAGGCCGTCCTGAAGGATGTTGACCTGCTGATGGGACCGATTGCCGACGAAAAGGGCCTAAGCCTGCGGGTAGAGGGCCCGGAGGTCGCGCAGCCACATCTTTGCGGGGATGTCGGAAAGCTGCGGCAGATCCTCTTCAACCTTGTCTCCAACGCGCTGAAGTTCACGCAAGCGGGGGGCGTGACCGTTTCGGTCAAGGCGCTGGATGATCGCGGCCGGTATCGGTTCAGCGTGACGGACAGCGGCAAGGGCATCGCGCCCGCGGCACTGGATCGCATCTTCGCGCCCTTCGAACAGGAGGATGCGCAGACCGCTCGGCATTTCGGGGGAACGGGGCTGGGCCTGTCGATCTCGCGCCGCTTGGCGGGGCTGATGGGCGGCAGCCTCAGCGTCGAAAGCAGACCGGGAATAGGGTCGACCTTCCATCTTGACCTTGGCTTCGTTCCGATGGCTGCGCCCGTGACGCAGTCGGGCGAAGAACCATCCGCCCCCTCAGGGTTGCGGCTGCTGGTCGTTGAGGACCATCCCGTGAACCAGACCGTGATTTTGGGCTGTCTGGAGGCAATGGGCCATGCGGTGACCGTCGCCGCAAATGGACAGGCAGCGCTGCAAGCCGTCGAGGGCGCGGACTTCGACGCGGTGCTGATGGATGTAAGCTTGCCCGACGTGTCAGGGATCGAGGTGACGCGGCAGATGCGTGCCGCAACGCGGGTTCCGGTCATCGGCATATCGGCCCATGTCCAGCCACGCGACATCGCCGCCTGCCGCGAAGCGGGTATGGTCGAGGTGCTTCCAAAGCCGATCGTGCCAGACCGACTGGCTGCAGCGCTTGGTCGGCATTGCGGATCGACGGGCGTGGCGGCGTCCGTGACGGGCACACTGGCCGATCTGGGAACAAAGCGGACGCAGGGCCTGATCGCCCTGATGCTAGAACGGATGGAGGTAGAGGTTCCCGCGCTGCTGGATGCCATATCGCACGGGCGCGCGGCCGATCGTGCGCGGATCGCGCATCAGTTGAAGGGCGCTGTCGGCAATTTCGACATGCCGGGGCTCGTCGCACTGCTCGCGGCGGTCGAGGCAAGTGAAACAGGGGCAACCGATGACTTGCGTCTGGCCCTGTACCGCGCGCGGGCCGAACTGCAGCGCAGTCTGACGGCGCTTCAGGCCGAAAGCTTCATGCCAGCGGCGCAGTAAAGACGTAGCCTTCGCCATGCGACGTGCCGAAGATGCGCGGCGTGCGGGGATCGTCGCCCAACTTGGTGCGCAGCCGCTTCACCATCACATCCACCGTGCGGGTGTTCGTGCCGTTCTGGCGATGGGTGATCGTGGCCAGAAGGCGGTCGCGATCCATCACGATGCCTGGGTTAAGCACGAAAGCGCGCAACAATTCGTATTCGCCCCGCGTCAGCGGGATCACATCGCCGCCACCATCGGTCAAATGCCGCGAGGCGGTGTCGAAGGTGAAGCCAGCGAAATGCACGACACGTCGGGCCAACTGGCGCATCGCGCTGGTACGGCGCAGCAGGTTCTTGACGCGTGCCAGCAATTCGCGGCGGTTAAAGGGCTTGCAGACATAGTCGTCGGCCCCAAGCTCTAGCCCGACGATACGGTCGACGTCATCGGTGCGCCCTGACAGAAGGATGATTCCAACCTCGGACCGGGCGCGCTGTTCCCGGGTGATCTCCAGCCCGTCCTTGCCCGACAGGTTGATGTCCACGATCAGAAGGTCCGGGTTTTCCTGCGCAAGCACACGCTCCGCAGCCTCGGCTCCCGCGCATTCGGTCACGCGATAGCCGAAAGAGTTCAGATAGCCCGCAAGCGCCGTGCGGGTGACGGGGTCATCCTCGATCACGACGATATGGGCCGACGCTGGATTCATCCCGATCTCCGATCCATCCGCGCTGGTGAAATTGTTAACATCTTGTCACAACTTTCTCTAGCCCATTCATCGTTGCGGTCTGACACGTTCACAACTGCTCAATAACGTTCTCTGGCAGGAAAGTTTTCAGCGCCTGCAACAAACGAGGGCCACAGCAGGCCCCATGCAACAGGGAATGGAAAAGATGCACAGAAAAGCAGGAATGCTGCTCACGGGGGCGCTTTGCGCCCTTGTGGCAGGCGGGGCCTTTGCCGAGGACTCGTCGGACCCGATCATGATTCCGACCCATAACTGGTCCAGCCAGATCGTGATGAGCAACGTCGTCGGCCAGATCTTCGAATCGATGGGGAATTCGGTCGAATATGTTTCGACCGACAGTCAGGCCGTCTATGAGGCCGTGCGCCTTGGGGATGCATCGCTCGAGCTAGAGGTTTGGGAAGGCGCGTTTGGGGCATCGTTCCGGGCGGCAGTCGAAAAGGGCGGCATCCATGACGTGACCACCCATGCGGCGGTCACGCGCGAGGATTGGTGGTACCCGATGTGGACCAAGGAAGCCTGCCCCGGTCTGCCCGACTGGCAGGCGCTCAATGAATGCGCGGCCAAGTTCGCGACACCCGAGACGGGTGACAAGGGCCGCTTCCTGGGTGGTCCGGTGGACTGGCTGAAGCACGATCAGGAAAAGGTCGATGCGCTCGGAATGAACTTCGTCGTGGTCAACGCGGGGTCGGCAGCCGCTCTCTGGGCCGAGATCGCGGCGGCAGA
>JBDKFE010000150.1:0-3821 GCA_039798885.1 Pseudomonadota bacterium | reverse complement strand
AAAGATCGCGATATAAGCGAGTAAAGTCTCCCTAGTGGCTGTCAGCAGAAAGGGCGGCAAACCGAGCGTGTCGTCGGCCGAGAGCGCCGTGAGTGGAGCAGTATCACTCGCGTCTTGGGGTGCCCAAAAGTCCAAAAGCCCTTTTGGGCGGTGCCGCACGCCGAGGCTATCCGCTGGCTCTGGTGCCCGTAACTTCCCCATTTTTCCCCCAAGCCTGTTCAAGCGCCCTGAACTTACCCAGCACGTCGGCCGCTGTCAGCTGCGTGTACCGCTTCAACTCGCGCCAAGAGCGGTGGCCGCTGACCAACGCGACCTCGGGAATACCAAGCCCCTTGCGGAACAGGTCCGTGATGGCCGCGTGGCGCAAGTCATGGAACGTTAGGTCCTGAATGCCCAGATGTCGTGTCGTGTGGTACCACGTCTCAGACACGTAGGGCGCTCGATGCGGAAAGATCCTCCCTTTGCCGCCTAACTCGTCCCTACGTGCCTCGACGATCCGCATCGCCGCCGGGAGCAACGGCACAACCTGGTTGTTCCCGATCTTCTGCTTCGGGTCCTTGCGATCCCGGATGATCACCGTGTGTTGCTCCCAGTCGACGTCTTCGAACGTGATCCGACAAATCTCACCGACACGCATTGCCGTTACGAGGGCGAAATCCATGATCTGATCCATTGGCGCCGCGCCTCCGAAACCTTCACGGAAGTAGGTCCGAAGTCGGTCAAGCTCGTCCGCCGTGGGAATGCGGTCCCGGAGGCGCGTGTTGACTGGGTGATGCCTCAGAAGCTTGCGGCGCGCCTCCAGCACAAGGCCCGGATCGATGTCGATGTTCCGCATGTCGCGCGCCCAATGCAGCAACTGGGAGAGGCGGCCGAGGTGGCGTACGATTGAACTGACCTTTAATCCATCTGCCTGCCGGTCGTTGATCCAATCTCGTACCCGGAGGGAATTCATCGATCGCAATGGCGTCTTACCGATCGTTCGGCCGATTTGCTCCAGAGACAACTCAGCCGCCTTGGATACGCGCACCTGCCTTAGATAGGCTTCGATCACGTCGGCCAGCGTCATGCCAGTGGGCGGCTGGATCACACCAGCCGAACTACCTCCCTCGATCGACCGCTCAATGTCGGCCGCCCAAGCTTGGGCATCCAGCTTCCGCGCAAAGGTCTGCGCGCGGTAGATGCCCTTGCGCCGTATCTGTACGCGGTACTTTCCAGAAGGAAGCTTAGTCATGGTAGCCATGTGCGAATTCCGTGCGGCGGTGTCGCACACAGCCTACACGAGCTGCACATTCGTGTGCAATCCGTATGCAACCAGATACCAAAACAGTAGCGCGGCAGCCGGTTCAATCTTGCATTTAACCTGTATTTTGCTTGATGAGGCGTTACAGGGCATTCTGCACATGTCACCCCCGAGGATATTTGAAGACGGAAAATGAGGCAGGGAGTCACCCTTCCGTTGACCCAAAGCCTTCGCAAGGATCACCCCGATCCGCCACCCCGTCCGTCACGATCCACAGATCATGCGGCGGCGGCCCCTCTGGCACGGATTCCATCTGCCCGACGGACAGGACGGTGATCGCGGGCGACGCCATGCGGACCATCGCAGGCACCCCGATATCCGTTCGCGCATGTTCCACCCCGGTGATCACCGCCACGGGTCCCCCCGTCTCGCGCAGCGCGGTCAACGCGGCTGCGGCCAGCACCGCATCACGCAGGCGCTGCGCCTCTACCATGCCCGGCAGGGCCTCGGGCGGCATGGCATAGCAATGGGCGGCAAGCAGGGCCTTTTCCTGTTCGGCCTGTAGGTCCGCAGCAAACGGCTCTGTCAGGCCGAACACGGCCGCGTCCTGCCCGAAGGCGGCGGCTGCGCCGTCCCGGATCGCCAACCGCACCACCGAACGCGGCACGTCCCCGGCATAGATGCGCGCACCCGGTGCGGCCATGAAGATGGGGTGATACATCGCGAAATCCGGCCAGCCCCGCGACTCCCACTCTGTCGCGCGCGCCACGGCGGCGGCATCGGACAGATCGTCGGGCAAGGCCGCGACCTGCGCGGGCTGCAGCATCTCGAAGACCAGCGCCCTTGGCTGCAAGGCTGTCACCGCCCGCGCCTGATTGGCGTGATGCACCGGATTGTCATGCACCTCGCCCAGCACCACCACATCCACCTGCGGCAGCGCGTCCAGCACATCCGGCCCGATTTCGCGCGCGCCCGCAGGCACCGCCATCAGCAGAAGGGCAACCAGACGCGCGCGCATCAATTCAGCAGCGCGTAAACCTCACGCGATTGCGACTCAAGGCAGCGGCGCATCTTGGCAAAGGCCGCCGCTTCCAGCTGCCGCACCCGCTCTTTGGAAAGCCCCAGCTCCTCGCCCAAGCTTTCCAGCGTGCGCGGCTCGTCCTTCAGCTTGCGCTCGGCCACGATATAGCGTTCCCGCGCGTTCAGCGCCTGCATCGCCTTGACCAGCCACGACCGCAGCCGCTCGGCATCATGGGCGCCTTCCACCTGTTCGGCGGCCTGCGGCTGTTCGTCTTCCAGCGCGTCGATCCATTCGCGCCCGTCTTCATCCGACGACTGCGCCGCGTTGAGCGAGAAGTCGGACCCAGACAGCCGCCCTTCCATCATTTCCACATCCGCCAGCGGCACGCCGACCTCGGTCGCCACCATCTGCCGCAACTGGAACTGATCCAGCGTTTCGCCCCGCGCCGCCGCCTCACGCTCCAGCTTGGCCTGCACGCGACGCAGGTTGAAGAACAGCGCCTTCTGGCTGCTGGTGGACCCGGTCCGCACCATCGACCAGTTGCGCATCACGTAATCCTGGATCGACGCCTTGATCCACCACACGGCATAGGTCGAAAACCGCACGCCGCGATCCGGATCGAACTTGTCCGCCGCCTTCATCAGGCCAAGCGACGCCTCTTGGATCAGGTCGTTCATCGGCGCGCCATAGCGGCGGAACTTCGCGGCCATGCTGATTGCCAGACGCATATAGGCCGTCACCAACCGATGCAGCGCCTGTTCGTCCCGGTGATCGCGCCAAGCATAGGCCAGCCGCAATTCCGTATCCGCATCCAGCAATTCCGCCCGCATCGCTTGGCGCGACATGGTTTGATCGGTATATCCGTCCAGCGCCATGATAGAACCCCCAGTCAGATAACGCGCAGCAGCGATTTCTTCGCCGTTTTGACAGTTTTACGAGGCTCCCGCGTGGCTGGATCACCCGCAGACGAAATAAAATTACTCCCCGCCCTGTCTTTGGTGATCGGCGGCGCACGCTCCGGCAAATCCCGGCTCGCCGAACGCATCGTCACAGGCAGCGGCCTTTCCCGCCGTTACATCGCCACCGCGCAGGCTTGGGACGATGAGATGCGCGACCGCATCGCCCGCCACCGCGCCGACCGGGGCGACGGCTGGACCACCGTCGAAGCCCCGCTCGACCTTGTCGCCGCACTGGCTGCGGCCCAGCCCGACGAAGCTGTCCTTGTCGATTGCGCCACGCTGTGGCTGTCCAACCACCTGCTCGCCGACCACGACCTAGACGCAGAGGCGCAGCACCTCCTCGCCGCGCTGGCAGCCTGCCCCGCCCCCGTCATCATCGTCTCGAACGAAGTTGGCTGGGGCATCGTTCCCGACAACGCCCTCGCCCGCGCCTTCCGCGATGCACAAGGCCGCCTGAACCAGCAGATCGCCGCGCAAGCGGGTCTTGTTCTGGGCGTCATGGCCGGCCTGCCGATGGTCCTGAAAGGAAAGCTGCCGGAATGGATGTGACGCGGCTCTGGTGGGTCCGCCACGGGCCGACGCATGAAAAGGCGATGGTCGG
>JBDKFE010000149.1:0-26857 GCA_039798885.1 Pseudomonadota bacterium | reverse complement strand
AAGACCCAAGTATCCCCCCGGAACCGCCACTTCGTCAGCACATAGCCGTTCAGCGCCCCCACGATGGTGGAAATGGCGACGGCAGGCACCACCATCAGGATCGAATTCAGGAAATAGGGCTTCAGCCCCGTAGGCTCCACCCCGATCTGTGCCGTGGACCATGCGCTGCGCCACGGGTCCAGCGTCCAGACCTGCGGCAGGGCCATCATGTTGCCGCCCGTGATCTCGGACAGCGGCTTCACCGAATTGACGCCCATCACGTAAAGCGGCAGCAGGTAGAACAGCGCGAACAGAACCAGCAGCAGATAGATGAAGACCCGCGTGACGCGCCCCGTGCGGACGGCGGTATCCTGAGTGACGGCAGACATCACTTCTTCTCCTTCAGCTCGGCGTACAGATAGGGGACCATGATCGCCGCGATGGTCATCAGCATGATCACGGCAGAGGACGCCCCGATCCCCATCTGGTTGCGCGTGAAGGTGTAGGAATACATGAAGGTCGCGGGCATCTCGGTCGCGCGCCCCGGCCCGCCGCCCGTCAGCGCCACGACAAGGTCATAAGACTTGATGGCAAGGTGCGACAGGATCACGAAGGCCGAAAGGAAGGCAGGCCGCAGCAGCGGGATCACGATCCGGCGGTACAGCTGCCAGTTCGATGCCCCGTCGATCTGCGCGGCCTTCAGGATTTCGTTGTCGATCCCGCGCAAGCCCGCAAGGAACATCGCCATCACGAAGCCGGATGTCTGCCAGACGGCGGCGATGACGATGGTATAGATCGCCATGTCGCTGTCCTTGATCCAAGTGAAGGAAAAGGACTCCCACCCCCACAGATGCATCACCTTCTCCAGCCCGATGCCGGGGTCGAGGAACCATTTCCACGCCGTCCCCGTCACGATGAAGGACAGCGCCATGGGATACAGGTAGATGGGCCGCAACACGCCCTCGCCCCGGATTTTCTGGTCAAGGAAGATGGCCAGCATCAGCCCGACAGCGGTGCAGATGACGATGTAGAGCGAGGCGAAGATCGCGATGTTGACGATCGCCGTGTTCCACGCAGGCAGCGCCCAAAGCTTTGCGTAATTCTCCCAGCCCACCCATTTGAAATTGGGCAGCATCTTCGATCCGGTGAAGGACAGAACCACCGTAAAGGCGATGAAGCCATAGACGAACAGGATCGTGACCGCAAAGGACGGGGCCAGCACCAGCTTCGGCAGCCAGTCCTGCAACCTCGTGCGGAAATCGGGCGCGGTGGACGCGGTCATTCTGGCCTCCCGGTCGAAGCGGGCAAAAGGTGTCGAAAACTTTTGCAAATTCCTTCGAAGGAATTTGCGCGGAAAGCGGGGGCGGCCGTCAAGCCGCCCCCGTCCGTCAGGTCACTGCGCCGCAGCCACAGCCTCGGCCAGCGCCGCAGCCGCCGCCGCACCATCGGCATATTCGCCGTTGAAGGCCGCCGTGATCACGTCATAGGTCGCGTTCTTCACCGCAGCCGGGGCCGCATGGCCATGCGCCATGGACCCGTAGAGCGTGCCGTTCGTGTTGGCCTCGGCCAGATCGGCCATGCCCTTCTTGCCGCAATCGTCGAAGGCGTCGTTCGGCACGTCGGTCCGCGCCGGAACCGACCCCTTCACCACGTTAAAGGCCGACTGGAAGGCCGGGTCCATGATCGCCTTGGCCATGTTGACCTGCGCGTCCTGCTTGCCCGCGTCGGTCTGGTTGAACATGGCGAACTGGTCAGAGTTGAACGTGACCGACCCCTGCGTTCCGGGGAAGCGGATGCAGACGAAGTCCGTACCCGGCACCTTGCCCGCCTTCAGGAATTCGCCCTTCGCCCAGTCGCCCATCATCTGCATCCCGGCCTCGCCGTTGATGACCATGGCCGAGGCAAGGTTCCAGTCCCGGCCCGAGAAGTTGTCATCCACATAGGACCGCAGCTTGATCAGGCGGTTGAAAGCTTCGGCCATCTGCTCGCCACCCAGCGCGGCCGGGTCCAGATCGACGAAGGCCGCCTTGTAGAAATCGCCGCCCAGCGACAGGACGATCCCGTCGAAGACGGTTGCTTCCTGCCACGGCTGGCCACCATGGCCCAGCGGGGTGATCCCGTTCTCTTTCATCTTGTCCAGAACGGCGACCAGTTCTTCCCAGGTGGTCGGCGCGGCAAGACCGGTCGCATCCAGCGCCGCCTTGTTGATCCACACCCAGTTGGTGGAGTGGACGTTCACAGGCGCCGCCACCCACTTGCCGTCATAGGTCGAGAACTGCTGCAGCGCCGCCGGAACCACCTTGTCCCAGCCCTCGGCCGTCGCCGTCGCCGTCAGGTCAGCCAGCGCGCCTTCGGCCGCCCAGTCCTGAATGTCAAAGCCCAGCATCTGCACCGCCGTCGGTGCATCGCCCGCCGTGACGCGCGCGCGCAGCGCCGTCATCGCCGCCTCGCCGCCGCCGCCCGCAACGGGCATGTCCACCCAGCCGGTGCCGCCCGCTGCAAGGTTGTCCTTCAGCACGCCAACCGCAGCCGCTTCACCGCCCGAGGTCCACCAGTGCAGAACCTCCACATCCGCAGCCTTGGCCAGCGAGGTTGTCATCGCCAGCAGAGCCGCGCCCGTCATCATCGTCTTCCATCCGGCACGCATCGCATATCCTCCCATGTTGCGTTCGCCTTCCCGCCCCGACCTGAAACGTCGTGTCAGCGGGTCTTCACCCAATTCGCCCGCGTGCGCCCAACGCGCATGACGACCGACTTGATCTCCATGAATTCCTCCAGCCCGTAGCGCCCGATCTCGCGCCCCTGACCGGATTGCTTGACGCCCCCGAAGGTCACTTCGGGAAAGCCGTCCATCCAAGTGTTGGTCCAGACCGTCCCCGCCTGCACCGCACGGGCAAAGGCCAGACAGGTATGGACATTCTCGCTCCAGACCCCTGCCGACAGGCCGTAATCGGCGTCGTTGCAGAGCGCGATGGCCTCTTCCAGCGTGCGGAAGGTCAGCACCGTCAGCACCGGGCCGAACACCTCGTCCCGGGCGATGGCCATATCGGGCGTGACGCCTGTCACCACCGTTGGCCGATAGAACTGCGCGCCCAGCCCCGGCACGGCCAAAGGCCCACCGCCCAGCACCACCCGCGCCCCCGCCGCCTTTGCCGCCTGCACATAGCCGTCGATCTTCGCCCCATGTTCGGGCGTCACGATGGCCCCCACCTGCGTCGCCGGGTCCAGCGGGTCGCCAAAGGTCACATGGGCCGACAACTCCACCACCCGCGCGGTAAAGGCTTCGGCGATATCCTCATGCACGATGATCCGGCTGCCCGAATTGCAGCACTGGCCCACGTTGAAATAGACGCCAAAGACCACCGCATCGGCGGCACTTTCAAGGTCCGCGTCGGGAAAGATCACCTGCGGGTTCTTCCCCCCCAGCTCTAGCGCGACTTTCTTCAGGTTCTCTGCCGCGACCCGGCTGATCGTCTTGCCCACTGCGGTGGACCCGGTGAACGTCACCATGTCCACGTCACGATCCGCCGCCAGCACCGCGCCCACGGGCTGCCCATACCCAAGGACGATGTTGACCACGCCCGCAGGCAACCCCGCCTGATCCAGCAATTCGGCCAGCATCGCGGTCGTCGAAGGCGTCATCTCGGACGGTTTCACGACACAGGTGCACCCCGCCGCCAGCGCGAAGGGCAACTTCTGGCTAAGGATCCAGAAGGGGAAATTCCACGGCGTGATGATCGACACCACCCCGATGGGTTCTTTCAACACCGTGGCCAGCATCTCGGGCCCCAGCCCGTTGAAGCTGTCCCCCTCCACCGTCCGCGCCAAGGCCGCCGCATAGCGCCACAGGTCCGCAGCCCCCCCGACCTCGCCCCGCGCCTGACTGATGGGCTTGCCGGATTCCAGCGTCTCGATCAGCGCGAACCGTTCCACATGCGCCTCGATCAAGTCTGCCACCCGCAGCAGCACCGCCGCCCGCGCCTTGGCCGACAGCCGCGACCAGCGCCCATCGTCGAATGCCGCCCGCGCCGCCGCGATGGCGGCCTCTGCCTCGGCCTCGCCCCCTTTGGCGGATCGACTGACCACCACGCCATGCGACGGCGATACGCGCTCGGACCAGTCGGCCCCGTCCAGCCATGCCCCGCCGATCCAATGGCGGTTCACCTGCACCTGCGGCAAGGTCACGTCACGGCGGGGGATCAGGATCATCTCGGTCATCTCAGGTCCCCGGAAATTCAGGCCGACGCTTGGCGCGGAAGGCGGCAACGCCCTCGTCGCGGTCGGCACTGGCGGAAATGGCGGCGCTGCCCAGCGCCTCGATCAGGGCGGCGCTGTCTTCGCCCGCGCCTGCATGGATCATCGACTTGGTGATCTCCACCGCGCGGGGCGACAGGTCCGCGACCTTGGCCGCGATGACCTCTGCCGCCGCCCGCGCATCCTCGGCCACCTCGGCGGCGAAGCCCATCGCATAGGCCCGCTCTGCCGTGATCCGCCGCCCGAACAGCGCCATTTCCTTGACCACCGGCTCCGGCAGCAGCCGGGCCAGCCGTTGGGAGCCCGACCAGCCCGGCACGATGCCCACCTGCGCCTCGGGCAGCGCCAGCGTGGCCTTGGGACCCATCACCCGGATATCGCAGGCCGCCGCCAGTTCCAGCCCGCCGCCGAAGGCATGCGCCTGCACCACCGCAATCGTGGGCCGCGCCAACCGCGCCAGCCGATCAAAGATGCGATGCCCGCCGCGCACCCAATGCCGCGCGAATTCCGCAGGCGTCAGATCGCCCCAGCCGTTGATGTCCGCCCCGGCACAGAAAGCCTTCGCCTCTGCCGCCGTCACCAGCACGCAGGCCACATCCGCGCTGCGTTCGATCGTGTCCAGATGCCCGGCCAGTTGCGCCAGCATCTCGACCGTAAAGGCATTCAGCTTTGCCGGATTGTCCAGCCGCAACTCCGCCACCCGGCCCTGCATGGACAGATGAACGCGGCTCATGGCGTCCACCCCATCGGGCCGTCGGCCAGCAGCGATTTGGGCAGCACCACCGCCCCCTCGGCCACCCGCACGCGCCCGCCGCTTGCCGCCACGATATCCCGCGCCGGTTCGATCCCCGGCATGATCTCGGTCGCGACCAGTCCCTCGGCCCCCAGCCGCATCACGCAGCGCTCGGTGACGTAAAGCACCTCCTGCCCCTGCGCCCGCGCCCGGGCGCCGGAAAAGGTCACATGCTCCACCGCCTGCACCATCTTGGTGAACTTGCCGGGGCTTTCGATCCTGATCCCGTCGGGCGAAAGCGCCACCTGCGCCCCCGCCTCGAACCAGCCGGAAAAGACGATCTTCCGCGCATGGGCCGTGATATCCACGAACCCGCCGCAACCCGCCGTCAGATAGGGCTTTTTGCCCAGCTTCGAGACATTGACGTTCCCCTCTACATCCACCTCAAGAAAGGACAGGAAGGACAGATCGAACCCCGCCCCTTGAAAATAGATGAACTGCTGCGGCGACGGAACGAAGGCATCGGCATTCGACGCGCAGCCGAAAGCAAAGCCCGTCAAGGGCATCCCCCCCACCGCGCCCTGTTCGATGGCCCACGTCACCGCCTCGGGGTGGCCCTCTTCCAGCAGGATGCGCGGCACCATGGCGGAAATGCCAAAGCCCAGATTGGCCGTCATCCCCGCGCGCAATTCCATCGCCGCGCGGCGGGCAATCACCTTTTCCACCCCATGTTCGGCATGGCGGAAACTGGCCCACGGGCGCATCACCTGACCCGAGATCGCCGGATCATAAGGCGTCTCGCAGGTCTGTTTCTGATCGGGGTCCACCACGATCAGATCAACCAGATGCCCCGGCACCCGCACGTCATGCGGCCTCAGCGACCCGCGCGCCGTCACGCGGGACACCTGCGCGATCACCAACCCGCCGTGGTTGCGCACGCAGATCGCCTGCTCCAACCCGCCCAGATAGGCACCCTCATGTTCGTAGGTCAGGTTGCCATGTTCATCCGCCGTCGTGGCCCGCAGGATGCAGACATCCGGCACGATGTTGGGGAAATGCAGCCAAGTCTCGCCGCCGAACTCCACCCGCGCCACGATGGGGGCCGCCGCCCCCTTCGCATTCATCGCGCAGCCCTCGCGCATGGGGTCCACGAACGTCTGCATCCCGACCTTGGTCAGAACGCCGGGCCGCCGCGCCGCCGCCTCGCGGTGCATGTCGAACAGGATGCCGGAGGGCACGTTATAGGCCGGGATACGGTCCTCGGTGACCATCTTCCAGATTTCGGGCATCGGCAGGTTGGACGACCCCGACGGGTAGGACCCCGCGATCACCCGCGCCAGCAATCCGTCTTGCGCGATATGGTCGATCCCCTTCACGCCATACATGTCGCCCGCCGCGATGGGATGGATCGTCGTCAGCCCGCGCGGATGCCCCTCATCGCGGTAGCGCGCGCCCAGCGCAGCCAGCACCGCATCCGGGCAGCCAAGGGCCGAGGATGAAGACACCGTCACCACCGCTCCATCCCGGATGCGCGCGACGGCCTCTGCTCCTGACACCACCTTGCCCATCGCTCCCCCTCCCAAGGGATGCCGCAACCGTTGCCCGCGACAGTGCCGCGCAGCCCCAGACCCGACGAATCTGCGTTTAGGATCGTTCCAAGTGATTTACTGGAACGATCCACAAACTGTCAACCGATCATTCCGCCCAGGACGCCGACAATGAAAAAAGGCGCCCCGCAGGACGCCCCGACTGCGCCGCTTCTGACCCGGCGCGTCACCCCACCGGGCCAAGCGTCGCCACCGCGTCACCCGGCGCGCGTGCCCCGGGATACTGCAACACCAGTCCGGCCAGACGCTGCCCGGCCTGCACGCACATCGCCGCCTCAAGCCCCAGCACCCGCCCCGCCAGATATCCGGCGTTGAACGCGTCCCCCGCGCCCGTCGTGTCACGGATGCCGGCAACGGGCGGCGTCTCCACCTGCGACATCCCGCCCCCGGCGAAGATCGTCACCGCACCAGCGCCATCCTTGACGACCACCTCGCCCACACCGGCCGCCGCCATGCGCGCGACGACGGCCCCGGCATCCCTGTCCCCGAAATGCGTCCGCTCGTCATCAAGGCTCGGCAGCGCGATGTCGGTCAGCGCCAGCATCCGCCCGACCACGCGCCGCATCTCCTCTGCCGACGACCAAAGACGCATCCGGATATTCGGGTCAAAGGACACCACGCCCCCGGCCGCCCGATACCCCGCCAGCACCGACAACAGCGCCGCGCGCGCCGCGTCCGGCAGGATTGCCAGCGTGATCCCCGACAGATGCACCAGCCCCGCCCCGCGCACGGCCTCGGCCAGAACGCCCGGATCATCCGCCAGCCGCCGCGCGGCCGATGTATCGCGCCAATAGTGGAAGCTCCGCTCCACCCCGTCGAGGTGGATGAGGTAAAGCCCCATCCCCCTTTCGGTATCGCGCGAGATGCCGTCCGCCACCATCCCGTCCGCAACCATCTGGGCAAGGAAGTCGTCCGATATCCGGTCCGTCCCCAGCCGCGTCACCATGCCGACCTCGGCCCGACGACCCAACCACTGCGCCATGTGCCAGACGGTGTTGAACGTGTCCCCCGCAAAGCCCCGGCGGTACAGGCCATCCCCGATGGGTGCCATCTCCACCATCGCCTCGCCGATGGCACGCACCGACCGGCGGCCGATCACCTTCATCCCGCCTGCCCCGCATCATGGTAGATCGCCCCGGTCAACCACGCGGGCCAGTCCCGCTCAAAGAAGGGACGGCCCGTCGCGTCCATCCGCCGCGTCGGTCGCTCCGTCACCTCGAACCGGCCCTGCCGATACCGCAGCACGATCTGCCGGTCGCGATCTTCGGCCCGCTCTGCCCGGAAGCGCACATCCTCCAGCGGACCCTGCGCCGATTGCGGCAATCCCTCGCCCGCAGGGTCAAGGATCGCCCGCGCGCCGCGGCTGCCGCCGCCAGAGGCGATGTAATGATCCAGCGCCGTCAGCACGGCTTCGGACACCAGCGCCATCTGCTGCCACTGCACGCTGCGCCCGGCCTCAGAAGGACGGCTGCAAGCCACGCCGCCCCGCGCGATCCGCGCATTCAGCGCCCGCGCCTCGGCCAGCGCGGCCCGCACGGACGCAGCGTCACACAGGATGCCCGCCGCATCGCTCATGCGGGCCTGCACCTCGTCCCGGACGGCCCGCACGGCGGGGGCCTCTTTGCCCCCCAACGCCGCCAGAATGGCGGACAGGGCAGGTTCAAGACAGGATGCCGGATCCGCCGGCGCAAGGTCGGCCAAGGTCGCCGCAATCCGCTCGGCCGCGCGCGTGCCAAAGACCTGCCCCGCATTCAGCGCCGCGCCGCCGGGCCGGGTGACACCATGCGTTCCCGCCGCCTCGCCCACGGCATAGATCGCCGGATGCGAACTGCGCCCCCAGATATCCACCGCAACCCCGCCATTCATATGCTGGTTGTTCACCGCGAACTCCAACGGCTCTGCCGCGATGTCGACCTTGTAACGACGATACAGCTCGATCGACAGGGGATTCATGTGGCGCAGCCGATCGATGGGCAGGGCCTGCGTGGCCCCGGCCGCGCCCAGATAGGCGCGCACGTCCCCGTCCAGCCGGTCCAGCGAAAAGGCCGCGTCCCGACCGACGGGCAACGGATTGCGGTTGAAATCCATGAACACCCGCCGCCCCGCCGCCGTCTCGCGCGCGATGGCCAGATCGACGAGACTCGATCCGAAATCCAGCATCCGCGTCGCGTGGAACGGCCACTGGTACCCCTTGCGAAAGATGTTGGACGCCAATTCCTGCGTCGTCCGATAGTAATCCGACAGGAAATGATGCTCGCGCCCGTCGCTGTCGACCGAATGGATATGCGGCATCGCTTGCACATAAGTGCCCGACAGGTTCCACGGAAACCCCTCTCGCCGCGTGCCGATGCCGAACTGGCTTTCGGTCAGGTTGACGAGATCCAGCCCCGCCTCGATGGCCAGCCCCAGCACACCGAAGCAGCCATTCGGATAGACGCTGTCGCGATACAACTCTCCCGGCCCGCCGCCCGCCAGCACGACCACCCGCGCCGAGACCACGCACAGCCCATGCGGATTGGCCTCTGACCGGTCACGCTGCCGCGCGCAGACCGCGCCATGGCAGCGACCCTCTTCCACCAGCAGGCGCAACACGGTCGTCTGGTTGTGGATCACAATGCCCAGCCGCAGCGCCTCTTGCGCCAGCACCTTGACCATCAGCCGCGATGTGCGCGGGCCACAGCTTGTCGCCCGCCCGACCTCGTCATGGTCGGTCTGATAGCGCAGTGTCCCGCCCAGCACGTCCTGCGGCAGGGGCAGCCCCATGAACTGCAGCGACGCCATCGACCGCACCGATCCCACCGCCTCGACATAGGCGGTGTCGGCATCCATCGCCCCGCCCCCCCCGATTGCAGCGGCCATGGCGCGGAAATCATCGCCCCGGTCCGCCGTGTTCGCGGTATGGATCGTCTGCTTGTCCGACCCCGAACAGGCCGAAGTGCCGCCCCACGCGCTCTGGCTGACCACGGCCACATCGACGCCGCGGCGTGCCATTTCGACCGCCGCCCGCAGACCCGCCGCGCCGGACCCGATCACCAGACACTCTGCGCGATACAGCGGCAGGTGCAGACCCGCCGCAGACAGCACAGCCTGCCCGCCACGATCCGGCGGCAGGCGCGGCATCTCCACATCGGTCAAGGCGTCAAGGATATGCTGCGGAACGATGATTGGCATCGCCCTACCCCGCCCTGCCCACATCGACCCATGCCCGCCGACGCGCGCTTTCCATGCAGGCATCCACGATCTGGCAGATGTGATGGCCCGAGTCGAAGGTCGGCCACATCGCTTGACCGGTCGTCACGGACCGCACGACCTCGGCCGCCTCGATGATCTTGGTCTCATTGTATCCAAGCGCCAGATTCGGCAGGGGCAGGAAGGCGCGATAGGTCGGATGGTCAGGCCCCACGTCGATGGCGCGATAGCCGCGCCGCCCATCCCGGTCGTCGTTCGTGTAGAACCGCAGGCGGCTCACCTCGTCATAGTCATAGACCAGACTGCCCTTGGTCCCGTAAATCTCATAGGCTTGCCGGAACTTACGTCCGGTCGCGACGCGGCTGAAATCCACGATGCCCGCCGCCCCGTTTTCGAACCGGCACATGACATGGGTCGCGTCAGGGTTGGTCACCTCGGCCCAGTCCTCCTGCCCCGTCAATCCGCCCGCCGCCGCGCCAAGCGCCGATCCCGCCACGACGGGCCGTCGCGGCGTCACGATCAGATTGTCGGCAACAAGGCTTTGGACCCGCCCGACCAGAAAATCCATAAAGCTGAACACATGGCTGCCGGTATCCCCGACGATCCCGGTCGGTGCCAGAGTGCCGTCCGCCCGCCACATGAACGGGGCCAGCGGATCACCGAACATGTCCACATGCTGACACCCCTTGAACAGGCGGATCTCGCCGATCTCGCCCGCCTCGATGATCTCTTTGGCCAGATCATGCACGGGATTGCGCGGAAAGCCGTGACCCACCCGCGTGATCAACCCCTTGCTTCGGGCAAGATCCGCCAGTTCCCGCGCCTCGGCCGCCGTATCGGCCAGCGGTTTTTCGCAATAGACGTGCTTGCCTGCCAGAAGCGCTGCCTTGGCCACGGGGTAATGCAGGCTGTCGGGCAGGCAGATGTCGATCAGATCGACGTCCGGGTCCTTTACCGCCGCCTGCCAATCGGGCAGGACGCGGGCTCCCGGCACCCGTGCGGCGATCTCTGCCGCTGCCGCCGGGGTCGAGGCGACAAGCGCCTCGATCCGCGCCGTACCCTGCGCCGTTCCCATGAAATGCGGAAAGGTCTGGAACGCCATGGTATGGACCTTCCCCATCCATCCCGCCGCCCCCAGAATGGCGACCCGAACTGTGGACATGCACCCCTCCCGGCGAATCTGCGAAATTTGGAACCTTCCAATTAAATATTGTCACGTTCCAAAATCGTCAACACTCCGCAGCCTGCTATCCCCGCCTCACTCCAAGGGATAAACGAAATTCCCCCGGCGGCATCGGCCACCGGGGGGCAAGGTCGCGGCGGGGACCGACTTCAATCGTCGGCCGTTCGCTGTCAAAGATCCTTCACCAGCCGCAAGGCATCATAGATCGCCGCATGGGTGTTGCGCGCCGCCACCGCATCCCCGATCCGAAAGACGCGGAAGGTGCTGTCCGGGTTGCGGTCAATCTGTTGCACCCCACCCGTGGCCAGCGCGTCGTAATCGACCTCGCCCAGATTGCGGGACCGCGGCTTCAACTCGAAATACAGCGCGTCCAGCGGCCGCGTGCCGTGGTTGACGATCACCTGATCCACCAGCCGCTCCCGCGTGAAATCGCCGTAATCGCTGCCCAGAACCGCGCGTAACTGATTCCCGTCCCGCCGGACCGACATCAGCCGCCATGTGACGGTAAAGGTCGTGTTCCGCTTTTGCAGGTTGCGGATATAGGGCACAAGGTTCATCGCCATCACCTCGGGCGAAAAGCTGCGATCCGGCGTCACGATCTCTACCGCCGCACCCGTCGCGCTGATCAGGTCCGCTGCCTGCAAGGCCGCATGGTCCCCGGCATCGTCAAAGATCAACACATTCGACCCCGGCTTCACATCCCCCGACAGGATATCCCATGCCGAATGGACAAGGTCGTTCCCTTCGGCCAGCACCTCTATATGCGGCAGGCCGCCCGTTGCGATGATCACCTCATCCGGTTGCGTCGCCAGCACGGTTTCGGCATCGGCAAAGGTGTTGAACTGGAACTGGACACCCTTCTTTTCGCACTGCGCCATGCGCCACGCGATGACAGAGATCATCTCGCGCCGCCGCTCGTCCTGCGCCGTCAGCCTGATCTGCCCACCGGGTTGGTCCGCTGCCTCAAAGACCGTCACCGCATGCCCGCGCTCGGCTGCCACACGCGCGGCTTCCACACCGGCAGGCCCCGCGCCGACGATGGTGATGCGCTTTTTCCCTGCCGCTGCCGGGATCAGATGCGGCATCGTCTCTTCGCGCCCCGTCGCCGGATTGTGCAGACAGAAGGCCAACCCGCCCTGATAGATGCGATCAAGGCAATAGTTGGCCCCGACACAGGGCCGGATGTCATCCTCGCGCTTTTCGATGATCTTGCGCACGATGTGCGGGTCGGCCATATGCGCCCGCGTCATCCCCACCATATCCAGCTTGCCCGACGCGATGGCATGCCGCGCCGTCGCCACATCCGGAATGCGCGCGGCGTGAAAGGTCGGGAACTTCGTCGCCGCCCGCACCTCGCCCGCGAAGTCCAGATGCGGGGCGCTTTTCATGCCTTGGATCGGGATCAGGTCCGTCAGCGCCGGGTCCGTGTCGATATGGCCCCGGATCACGTTCAGGAAATCCACCATCCCGCTGTCGCGCAACTTGCGACTGACCTCCAACCCCTCGTCCTTGGTCATGCCGCCCACCTGCGCCGGATCGGCCGTATAGCGCAGGCCCACGATGAAGTCCGGCCCGCAGCGGTCACGGATCGCGCGCAACACGTCGAAGGTGAATCGCAGCCGGTTGTCCAGACTGCCGCCATACTCATTGTCCAGATCGTTGGTCAGCGGCGACCAGAACTGCTCCAGCAGATGGCCATAGGCCTCCAACTCGATCCCATCCACGCCTGCGGCCTGCATCCGCTCGGCCGCCTCTGCGAAATCCTGCGTCACCCGCGCGATGTCCCAGTCCTCGATCCGCTTGGGAAAGGCCCGGTGCGCCGCCTCGCGTTCATGGCTGGGCGCCAGAACCGGCAGCCAGTCGCCCTTGTCCCACCGCGTGCGGCGACCCAGATGGGTTAACTGGATCATCACGGCCGCGCCGTGGTCGTGGCACTCATCTACCATCTGCTTCATCCAGCCCACCACCTCGTCCTTCCAGGCGAGGATGTTGTTAAAGGCGGGCGGGCTGTCGCGGGCGACGCTGGCCGACCCCGCCGTCATCGTCAGCGCGACACCTGCCTTCGCGCGTTCCACATGATAGGCCCGATAGCGCCCCTTCGGCATCCCGTCCTCGGGGTAGGCCGGTTCATGGCTGGTGATCATGATGCGGTTTCGCAGCGTCAGATGCTTCAACTGATAGGGTTGCAGCAGCGGGTCGTTGGACATCGGGACCTCCTGTCGATCCCCCCTTTCTCGCGTAAAATGTTCAGAACTGTCAAGATTACGGTCATCCCAGAACATTTTCTTGCGACCACCGGACTTCCCCCCTAGTCTCGCCCCCCATGGCAGGGGCGGAAAGAACCGAAACGGGTTGGCGCGGATCGCGCGAAGGATGGCTGGACGCGGCCTATTCCGCCTTGATCCGCGAAGGCGTGGACGGCGTGAAGATCCTGCCTCTGGCCGAAACGCTCCGCCTGTCGCGCACCAGCTTTTATTGGTTCTTCAAGGACCGCGCAGAACTCCTCGGCGCCTTGGCCGAAATGTGGGAGACCCGGACCACCGCCCCCCTCGTCACCGCCACCCGCGGCTATGCCGAAACGGAAACCGAAGCGATGCTGAACGTCATCGCCTGCTTCCTGCGCGCCGATACCTTCGATGCGAAGCTCGAATTCGCCATGCGCGGCTGGGGGTTGAAGGACCCCGCCATCCTCGCCCGGATCACCAAAGCCGACAATCGCCGACTCAAGGCGCTGTCCGACATGCTGGAACGCTGGGGCCATGACCCGCAGGATGCCGACGTCCGCGCCCGCACCATCTACCTCGTGCAGATCGGCTACATCTCCATGCAGGTCGACGAAACGCTTGAAACCCGCCTGACCCGCATCCCGAACTACGTCGAAATCTACACAGGCCGCCCCCCCGAACCACGCGAGATTGCACGTTTCAACGGTCGCTTCGGTCGGTAAGGACACCACCGCAGCACAGGCAGGCGCAGGCCAGAACCCGCACCCCGCGCACCCTATTCGCCATGATGGACAGGAATGGTACCGCCTCCCCGGCTCGAACGGGGGACCCCCAGATCCACAATCTGGTGCTCTAACCAACTGAGCTAAGGCGGCACTCGCGGGCCGTTTACCCCCGCCATCCGATGATTGCAAGAGGCGAAAGCCCCGCTCCCGCTTGCCTCTCGTCGCTGCCCGCGCTAGGCCAAGTCCACACGCGACAGGAGCCCGCCATGAGCATCGACAAGCAGAGCGACATCGCCGCCAATCTTCAGATCGGCCCCACCGATCACGGCATGGTCCGCATCTATGTCGAGGCCGAGGGCGGCGTCGAACTTCCGCTCGACTTCGACCCGGACGAGGCGGAAGAGATCGCCGAAGAACTGCGCGCCGCCGCCGAAGCCGCCCGCGCCATCGGATCAGCTGCGCCCAAGGGCAAGCCCGGCCGCCGCTAGATCATCCCCAGCGCCGCGCCCGGATCGCGCAAGGCCTGCAGCCGCAGCGCCGCATGGCGGGCAAACTTCTGCACCATCACCTTGCGCCGCGCAGGTGCCAGCGTCGCCTCCGGCCCCATCCGCAGGATCTCGGCGTCATAGGCATCGGCAAGGATCAGGCCCGTTCCTTCCGGCAGCACCTCCACCGGGAACTCTGCATCCACCGCCCAGAAGAAGCGGTCGCACCAGTCAAGGTAATGGTGCCACTTCCGGTCCGTCGCGAAATCCGCCCGGCCCGACTTGCACTCGACCACCCAGACCTCGCCCCGCGGGCCCAGCGCCATGACGTCCACGCGCAGCCCCGCCGTGGGGACCAATTCCTCCACCGTGACAAAATCCATCGCCCGCAACGCACGGCAAACCCCGCGCGCAAGGCGCTGGCCGGGCATCACGGGCAGGGTTTCGACGGTCTGGTCCATGGCCACAAACATGAACCAATCGTGAACATCCTGCAAGCCCCCGCCCGACCCGGACCAGCGCGCTTGCACTCTCCCCCCTCGCGGCCTATCTCAGGGGGTGGCGGGTGCTGCTCTTCGCGTGCGAGGCTCTTTTCCAGTGGCCGATAAGCAAGCGAACGGGGGCTGGCTCTGGCAGGATCCTGGTCCTGCTACCTGGCGCCCACCTGAGACCTCTGGCTCTCGGGAAAAACACGCCATCCACGGTCGCTGCGGGCCCGCCACTCACTCCCCCTCCCGCCGCCTGTCGCGCGGGCTGCGGCCCCAGCCGTGCCGCTTGCGATGCGCGATGCGCCGATCCTCGGCCAGTTCCAGCGCCACCACACGCAGCGCAAAGCAAAAGGACGAAAAGACACCCCCCGCAAAGATCACCACCAGCCCAGCCGCGACCAGCCCTTGACCGGCCAACCCGCGCCCCGCCAGCACGGCATCGCGCAGCCCTGCCACGTCCAGCAGCACCAGCGCCACCATGAAAGGGATCGCCGCCGCCAGCCCCAGCAGGACGGAATCGACATAAAGACGGATAAGCTTCAGCATTCCAGACCCCGCGATGCGACGTTGAAATTCAAGCAGTTCCTGCGCCCCGAAACCGGGACGGCCTTCCAGAAGCTTAGACGTTCAGCCTTTGCGGGACGTTAACGACGCTGACGCCCCATGCGCTGACGCGGATCGTGTTCCACCTTCACCGGCACCGGGATGAGCGCCATCCGCCCGCCACGCGGGCCCTCACCATCCTCGGCCATGCGCATCACGGCAAAGGCGAATTGCGCCCCCGAAAAGATGATCCCGTTGAACACGATCAACATCCCCGCCGCGATCCAGCCGATCTCGGACCCGAAGATCAGCCCCCGCAAGCCTGCGATATCCAGCGCCATCAGCGCCACGACGAACCCGCAAGCCAGCGCAAAGCCGATGGCTGCGCTTTGGATATACAGTCGGACAAGCTTTGGCATCGGCGCGACTCCTCTCTGGACAGGATAAACCCTAGCCCGTCCGGCCCATCCCGCCAGCCCCTTGTGCCAAAGGTGGCGGCAAATGGCCCAAGCCCCGGCAGCAACCGCCCAGAAACGCCTCAAAAGGCCGCAGGCTTCGCCTCGCGCGCCATATGGTCGAGGACGGCATTCACGAACTTCGACTCCTTCCCCTCTGGGAAAAAGGCCTTCGCCACGTCCACATATTCGTTGATCACCACCTTGGGCGGTGTGTCCATGTCCACCAGCTCCGCCCCGGCGGCACGGAACAGTGCGCGGATCACCGGATCGATCCGGTCGATGGGCCATTTCGCCACCAGCGCGCGGTCCGTCATCTGGTCGACCTTCGCCTGCCAGTTCACCGCCCCGTCCACCACCTTGCGAAAGTGCTTGGGGTCGCCCTCGGCCATCTCGCCTTCTTCCAGCACCTCGCCGAAACGATGCGTCTCGAACTCGCGCACCACGGATTCGACCGTCTGGCCGCTGGTCTCCATCTGGAACAGCGCCTGAACGGCAAAAAGCCGGGCGGCCGATCTCATCTGCTTGGCGTCAGGCGCGGTGGTCATGCGCGGAATCCGATCCCCTTGGTCTGGCCGGCCCAATTGCGCGAAAGCGCGATCAGATGCAAGGCCGCCGCTGCCGCACCGCCGCCCTTGTCCTGCCCGTTCGGGTCCGCCCGCACCTCGGCCTGCGGACGGTTCTCCACCGTCAGGATGCCGTTGCCGATGCAGGCCCCCTGCAATCCCAGCAGACTTATCGCGCGGCTCGAGTCGTTGCAGACCGTGTCGTAATGCGTCGTCTCGCCCCGGATCACGCAGCCCAGCGCGACATAACCGTCATATTTCGCCAGCCGCTCGGCCATGGCGATGGCAGTGGGCACTTCCAGCGCGCCCGGAACCTCCACCACATCGACCTCGGCCCCGCAGGCCGCCGCCTTGGCCTTGGCCCCGGTCAGCAGATTGTCGGCAATGTCCCGGTAATAGGGCGCGACCACGATCAACAGCTTCACCGGACGGTCAAACTCCGGCAGCGGCAGGATGTAATGCGATTCCGATCCCGCCATGGCTCAACCCTCCCGCAGCGGGCGCGTGCCCGCGATGGTCAGGTCATAGCCTTCCAGACCCACCACCTTCGGCAGCGCCGAATTCGTCACCAGCGTGATCGTCTTCAGTCCCAGCGCCGACAGGATCTGCGCCCCGATCCCGTATTGCCGCAGCGTCTGGGGCGAATGCTCGCCCCCTTCCACCATCTTCATCGACGTATCACGCAGCAGCACCACGACCCCCCGCCCCTCGGCCGCGATGGTCCGCATCGCGGCGGGCAGGTCACCCGCCCCGCCGATGCCCAACACATCCTCCATCGGGTTCAGCGAATGCACGCGCACCAGAACCGGCTCGGCCCCCGTCAGATTGCCCTTGGTCAGGACCACATGCTCGGCCCCCTGCATCTCATCGACATAGATCCGCATCAGCCAATCACCGCCATGCACGGAATTGACGGCCTTTACCGCCTTTTCCTTGACCAGACTGTCATGCCGCCGCCGATAGGCGATCAGGTCGCTGATCGTGCCGATCTTCAACCCATGCTTCTGTGCAAAGGTGATCAGGTCCGGCAGACGCGCCATGGTGCCGTCGTCGTTCATCACCTCGCAGATGACACCCGACGGGTTCAGCCCGGCCAGACGGCTCACATCCACCGCCGCCTCGGTATGGCCCGCGCGCACCAGCACGCCCCCGTCCCGCGCCCGCAGCGGGAAGATATGCCCCGGCGAGGCGATATCGGCCGCCCCCTTCGTCGGGTCCGTGGCCACCGACACCGTCCGCGCGCGGTCGGCGGCGGAAATGCCCGTGGCGATCCCTTCCACCGCCTCGATCGACAGGGTGAAGGCCGACGAATGCCGCGACGAATTCTTGCGGTCCATCAGTTGCAGGCCCAGTTGATCCACCCGCTCCGCCGTCAGCGCAAGGCAGATCAGCCCGCGCCCATGCGTCGCCATGAAGTTGATGGCATTGGGCGTGCACATCTGCGCGGGGATCACCAGATCGCCCTCGTTCTCGCGGTCCTCGTGGTCCACCAGAATGAACATCCGCCCGTTGCGGGCATCCTCGATGATCTCCTCGACCGAGGAGATGGCATCCGAGAAATCGGTCTTGGTGTCGGTCATGGTGCAGGCCCTCGCAGCTCTCGGTCTGCGTCCTAGCGCGCAGCGGGGGCAAAGGCCAGTGCTCAGGCGACGCACAAAGGCTGTGCATCGACATGGCCCGCGTTTTCTGACGCAGAAAACGCGCCGGAAAATGACGCATTTTCCGGCCGCCCCGCCGTCCCGCGATATCCGCGCCAGATTTGCCCAGCGCCTTGGGTGCCTAGAGGCCCTCCGATTTCTGCGCCAGAAATCGCCGCGAAATCTGCGTCAGATTTCGCCCGCGCCCGCCTCGAAATACCGCGCCGCCGGAATCCAGCCCGCCAACCGCCCCGCCGCGCACCACTCCCGCTCCAGCGCCGTCTCGCCCACCAGAATCACCCCGTCCCCGGCACCCGCCCCAGCGCCGCCGCACCCGCAGCCGCACCACCTCTATAGGCAGGGTCGGCAACAGCCGCGCGCGCGCCGCCGTCCAGCATTGCCTGCGCCAGCCAAAGCCCGGCTCCAGCGTCGGACCGCCGTTATGGCCGATCCCCGTCACTGCCCCCAGTCCCGCAGCCGCGCCACATAGCGCGCCATCGTATCCACCTCGAGGTTCACCCGATCCCCCAGCCGCACCCCGCCCCAAGTCGTGGCCTTTTGCGTGTGGGGGATGAAGTTGATCCCGAAATCCACGCCCTCCACCTCGTTCACGGTCAGCGACGTGCCGTTCAGCGCCACCGACCCCTTCGGCGCGATGAACCCCGCCAGCGCATGGGGCGCGCGGAAAGTCACGCGCAGCGAATCCCCTTCGGGCCGCAGCGCCACCACCTCGGCCAGCCCGTCCACATGGCCCGACACGATATGCCCGCCCAACTCGTCCCCGACCTTCAGCGCGCGTTCCAGATTGATCCGGCTTCCCGGCCCCCAACCCTCCAGATTGGTCTTGGACAGCGTCTCGGCGCTGATTTCCACGTCAAACCAGTTCCTTGGGGCAGACCCCAGCGCGATCACCGTCAGGCAAACCCCATCGCAGGCAATCGACGCGCCGATGTCGATCCGCCCTACGTCATACCCCGTGCCGATCCGCGCGCGCAGGTCGCCCCGCCGCTCCACCTCCAGCACCTCGCCGATATCCGTGACGATCCCCGTGAACATGCCGCCTACTCCTGCATTCCCTGCCCAAGACCTAGCCCCGCCCGCCCGCGTCGGCAATCCACCGCGAAGCCGCCCCAATTTCGCCCCGACCGCGCGTCAGGATGGCGGTGGTAACGATTACACCCTATCCTGCCGCCCGTATCTGTGCAGAAGGGTCGACCACAGTGGTGCGCACCATGCGAGTATCCGGCGAAAGCCGTTCCTTCCTCTTTCTGCAAGGGCCGCATGGGCCCTTTTTCCACCGCCTTGGCGCCATGCTGCGCGCGGCAGGCTGCACCGTCCACCGCATCGGCTTCAACCGTGGGGATCAGGCCTTCTGGCCCGACCGCGCCAGCTACATCCCCTTCAAGGGCAGGCCCGAAGACTGGCCCGCCACCCTCGAACGCCAGATCGACGCGCTCAAGGTCACCGACATCGTCCTTTACGGTGACACCCGCCCCATCCACGCCGCCGCCGTCGCCGCCGCCCGCGCGCGCGGCCTGACGCTCCACGTCTTCGAAGAAGGCTACCTGCGCCCCTACTGGGTCACCTATGAACGCGGCGGATCGAACGGCCATTCCCGCCTCATGCGCCTTTCGGTCGCCGACATGCGCGCGGCACTGGCCCGCTCTCCCTCCGACCAGCCCGACGCGCCCACCTCTTGGGGCGACATGCGTCAGCACATGTTCTGGGGCGCGCTGTATCACTGGTTCGTCTTTGCCGGGGCGGGCAGCTACCCCCGCTTCCGCCCCCACCGCGCCCTCACCGTCTGGCAAGAGGCGAAACTCCACCTCCGCCGCCTTCTTCTGCAACCCGTCCACCGCTGGGAACGCATCCTCAAGACCGCCGCCATCCGCCGGTCCGGTCACCCCCTGCACCTCGCGCTGCTGCAACTGGAACATGACGCCAGCTTCCGCAGCCATTCCCCCTTTCGGTCGATGACAGAATTCCTCGGCGTGGTGATCGACGGCTTCGCCAAGGGCGCGCCGCGCCACCACCACCTCGTCTTCAAGGCCCACCCGCTCGAAGATGGGCGCACCCCGCTTCGGTCCGAAATCCGCCGCCTCGCCGCCGCACATGGCCTGTCGGACCGCGTCCACTTCATCCCCGGGGGCAAGCTCGGCCCGCTGCTGGACGCCGCCCGATCTGCCGTGACCGTCAACTCCACCGCAGGCCAGCAGGTCCTCTGGCGCGGCCTGCCACTGCGCACCTTCGGCGCCGCCGTCTATGCCAAGCCCGAATTCGTCAGCCAACAGCCCCTGCCCGACTTCTTCGCCGCCCCCGCCCGGCCGGACCTCCGCGCCTATCGCGACTACCGCCGCTATCTGCTGGAAACCTCGCAGGTTCCCGGCGGCTTCTACTCCGCCCGCGGCCGCCGCGAACTGCTGCGCCACGTCACCGACATGATGCTCTCACCGGAAGACCCTTATGACGCGCTCCGCCTCGGCAACGCGGCGCATCGGCAACAGTTGCATCACGTCGGCTAGTCCAAGCACAGATCATTTGCCAGATTCACCCATCCTCTTGTACGCTGACAGGCAAAACTTGAGGCAAACTCCACCAAGGAGCCCGAGCAGTGCAGATGATGGTTACCAAAGGGGCCAAGGCCGTGGCCCTTGTCGTGCTTATTGGCATGGTCGCAGCCTGCGGCCTGCCCCGCAGCGGCCCGAACAAGAAAGAAATCTTCGCAGGCTCTGTCCTGCGCAAAGGCGACGCCTTCGTCGTCACCGTGAACAGCCGCGTCACGCAGGCGACCGCCGTGACCCCCTCACTCGGCTTTTCGGACAGCTTCAGCAGCGCAGGCCGCGTTGGGTCTGACGTGATCTCGGCCGGTGACCTGCTCAACGTGACGGTCTACGAAAACGTCAAGGACGACCCGCTGCTCGGCAATACCGGCCAGCGCCTCTCGCAGTTGCAGGAACTGCAGGTGGATGGCGAAGGCTTCATCTTCATCCCCTATGCGGGCCGCATCCGCGCTGCAGGCACCTCACCCGAAGAACTGCGGACCGAGATCGCCACGAAACTCGACCCGCAGACCCCGGACCCGCAGGTGATCGTCCAGCGCGTCGCGGGCGACGGCTCCACCGTCACCGTCTCGGGCGCGGCGGGGGCGCAGGGCATCTATCCGATCGAACGGCCCACCCGCACCCTCTCGGCCATGGTGGCCCGCGCGGGCGGCGTCTCCATCGACCCCGAAACCGCCATCGTCCGCGTCACCCGCAACGGGCAGACGGGCAAGGTCTGGCTGCTTGACCTCTACGAGGACCCGCGCCTCGACATCGCGCTGCGCCCCGGCGACCAGATCGTGATCGAAGAGGACACCCGCGCCTTCGTCGCCCTCGGGGCGACCGGCGCGCAGAACCGCGTGCCCTTCGAAAGCCAGAACCTCTCCGCCATCGAAGCACTCGCCATTGTCGGTGGCCTGAACACAAACCTCGCCGATCCGACCGGTGTCTTCGTCCTTCGCAACGAACCGGCCGAGATCGCGAACGCCGTCCTCGGCCGCAAAGACCTCGTCGGGGCGCAGCGGATGGTCTACGTGCTGGACCTGACCCAGCCCACCGGCATGTTCGAGGCGCGCGATTTCCTCATCCGCGACGGCGACACCGTCTACGTGACCGAAGCGCCCTATGTGCAATGGCAAAAGACGATCGGCGCGCTGACTGGCACGGCCAATGCTGCCGACTCGCTTACCAAAGCCACTGGCGTGAACTGACGCCGATGCGGCGCGAAGACCAAGGCATCGCCGGGGATGTTCCCCGGCGTCTGCGCTTCTGGAACGGCGGCTTTCTGAACCCGGCGCTGCGCCGCATCCTCTCGGCCGCCGGTCACGATCTGCGCCCCGGCCTGCCCCGCCCGGGCGACGCGGTGGTGGTCTGGGGCCGCTCTCCCACCGCCGGACGGGGCGAAGCCATCGCCGCCCGGCACGCCGCGCCCCTGATCCGGGTCGAGGATGCCTTCCTCCGCTCCCTCCGCCCCGGTCGCATGGGCGACGCCCCCTTGGGCCTGCTGATCGATCCCTTCGGCGTGCATTTCGACGCCGCCGCACCGTCCCTGATCGAACGCCTGCTCGCCACGCACCCGTTGGATGATTCGAACCTTCTTGGCCGCGCAAAGGACGGAATTGCCCGGCTTATCGCCTCTGACTTGTCAAAATACAACATCCACGACCCGGACCTGCCAGCCCCGCCTCCCGGCTATGTCCTGCTGATTGACCAGACCCGCAACGACGCCTCCATCCGCCATTCCGGGGCATCTGCCGCCACGTTCCAGACCATGCTCGCCCATGCGCGCGCGGATCACCCCACCGCCCGCATCCTCATCAAGACCCATCCCGAAACGCGCCTGAACCTTCGCCCCGGCCATTTCGACGCTGCCGCCCTGCCCCCCGGCGTGACGCTCTGCACCGATCCCGTCTCGCCTTGGAAACTGCTCGAAGGGGCCATCGCCGTCTACACCGTCTCCTCCCAGATGGGGTTCGAGGCGATCCTTGCCGGACACCGCCCCCGCGTCTTCGGCCAGCCCTTCTACGCGGGCTGGGGCCTGACCACCGACGAACAGCCAATCCCCCGCCGCCGCCGCACCCTGACCCGCGCGCAGCTTTTCGCCGCCGCGATGATCCTTGCGCCCACATGGTTCGACCCCTGCCGCAACCGGCTCTGCACCTTCGAAGAGGCGGTGGACCAGCTCGAAGCCGACACTTTCGCCTGGCGGCAGGACCGGCACGGCCACGTCGCCCTCGGCATGCGCCTGTGGAAACGCCGCCCCCTGCAACAGGTCTTTGGCCGCCACCGCCCCGTCATCTTCGCCAAATCGCCCGAACAGGCCCAACGCATCGCCGATGCCACGGGTCGCAGCCTCCTCGCATGGGGCACCACCGCCCCCGACCTGACCCTGACCCGGATCGAGGACGGCTTCCTCCGCTCGCGCGGGCTCGGTGCCGATCTGATCCCGCCCCTCTCGCTCGTCACCGATGACCGGGGCCTCTACTACGATCCCAGCCGCGAAAGCCGCCTTGAAACCCTGATCCTCTCCCCCCTGCCACCCAGTGGCGCACTCCGCGCCGAACGCCTGATCGCCCGCCTGACCACGAAGGGCATCTCCAAATACAACCTCGCCACCGCCCCCCTGCCGGATCTGCCCGCAGGCCACCGCATCCTCGTCCCCGGACAGGTGGAAGATGACGCCTCCATCCGCCTTGGCGCGGGCGATATCCGCACCAACCGCGCCCTGCTACAGGCCGTCCGCGCCGCCAATCCCAAAGCGGTCATCGTCTACAAACCCCATCCCGACGTGGACGCAGGGCTCCGCCCCGGTGCCATCCCGCCTGACGACCTCACCGCCCTCGCCGACGTCACGCTTCACCATGCCGACCCCCCCGCCCTTATCGCCACCTGCGACGAGGTCTGGACGATCACCTCCACCCTCGGATTCGAAGCACTGCTCAGGGGCAAGCCCGTCACCACCCTCGGCGCGCCCTTTTTCGCGGGGTGGGGCCTGACCCGCGACCTCGGCCCCGTGCCGCCCCGCCGCCTGCGCCGCCCCGACGGCAGCCTGCAGCCGCGCCCGACGCTGGCCGTGCTGGCCCATGCCGCCCTTATCGCCTATCCGCGCTACATCGACCCGGTGACCCGCCGCCCCTGCCCGCCCGAAGTCGCCCTAGATCGCCTTGCCGAAGGTCCGATCCCCCATCCGGGCCTGCCCAACCGCCTGCTTGCAAAACTCCAAGGCCTGTTGGCGGGCCATGCCTGGCTCTGGCGGCGCTAGCGAAGGCACGCGCTACGTCCCGGCGCCGAAATCGGCCCACCCGGCGACCGCCCCTTTGGTCCATGCGCCAAGGTCCGCAGCAAATCCTGCATCCGGCCTCGCCCAACCACCCCACAAATTTCTTCGAAGAAATTTGCAAAAATCTTCGAAGATTTTTGCCACTGCCCCAAGGCCAAACCTGTAGGCCCAAGAATACTCTCGCCAGAGTCCCTCAAACGGCATCGGCCCACCCCCCTTGACGCCGCACCCATCCCGTTCCCACCCGCCCCATTCTCACCCGCCCCATTCTCACCCCACGTGCCCCAACCGCGCCGAACGCGCCCGCGACACCCGGACCAGCCGACCCAAGGCAACAAAAAAACCGAAGCCTGCGCCCCGGTTCGACCCCGTCCCCCCACTTGCCCCCGATATCACCGGACTGGCGCAGTCACCCCGAACACCCGTTTCGCGACCAGCACCTTGCCCCACCGGGAACGCAGACCCGTTCTAGGTCGCGCCCTTCCGCCACCGCGCAGACCCGCGCGGTCCGATCCGTCAATAAATGTACCGGATCTGATCCATCCAGAACCGCTCTGTCCGGCGCAGCCCTTGCCCGATCCCGTCAAGCTCGGCCACCTCCAGCGTGCCCCGGCGCAGCATCGCCGCAGCATGGCGCGCGAAAAGCTCTGCGATCGTGACGCGCAACTTGCGCCCCTTCTCGGTCAGCCGCACCCGCACCGACCGCCTGTCCGCCTCTGACCGCTGGTGGTGCATATAGCCCGACTCCACCAGTTTCTTCAGGTTGTAGGACACGTTCGACCCCTGATAGTAGCCGCGCGTCTTCAACTCCCCGGCGCTCACCTCATGCTCGCCTATGTTGAAAAGAAGCAGACCCTGCACAGGGTTCACCTCCTCGATCCCCAGCCGTTCGAATTCGTCCTTGATCACGTCCAGCAGCAGGCGATGCAACCGCTCCACCAGCCCCAGCATGTCAAGGTATCCGGCATGGAAGGCCCGTTCCGACCCGTCCAGCACCGCCTCCTGCACTGTCATCGCTTCCCTCCGTTGTTCCGCAACGAAGCAAAGGATTCGCGCAAAAGTCCCAATATCCGGTAAAGGCTTACGCCTTCGCCGCCAGCCGCCCCCGCGCAAAAGAGGCAATCTCGGCCAAAAGCCCCGCGATGGCCGCAGGCGGCTCTGCCTGACCAAGGATAAAGGCCATCAGGTCCTGATCATTTTCCTCCAGCAGCAGGTCATAGACCCGCAGCCGCTCTGCGTCCAAGCCCGCCAGATGCGCGTCCGCCCAAGGCCCAAGGACAAGGTCCATCTCCTTCGTCCCGCGCCGCCAACTCCGCATCGCCATGCGCTTCAGGCGCGCCTCCGCCGTCTCTGTCATTTCCGTTTCCGATCCAGCTTGAACCAGCATCCCCCGCACCCTAAGACAGCACGCGACCCAACTCCACCCATCCCGAGGTACCCATGGCCTTCCTCTCCGACACGCTCGCCCGGGTGAAACCCTCGCCCACCATCGCCGTGACGAACAAGGCCCGCGAACTGGCCGCCGAAGGGCGTGACATCATCGGTCTGGGCGCGGGCGAACCCGATTTCGACACGCCGCAGAACATCAAAGACGCGGCCAAGCGCGCGATCGACGCGGGCCGCACCAAATACACCGCCGTCGACGGCATCCCGGAACTGAAGGCCGCCATCTGCACCAAATTCCTGCGCGAAAACGGGCTGACCTACACCCCCGCGCAGGTCACCGTTGGCACGGGCGGCAAGCAGATCCTTTACAACGCCCTCATGGCCACGCTGAACCCGGGGGATGAGGTCATCATCCCCGCCCCCTATTGGGTCAGCTATCCCGACATGGTCCTTCTGGCAGGCGGCACCCCCGTCCCGGTCGTCGCGGGGATCGAGACGCAGTTCAAACTGACTCCGGCGCAGCTTGAGGCGGCGATCACCCCCAAGACCAAGTGGTTCATCTTCAACTCCCCCTCCAACCCCACCGGCGCGGGCTACACCCGCGCGGAATTGAAGGGCCTGACCGATGTCCTGATGCGCCACCCCCAAGTCTGGGTGATGTCGGACGACATGTACGAACACCTCGTCTTCGACGACTTCAAATTCTGCACCCCGGCAGAGGTCGAACCCGGCCTCTACGACCGCACGCTCACCTGCAACGGCGTGTCCAAATCCTACGCCATGACCGGCTGGCGCATCGGCTATGCCGCAGGCCCCGTCGCGCTGATCAAGGCGATGGGCACGATCCAAAGCCAGTCCACCTCCAACCCTTCCTCCGTCTCGCAATATGCCGCGCTCGAGGCGCTGACCGGCCCGCAGGATTTCCTCGCCCACAACCGCACCGTGTTCCAGCGCCGCCGCGACCTCGTGGTCTCCATGCTCAATCAGGCACAGGGCGTGACCTGCCCCACGCCCGAAGGGGCCTTCTACGTCTATCCCGACATCTCGGGCTGCATCGGCAAGGCTACCGCATCGGGCAAGATCATCACCAATGACGAGGTCTTCGCCGACGCGCTGCTCGAAGAAACCGGGGTCGCCGTCGTCTTCGGCGCGGCCTTCGGACTTTCCCCGAACTTCCGCGTCAGCTACGCTACCTCTGACTCGATATTGGCCGAGGCATGCGCCCGCATCCAAAAATTCTGCGCGGGGCTGGTTTGAGAGGTTTTTGAATGGCGGGCGATCTGCCGGACTATTACTTCCGGATCCGTGAGAATGGCGCGGTCCTGTTCAAGGTGGATACCGAGAACCGCCAGCGCCGCATCGAACTGAACGAAATCGCCACGATCAACCTCAAGAACGGCAACGTCAAACCGCATGGCGACCATGACCTGACCGATGGCGAGCAGGCGCTGATCCGCGACTGGATGACCGACCGCAGCGCCACACTGGCCCGCCGCGACATGGACGACATCCACCGCACCATCGACCACCTCAACCTCACCGCCCAATGGGCGCAAAGCCGCGCGTCCGAGGCGGACCTGGA
>JBDKFE010000148.1:0-40737 GCA_039798885.1 Pseudomonadota bacterium | reverse complement strand
GCCCCCCGGGCGGCGGGGGCGCAAGCGCCCCCACCGGGGCGGGGCCGTCCCGTGCCCCAAGCGTCCGGGGAAATCTGAACGCCCCTTGCGGCTTCGTTGCCTCAGCCGCAATCGGACCGGCTGAACGCGCCACTGGCGCGTTCCGCGTCGGTCCTCTGGCCCTTGTGGCGCGGTTGCTCCTCTATCCGGGGTCAGGTCACTTCGCGATGCGTTCGTCCTTGACGAACATATTGGCCCAAGCGCGGTCGATGAGTTCGGGGGTCATCTGGTAGGGGATGCCCTCGAAGTTGCAGATGGAGATCATCTGGTCGATCAGGAAAACCGGCTGGTAGTTGGCGTAGCTGTTGTTGATCGTGGGGTATTTCACCTTAAGCAGGTGGATCAGCGCCTTTTCGTCCAGCGGCATCTTCTTCTTGCGGGCGACGAGGGCGAAGATTTTCAGGAAGTTTTCCTGATTGGGGCCGTCGATCTTGAGCTTGAAGAAGATACGGCGCAGCGCCGCGCCGTCGAAGATTTCGTTCGGGTGGAAGTTGGTGGAGAAGATCACGAGGGTGTCGAAGGGCACCGTGAACTTCTCGCCCGATTGCAGGGCGAGGATGTCGCGGCCTTCTTCCAAGGGCACGATCCAGCGGTTGACGATCTTTTGCGGCGGTTCGGATTGGCGGCCCAAGTCGTCGATGATGAAGATGCCACCCGTGGCCTTGAGTTGCAGGGAGGCCGTGTAGGTGCGCGCTGTCGGGTTGTACTTGAGGTCCAGCATGTCGAGCGTCAGTTCGCCGCCCGTGATGACGGTGGGGCGTTCGCAGCGGACGTAGCGGGCGTCGAAGCGGTTTCCGGCGCGGCGCAGGCTGTTGGGGTCGTCCTGTTGCTCTTCGGCGGCGGAATGGACGATGGGGTCATAGACCGTGATGATCTGGCCGGAATATTCGATGGCGCGGGGGACATAGATGCGGTCGCCCAACGCATCGCGGATACCGTTCGAGATGGAGGATTTCCCGTTGCCGGGCGGGCCGTACATCAGGATGGAGCGGCCAGAGGTGACGGCGGGGCCGAGATTGTCGATCAGGTCGGGCGGCAGGATCAGGTGGCCCATCCCTTTCATCAGGTCCTGACGGGTCAGGGTCATGTTGCGGATCGACTGGCGTTTCACCTGTTCCTTGTACGCCTCGAGCGGGACGGGGGCGGCGCCGTAATATTCGGATTGCGACAGCGCATCGAGCGCGCGGGCCTTGCCGGCATCGGTGAGTTGATAGCCCATCTCGGTGCCGGAGGTGGCGTGGAGGGTACCCGTCGCCTCGATAAAGCGTCGGGTGCGGGCGGTGTCGATCATCTCTTGGATCAGGGTGACGGGCAGGGCGATGGTGCGCGACAGGTCCGAGACATATTCCAGATTCATCCGAAACATCGTCTTGAGCAGCAGGTCGCGCAGAAGGACCGGCGAGAGGCCGGTTTCGGCAAGCGTGCGGGGCTGCGGGGGCGGCGTGACCGAAGGCGGTGTTGCGGCGGCGGCGTCCTGCGAAAGGGGCGCTGTCGGGGCGTTCATCGGCACAGACTCCGGCTGAGTGCGGTCACGCAGCGCAATAGCCGGGCATCATGGAGAAATTCGGGCAGAGATGAGGAGGCCGAGCAAAAAGTAGAAACAGATCGTGCCGGACAGGGCGAGGCCCATGGGGAATTTGCGGTGGGTCCAGCTTTGCCAGTCGGGCGTGGCCGCGCGGAAGGCGGGGATCAGCCGCATCAGGCGGTGCGCGGCAAAGGCCGCAAGCAGGCAGCCCGCAAAGAGGATAAAGACCATGGGCAGCGAGGTGCCTGCGAAATAGGGGGCCATGGCAGCGGCGAATTTCGCGTCGCCTGCGCCCACCATACGGATGGTGGAGGCAACAAAGCCCACGACCAGCGTCATGAGGCCAAGCGCGATGCCCCAAAGATAGAGGTCAAGCCCAAGCGCGATGGGGCCAATCACCAGATAGGCCCCCGCCATGGCGAGGACGGCAATGTTGGGGATCTTCATGAACTTCATGTCGGACCATGCCACCCAGATGCCGATGGGCAAGACGGGCACGAGGAACCAGAGCGCCGTCCAAAGTGGCGGGAGATCGGACACAAGCATGGCAGGTCACACGGGGCGCATCAGGCGCCAAGGGCATTGAGGCTGCGCACCGCCGCCTCGAAATGCTGGGGATGGGTGGCGATGGCATCTTCGAGCAGGGCCTTGCCCACGGCGACATCGCCCTTCTTTATCGCTGTCAGGGCGAGCGTGTAGATGAGTTCGGCCTTTTCGGTCTGCGTCACCTCGACCACGGGTAGGTCGTATTTGCGCTGGGCCCCGCGCGCCATGACGAGATTATTCTTGGCCGTGAACAGCGTGGGGTCATAGGTCAGTGCCTGCGCGAAAAGACGTTCGGCGGCGGCAAAGTCCTGACGCGAGAGCTTGGAAAAACCCCAGTTGTTGTAGACGCCTGCGGGCTGCGTGGTCATGCCCGCGGCGGTTTCGTAGAAGCTGTCGGCCTTCTTCCAGTCCTTCTTGCTGTCGGCAACCATCGCTTCGAGCCGGTAGCGTTCAAAGGTTTCATGGGTGGGCGGGATCTTGTTCAGTTCCGCCTCGGCCTTGGGCCACTGGTTGGTGCGGATATAGGCATCGGCAAGCGACACGCGGTCGTCCATCGTGCCTTCGGGCGAGGCCGCGACCTGTTCCCAGACCGTGGCCGCGTCAGCAGGGCGCTGGGCGCGGATGAGAGACTTTGCCAAGCCCCGCTTGAGGTCCACGCGGTCGGGGTTTTCGCTGCTTGCCTTGGCGAAATAGGCGACGGCTTCGGCGGGGTCGCCCACGGTGAGCATGATGTCGTTGAGGTTCGTCGCGTCGATGACATTCACGCTGTCGATGGCGCGCTGCACTTCGGCATCGGTGGTGCGGTTGCATGCGGACAGGCCCAAGGTGCCCGCAAGGCACAGGGCGACGATCACCGGCTGGCGCATCTTCCAATCCTCTACTGCTCGTGGATTTCTTGGGCCTCAGAGTTGCGAGAGGAGGACGAAACGCCCCTGACCGCGCCGTACGAGGGTGAAATCCGGTTCTTCTTTGGGTTCAGCATACACCGAAGATTCACTCTGAGCGATAGCGAGGCGCAGATTTTCGCGTATGGAGTCTGTTTCGCCACTGTCGAGCGCGAAGGCCTGCTGGAAGACGCGGCGCGCTTCGCCGGCCTTGCCCTGTTCCATCAGCACCACGCCAAGGTTGTTCAGCGCGGGGACGAAGGTGGGGTCCTGCTTGATCGCCTGACGCAGCAGGTTTTCGGCCTGACCCAGGCGGCCAAGGTGCAGGTTGGCAGAGCCGAGGGCCGAGAGGGTGTCGACGGTGATGCCCTGTTCGGCAGCCGCGCGCATATAGGCCTTGAGCGCGAGTTCGTATTCGCCCGCATCCATCAGGCGGTGGCCGACGATCAGACCATCTTCGCCGTCGGCGCGGGTATCGATGCCCGGTGCGCCGCGCGTGTCGGATGAGCCAAGGCCGCCGGTCGTTTGACAGGCGGCCAACAGGATCAGGCCTGCGATGACGGGCAGGACTTTCGTTTGCACCCTTGGGTCAGCCTCCGAACGCCTTCATGACGCCGTAGATGGAGGGACCGATCAGGATCACCATCAGGGGCGGCACAGTGAACAGCATTGTGCCGAGGGTCAGCTTGGTCGGCAAGGTGTTTGCCTTTTCTTCGGCGCGCATCACGCGCTTGTCACGCATTTCCGCGGAATAGACGCGGAGCGCTTCGGCGATGGAGGTGCCGAAGGTGGCGGACTGGATCATGGTGGTGACGAAAGAGGTGATGTCGGGCAGGCCAACGCGTTCGGACATATCGCGCAGGACCATGACGCGTTCCTTGCCCGCGCGGACCTCTTGGCTGACGATTTCGAATTCTTCGGCAAGGTCGGGATAGGCGGGGGCGATTTCGCGCGCGACGCGGGCGATGGATTGGTCGAGGGATTGGCCCGCCTCGACGCAGACGAGCATCATGTCCAGCGCGTCGGGGAAGCCTTCGGTGATAAGTTGCTGGCGTGTCTGCAGGCGGCGTTCGACCCAGTAGGTGGGCAGGTAGTAGCCCGCCGCCGCCGGAAGCAGGGTGGACATAGCGATGGCCTGCATGTCGAGCGGTTGGCCGCGCGAGACGAAGTAGGTGTAGATCATGCCCGCGAGCAAAAGCCCGATGCCCAGCAGGAACTGCATGGCGTGGAACATGCGGACGGCGTTCTTGGACCGATAGCCTGCGCGCAGCATCTTGAGCCGTGCCGCAGACATCTGGTCCTTGTCCTGCGGTTCAAGGAAATGGGCGAATTTGTTCAGTTTGTCGTTACGGTCCGAGGCGCGGCGAAGTTCCGCCTCGGTTCGGCTGCTGTCTTTGACCCGTTCGGTCTGCCGTGCGCTGGCCTTCAGCTTTTCGAAGGGTTCGGGGTCCTTCTTGAGCAGGAAAGGCAGCGTCACGAAGACAAGGAGGAGGCCAAGGCCACCCACGACAAGCAGGGGGCCCATCTCGCCCATGCGGGCGACGATCAGGTCGTTGAGGGCTGCGAACATGGGTCAGACCTTGATGTTGACCATCATCTTCATGAAGATGACGTTTACCACGAGGAACACGGCGACGAAGAGGGCGGCGGGGACGAAGTACTGGGTGTCCTTCACGCCGTCGTAGTAGTCGGGTTTCAGCGCCTGGATCATCAGCAGGGCCACGATCGGGAAGCCCGACAGGAACATGCCGGACCATTTCGCTTCGGCCGTGATGGCGCGGACGCGGCGGAAGAGTTTGAACCGCGCGCGGATCACCTTGGCCAGACCGTCGAGGATTTCGGCAAGGTTGCCGCCCGATTGCTGCTGGATCGATACGGAAACGGCGAGGAAATGGAGGTCCTGATTTTCCATCCGGGTGGCGAAGGCGCGCAGGCTTTCGGCAATGTCGCGGCCATAGGTCGCCTCGTCCGCGATCAGGCCGAATTCGGTACCCAGCGGGTCTGCGACTTCCTTGGACACGATGGCGACGGCGTTGGAGAAGGGATGGCCCACGCGCAGCGACCGGACCATCAGTTCGACGGCATCGGGAAGCTGTTCTTCCAGAAGGGACATCCGCTTTTTGGCCTTGCGGTGGACCCAGAAATAGACGCCGCCCACGCCCATGACCACGGCAAGGCCCGCCCGGACGGGGGGGGTGGCGGCGGTGCCGATGGTGAGGCCGACATAGGCCACGACAGAGACGCCCGCCATGATCATGATGAGTTGGCGCGGGGTGAAGGCGATGTTGGCCTTTTGCGCCTTGGAGGCGAGGATCTTGTAGAGCGGGATGCCGCGCGCGTTCATGTGCTGCGACATCTCTTTGCGGAGTTGTTCCAGCACCTGTTCGCGGTTCTGGTTCTTTTCCAGAAGGGCGAGGCGGCGGCTGACCTTGGAGTTCAGGCTGATCGATTTGCCGAAGACGGTGAGATAGAGCCCCTCGACCATCACCACGACGGCGACGAAGATGGTGATGTAGATCAGGGGTGCCGCGCTGAATTCCATGTTCGGTCAGACCTCAGATGATGGGTTCGTAGATGGAGGCGGGCAGGTCATAGCCCCATTGGCGGAAGCGGTCGGAATAGTGCGAGCGCACGCCGGTGGCGTTGAAGCGGCCGACGATCTTGCCCGAAGATTCGACGCCGAGCCGTTCGTAGCGGAAGATTTCCTGCATCGAGATGACGTCGCCTTCCATCCCGGTGATTTCGGTGATCGACACCATGCGGCGCGAGCCGTCCTGCAAGCGGCTTGCCTGCACGATCAGGTTGACGGCAGAGGCGATCTGCGACCGGACGGCCTTGAGCGGCATTTCGATGCCGGCCATGGCGACCATGTTTTCAAGGCGCGAGATGCCGTCGCGGGCGTTGTTGGCGTGGATCGTGGTCATCGATCCGTCATGGCCGGTGTTCATGGCCTGAAGCATGTCGATGACTTCCTCGCCCCGGGTTTCGCCGACGATGATGCGGTCGGGGCGCATCCGAAGTGCGTTTCGCAAGCAGTCGCGCTGGGTCACGGCGCCCTTGCCTTCGACGTTCGGGGGGCGGCTTTCCATGCGGCCCACATGGACCTGCTGAAGCTGGAGTTCGGCGGTGTCTTCGATCGTCAGCACGCGTTCGGTGTTGTCGATGAAAGAGGACAGCGCGTTGAGCGTGGTGGTTTTCCCCGAACCCGTGCCGCCCGAGACGATGATGTTGAGGCGGGTGGAAACGGCGGCCTGAAGGTAGGCGGCCATTTCTTCGGTGAAGGCACCGAAGCGGACGAGGTCGGCGACGCCGAGCTTTTCCTTTTTGAATTTGCGGATGGAGACGAGCGAGCCATCCACCGCGACGGGCGGCACCATGCAGTTGAAGCGCGAGCCATCGGCAAGGCGGGCGTCGCAATAGGGGTTGGATTCATCGACGCGGCGCCCCACGGCAGAGACGATCTTGTCGATGATCCGCAGCAGGTGGCGTTCGTCCTTGAAAGTGACATCGGTCAGCGTCAGCTTGCCGCCCCGTTCGACGAAGATGCGGTTGGGGCCGTTGACGAGGATATCCGAGACGGATTCGTCCTTCAGCAGCGGCTCTAGCGGGCCAAGGCCCATGACTTCGTCATAGAGTTCCTGATTGAGCGTCGCGCGGTCGTCCTTGTTCAGGGCGACGGACATTTCGGACAGCGCCTCGGAGGTGATGTCGGCGATTTCGGCGCGAAGGTTGGCTTCGGTCGCGTGTTCCAGCGCGGCGAGGTTGAGGCTTTCGAGGAGCTTCTTGTGAAGCTCTACCTTCAGCTCCATCAGGCGTTCCTTGCGCTTCTTCTCCTTTTCCGCGGCGGCGGCTTCGGGGGTGGCGGGGACGGTGCCGGGGCGGGCGGCGAGCATGGATTTCTGCGCGGCGGAGGGCGGCGGGGCGGCGGGGCGCAGAGGGGCAGCAGCAGGCAGGGCAGCGGGCGCCGCCGTCGGTGTGACCGGGCGCATCGCGGGGCGGGTGTCGGCAGCGTCCGTCTTCTTGAAACGTGAGAACATATATCTTGGCCCCCCAGGCCTTGGCAGACAGGTCAGGTTGAGGTCACTTCCGGCCGGTTTCGACGGCGCGGTTCAGGTCGTGCAGGGATTTGGCGAGCTTTTGCAGTTCCTTGCGGACCGGGTTCTTGGCAGCGGTTTCGGCCAGCGGGTGGCCGTGGTCGTTGGCCTGCGTCACCTGCGCGCCGCCATCCGGGATTTGCAACTCGAGCGTGATGTCGAGGCTTTCGGACATGCGCTTCACCCGGCTTCTGGCAGAAAGGTCGGTGAATTTGGGCGCGCGGTTGAGGACGTAGCGCAGTTTTTCATGCGGCAGGGTTTCGGCCTTCAGCGCGCGGACGAGGCGGAGCACGTTCTGCGCGGAGCGAAGGTCGAGGTCCATCGTGGCGAAGTAAACATGGGCGCGCGAGAGCACGGTTTCGGTCCATGCGACGATGGTCTTGGGCATATCGATGATGACGAAGTCGAAGTTGGTCTGCGCCATGTCGATGATGCGGGCGATATCCTCGGGCGCGACGATGTCGAGCGGCAGCATGTCGGCGGGCGCGGTGAGGACGTGGAGCTTTTCGTTGTAGGTCAGCATCGCATCGAGGAAGGCGTCGCTGTCGGCGGCGCCGGTGTCGGAGAGCAGTTCGAACACCGCCTCCTTGCGCGGCAGGTCGAGATAGGTCGCGACCGAGCCGTATTGGAAGTCGAAGTCGAGCAGGCAGACGCGGGGCGCGTTGGTCTTGTCGATCGTGGCCAGTTCCCAAGCGAGGTTGACCGCGAAGGTCGAGGCACCGGAACCGCCGGACAGGCCGTGGACGGGCAGGACCACGCCGTCCCGGTCGCCTTTCGCCTTGAAGCTGGGGGCGTTGGGCATCGGGTCGGGGACGGCGTGCAGGTGCGTGACGGTGGCCGAGGGTGCCGCGACGGGCGCGGGGGCGGGCGTGCGGATGCGGTCGATCGCCTCTTTCAGGGCGCCGTCGGGCAGGGGGTAGGGAACGAAATCGTCCGCACCGAGCCGCAGCAGTTGGTGCAGGCCTGCGGGGCTGATCTGGTCGGCGATGAGGATCACCTTGATCCTGCGCGCGGTGGCGGATTTGATGATGTCGGTGATGCGCGACAGGTCGCCCTCGTCTTCGCCATTCACGGCGATGGCGACGAATTCGAGTGTGTCGGCATCCGGCTGGGCGAGGAAGTCGCGGGCGTCGTCGAAGGTCAGGTCGCCCCAGCTTTCGCCGAGTTCGAGTTCCATGTCGTCGATCAGAAGGTCAAAATTCTGGATATCGCGCGAGATCGTGCAGGCCAGAATCGGCGCAGGTTCCGGCATCATGTTCGCGGCAGTACTCATCACCATCGGTCCTTTTTGGCCGGGGATGGCGATGGTGCGCCGGACCGTCTGCGGGACACAGACGGATGGACGGACCACCGGATCACCCCCGCACGGCAGCGGTGCCGTGAGATTGTTCCCAGTCACGGGAAAAGGTGGTGGGGAATGGTGGCGATTCTTGGGCTAGAAACGCGTGATTGTTTGAAGAATGGCGACTTTGGGCGGGCGGGTCCGCGGGTTGTCGCCTGTGTTTCCGGGCGGCAGGGGGCTGGACCTGCCGGGCCGGAAACGATGGTTTGCGTCCTTTGGGGCGGGGCCGCGCGGTCGCTGCGCCCGGATCAGGGGGCGGGGGCGGCGGCCGGGGCGGCGCCCCCGGCGGCAGCGCCGCCGCCTGAGCCCGTCTTGACCGTGGGCGCGCCCTTCGCGCTGTCGATGTAGTCGCGGTAGATGATTTCGGCGTATTTGCCGTCCAGCACGTTGCGGTGGCGCTGCACGAAGCCCGAGACTTCGGTCACGGTCCGGCGGTTGGCCTGTTCAGGGCCCGGCGTCGCGATGACGGGCTGTGTTTCGCCAAAGGAGACCAGCGCCTCGAGCCGGTTGCGCGAGATGCCGCGGGCCGCGAAGAAGGCGACGACGGCCTCGGCGCGGCGCTGGCCCAGACCTTTGTTATAGGCGTCGGACCCGACGAGGTCGGTATGGCCGTAGACGCGGAAGCGGACTTCGGGGAATTGGCGAATCCAATCGGCCTGACGGGCAAGGGTCGCCTGCGCTTCGGGCGAGAGCTGGGCGCTGTTGAAGGCGAAGGTGATGGTCGTGGGGATTTCGCGGGCGAAGCGTTGGCCGAGCATCTGGACAGGGTCCACCTGTCCGGTCTGCACGAGCATGTTGTTCATCGTCGCGTTGCCGAAGCCGCCTTCGTCGATCTTGGCGGTGATGGTCTGGTCGGCGCAGCCTGCGAGGGCGAGGGTGACGGCGAGGGTGAGGGATGCGCGGATGATCATGGCCTGTCCCCTTGTCATTCCATCACGTAGCCATAAGAGCCGGTGAAGTCCTGCCGCGCGACTTCGCCCGCAGCCCCGGTGGTGGCGGCCTTGCCGACTTCGCCAAAGAGGAAGAGTTCCCGTTCGGTGGGCAGGCGGACCCGGTCGGTGGGCAGGGCCAAGGCTTCGCCACGGGTGGGCGAGACGAGGTGCGGCGTCACGATGATCACGAGTTCGGATTGCTGGCGCTGGTATTCCGCCGATCGGAAGAGCGCGCCGAGAACCGGGATGTCGCCCAGCCACGGCACCTGACTGTTGAGGTCGCGGAAGTCGTCCTGCAAGAGGCCCGCGATGGCGAAGCTTTCGCCGTCGCGCATTTCCACGGTGGTGGTGGTTTCCCGGCGCTTGAAGGCGTTCAGCGTCACGCCATTCGATTCCGTGGTGATGGAGCCGTCGATGGAGGAGACGGCGGCGGCGATCTGGAGGTTGATGAGGTCGCCGTCCACCACGGTGGGCTGGAACTTCATTTCCACGCCGAAGGGTTTGTATTCGATGGCGATGTTGCCGTCATCGGCCACCGGGACGGGGTATTCGCCCCCGGCAAGGAACGACGCTTCCTGACCCGACAGTGCGGTCAGGTTCGGTTCGGCCAGCGTGCGGACGACGCCCTTGGTTTCCAGCGCCTCGAGCAGGATGCCGATCTGAAGCGACCCGGTGGTGAAGCCAAGCACGCCGAGCGCCTGCGCCTGCGGGTTGCCTGCGATTAACGTGGAGTTGCCGACGGTGTTCTGCACCGTACCGTTGCCGTTCAGCCAGCCGCCAGTTTCAAGCAGGTCGTTGGTGCCACTGATGCCGAGCGAGGCCGAGAGGTTCTTGGCGACGGAGCGCTGCATTTCGGCGAAGCGGACCTTCAGCATGACCTGCTGGGTGCCGCCCACCGTCATCAGGTTCGACACACGGTCGGGCGCGTAGCGTTCCGCGAGATCGAGCGCGCGCGACAGCTTCGCGCTGGAGGAGACAGTGCCGGACAGCACGATCCCGTCATTGGCGGTGCGCACCTCGATCTTTTCGCCGGGAAGAATCTGGTTCAGGCGTTCCTTGAATTCGGCGATGTCGGTGGTGACCTGCACCTCGACATTGGTGATCAGTTTGCCTTCGGCCGAAAGGAGGGTGAGCGTGGTGCGCCCCGGCGTCTTGCCCAGCACATAGATCGAACGGTCCGACAGGGTGGAGATGTCGGCGATGCCGGGATTGGCGATGGACAGTTCTGCAAAGGGGACGTCGCTTTCCAGAACGACGGCGCGGTTCATCGGCACTTCCAGCGCCTGCGATGCGGTGCCCTGAACCACCCGCAGCACTTCGGCCAAGGCGGGTATGGACAGGCCCGAAGCCAAGCCGAGGCCGAGCGCCCCTGCCTTGATCAGCTGTCGCATCTGCATCTGTGACCTGCCCTTTCGATCACGCCTCAATTGCGGGTCTTTGATGCCCGTTCCGTGCGGCACAATGCCGGACGGCGCATTTTTTTGCAAGAATCAGAAACTTATCGGTGATTCCTGATGTGGATAAGTCGCAACAGTGGGGAAAAATCGCTAGCCATCGTGGGCGGAAAAAGGTGAACCCACCACATCCGGTGGGTTCGGTGATCCATACTTTTGGCTGTGGTTCAGTTGGTGCAGGGGATCGGGATTTCCACGACCTCGCCGCCTTTGCGGTTGCGGATGGTGCAGACCTTTTCGGCCTGAACCTCGACCTCGGCCACTTCTTCGGGGGCGTTGATGCCGAGCAGGCTTTCCATGTTCACCTCGACCGTGCCGTCGATCACATCGCCGGGCTGGCCGACAAGCGACAGGGCGAGGCGGCCGGTGGCCTGGGCCTGGGCAAGGCGGGCGACCTGTTCCGGCGTGGCTTGGACGGTGACGGTCTGGGCGATGACGGCGCCGCCGGTGGTGGCGCCTGCGGCGGTCTGGTCGATGGCGATGACGTTCAGGGCGCTTTCGATGAGCTGCGTCATCTCGATGTTGTTGCCGCCATTGCCGGTCCAGTAGACATCGACGAAGTTGCCCGGATAGACGAAGCCGGACACGCCGGAGGTGGCGTCGACCTTGATCGCGAAGGCGCGCATCCCCTTGTCAAGCGCCCCGGTCAGACCTGCGGGCTGGCCCGGTTCGGTGACCTTCGCGGCGAGGATGGGTTCGAATTTCTCCATCTGGCGCAGGACGAAGCGGGGCTTGTCCTCGTCCTCGGGGAAGAGGGTGGCTTCGTCGGTGAAGGTGCCTTCGGGAAGGGCGGATTCCTGCCAGTAGATCGTCTGGACATCGTCCTTGGTCAGCGGTTCGCCATAGGCCAGAGGCTTGTTGACGACGTAGACCTCGACGAGGGTGCCGACCTTCTGGCGGAAGGCGCGTTCCTCGTTCAGGGCGGATTCGGTCTGGTTGATGTAGCCCTGCGCCATGTAGACGGCAAAACCCGCAAGGGCCATGCCTGCCAACAGGACGAGTCCGAAGATCATGCGCATCGTTGTCTGCCTTCTTGTTGTGCCGGATCCGGCAAAATGGGCCAAGCCCGCGACAGGCGCGGGCCGGAGGGTAAGTCCGTCAGTCGACGGCGTCTTCCGTTCTGCTGGCGATCGAGTCCGTCCCGGTCTGTACCGATGACTTGATCGAGCTGAGCAGCGAGACTGACAAGAAGGCCACCGCTGCCGTAACGACCACCCAATCCACCGTCACAGCGCCGTCGTCTTCGTGCTGGAAGCGGTCTTTCAGGATCTTCCAAAGGGTCATCGCCACCTCGTCGGCTGGTCGTCTTGGGTGTTTTCGCGCCCTTTGCGGCATTACCCTGCCTGACAATCGTTCGCGTCGACTTCGTCTGGTACATGTCAAGACGGCCAGGCCATCGGCCTGGCCGCACGAGTGTGCCTTGCGGCACGTCTCGATCAGTTATTGTCCGCCTGAGCTTCGACATCTGCCGCGACGTCTGCCGCAGCGTTTTCGATCGAGGTGCCCATGGTGTTGGCGATGATGATGCCCAGGCCCACGACAGCGCCGGTCAGCACGACCCAGTCAACCGTCACAGCGCCGGATTCTTCGTTCTTGAAGCGCTTGAAAACGTTCAGCAGTTTCATCATGTCTTTGGTCCTTTATAAGGTTGCGTTCAGGTCTTGGTTCCAACCGCTTCGGTTCAGTCCGGCCCGTGTCTTCGTTCCGTCTTCCGTTCGGTATGGGTGCATTTGGCCCCCGAATCGTGGCGGCAGTTGGGAAGCGAGTGGGCATTTTCGGTCACGCCGCGGTTTTTGGGGGATGTCCGCTTAAGGTGTTGAAACTTCGAAAAACAATTTTTGCGAAAACATACTTTAGTCTGTGATACCAATCTTTTGGTTAAGGAATTTGGCGGTTTTGCCACGTTTTGCGGGGCTTCGGGGCGGCGGGAGTGGCCAGACGGGGCGTTTTGGGGAATACTGCGGGCGAGGCGCAGGACAGGCAACGGACAGAAAAGGCATCCGGCAGAGATGCGATTCCGGGCGGCATTCTTGGCGGCGGTCGTGCTGTGCGCGGCCCCGGTCGTGGCGGTGGCCGAGGGCTTGCCGCCCGCGCGCGACTTTTCGTTCAAGCGCGTTAAGGTGGGTGAGGGCCTGCCGGGCAAGCGGATCACGGTGCAGATCGACCCGGTAGAGCAGGCGCGGCTGCTGGCGGTGCTGCCGAAGGTGGGGCCTGCGCGGGAGCCTGAGGCGCTGCCGCCTGTGGGCGCAGAGGGGGCGGGTGCGCGACCGCAAGGGCCGGTACCAAGTGCGGCGGCGCGGTACGGGTGGTTCTGGGATCTTGTGCCGGCCGGGATCGACGAGGTGGGCGGGCGGTTCATCGCGGCGCTGGATGCGCTGGGGCAGGCGCCGGAAGGGGCGGCGGTGGCCGCGCCGCGTTTGCAGCATATGCAGGAATTGGCGGATCGCTGGGGGACCGAGATCCTGAAGGCGACGGTGGGGACCGAGGTGTCGCCCGCGCTGGTGCTGGCGGTGATGGCGACAGAGAGTGCGGGGCGCGTGGATGCCGAAAGCCATGCAGGGGCGCAGGGGTTGATGCAACTGATCCCGGAAACGGCAGAGCGGTTCGATGTGGCCGATGCGTTGGACGGGGTGGCGAATATCCGGGGTGGGGTGGCCTATCTCGACTGGTTGATGAAGCATTTCGACCGCGATGCGGTGATGGTGATCGCGGCCTATAACGCGGGCGAGGGGGCCGTGCGGGCCAATCGCGGCGTGCCGCCCTATGCCGAGACGCGGGACTATGTGCCAAAGGTGCTGGCGGCGTGGCAGGTGGCGCAGGGGCTGTGCCTGACGCCGCCGGTGGTGGTGTCGGATCCCTGTGTGTTCCGGGTGATTTCGGCGAGCAATTAAGGGCGGTCATCGCCGGATCGCAGGGGTGGTCGCTGGCGCGGAGCTTGCAAATGCTGCCCCGCACGGGACCGTCGTCGCATGCTGGGTGTCCGGGATGGGCTGTGGTCCCGTGGTCCCCTGAGCTTGGGCCGGGAAGGCGCGGGTCCGTGCGGGGTGCCTTTCCGATGCGCGTTCACACAGGGGCAAAGGGCCATGATGCGGCCTGTGGTGGGCACATGCGCGCGGGGGTCTTTGGCGTAAGGGCGGACCCGGGCTGGGTGGGATGGGCAAGGTTGCCCATCCGCAAGGTCAGTCCACCAGCGTCGCCTCTGTCGCGGCGCGCAGTTCCGTGTCGGTGACGCCGTCGGCCAGTTCGACGATCTTCAGCCCGCCGGGGACCACGTCGAGGACGCCAAGGTTGGTGATGATGCGGTTGACCACGCCCTGACCGGTCAGGGGGAGGGTGCATTGCCGCAGCACCTTGGATTCACCGTGCTTGCTGGTGTGGTCCATGACGACGACCACGCGGCCCACGCCCGCCACAAGGTCCATCGCCCCGCCCATGCCCTTGACCAGTTTGCCGGGGATCATCCAATTCGCCAGATCGCCGTTTTCGGCCACTTCCATCGCGCCGAGGATGGCCATGGCGATCTTGCCGCCGCGGATCATGGCGAAAGAGGTGGCGCTGTCGAAGAAGGCGGTCTGGGGCAGTTCGGTGATGGTCTGCTTGCCTGCGTTGATCAGGTCGGGGTCTTCCTCGCCTTCAAACGGGAAGGGCCCCATGCCGAGCATCCCGTTTTCCGATTGCAGCGTGACCGAAACGCCGTCGGGGATGTAGTTCGCCACAAGGGTCGGTATGCCGATGCCAAGGTTGACGTACCAGCCGTCCTGAAGTTCCTGCGCCGCGCGGGCGGCCATCTGGTTGCGGTCCCACATTACACGGCCTCCTTTTTGGTGGTCGCCTCGCGGGCAGCAGAACCGGTGCCCACTTCTGCCTGCTCGGCTTCGCGCTTGCGGGTGGTGCGCTGTTCGATGCGCTTTTCGTGCTGCCCTTGGACGATGCGGTGGACATAGATGCCGGGCAGGTGGATCGTGTCGGGGTCCAAGGACCCAAGCGGCACGATCTCCTCCACCTCGACCACGCAGAGCTTGCCGCAGGTGGCGGCGGGCGGGTTGAAGTTGCGGGCGGTCTTGCGGAAGACGAGGTTGCCCGACGGGTCGGCCTTCCACGCCTTGACGATCGACAGGTCCGCGACGATGGACCGTTCGAGGATGTAGGTCTTGCCGTCGAAGTCCTTGTGTTCCTTGCCGTCGGCGATGACGGTGCCGACGCCCGTGCGGGTGTAGAAGCCGGGGATGCCCGCGCCGCCTGCGCGCATGCGTTCGGCGAGGGTTCCTTGGGGGTTGAATTCCAGCTCCAGTTCGCCCGACAGGTATTGGCGCATGAATTCGGCGTTTTCCCCGACATAGGAGGAGATCATCTTCTTCACCTGCCTGCTTTCCAGCAGCACGCCGAGGCCAAAGCCATCGACGCCCGCGTTGTTCGAGGCGACGGTGAGGTTCTGCGTCCCCGCCTTGCGGATCGCGGCAATCAGCAGTTCGGGTATCCCGCAGAGGCCAAAGCCCCCCGAGGCGATGGTCATGCCGTCAAACAGAACACCGTCCAGCGCGGCTTCGGCGCTGGGATAGACTTTCTTCATGCGTTCTCTCTCCCCCGCAAGCGTACGGGCGACATAAGGAACCGGGGCGCGCGGCGTTGTCAATTGCCGCGCTGCGGCAAAGTCCTTAGCGGCTGGCGGTCAGGACGGTGGTCCGTGTGTCGGATTGCAGCAGCAGCCGGCCATCTTCGGCGATGTCGAAGCGGGTCACGGCAGAGAGGGCGGAAAAGACGGCCTGTTCCGTGTCCATCAGGGGCGAGGGGCAGGCCATGCGGGTGGCCCTGATCGCGCCAAAGGCCATGCTTTCGCCCGTCAGTTCGTAGCTGCCGCTGAAGCTGTTGCAGGCGGCGTTGCCACTGACGTTGCCCGCCTGAAAGGAAAGGGTGACGAGGGCGCCTTGGGGAATGGGGCTGCCGTTCAGCGTGGTCGCGGTCCAGTCCCCGGCCAGAAGGGCGTTCGGGTCGCCCGCACAGCCCTTCAGGGCGGTGGAGGCGCGGCTGAGGGTGGCCGTATAGGGATAGGGCATCCCCGACATATCGTCGCGGCAGAGCGTCGGGTCGATGCGGAGGGTGAAATCGGTCGCAGTCAGGATCAAGCTGCCGCCTTCGGTGCTTTGGGTGAAGGGGAGGGTGGGCGCGGTCCCCGTGCCGTCGGGTTCGGTTAGGCGGAGGCCGTCTGGCGATGCTTCGACCGACCAGAAGGGTTCGTTCCCGCGGGCCGTCAGGGGCAGGGTGATGTCCTGCGCCATGGCCGGGGTGGCCGGGAGGAGGGCGAGGAGGGCTGCGGGAATAGTGCGGGTCATGGCGATCTCGGTTCACTGGCGCGCAGGATAGGCTGGAACGGGCAAGCGGCAAAGCGTGATGCGGCGCGGGCTTTTCCTTCCGGCGCGGGATTGCTAGGCAGGGGTTTGTCCGCGCTGCCCGCGTGGTGAAATGGTAGACACAGGGGACTTAAAATCCCTAGGCCGGAAGGCCGTGCCGGTTCGAGTCCGGCCGCGGGCACCAGTGCGGGCTTGTTCGGCGGTTCGGCGCGCCTACCTGTTGACCTATCGTCAGGATAACAGGGAGGGGCAAAATGCCCGATGGCAGCAACACGCCGTCACGCCGCAGCGTGGTCGTGTCGGAATTCACCAATAGCGTGCTTGACCCCGATGCGCCCATGCTGGGCCCGGTCGAAAATGGCGGCACGATCATCGCCAATACCGCGCCCGGATGCTGGGGTCCGATGATCACGCCGCGTCTGCGGGGCGGGCATGAGGTGACCAAGCCCGTTTTCGTGGAAGGGGCCGAGGTGGGGGATGCCGTGGCGATCCGCATCCGCGACATCACGGTGACGTCGATTGCGACGGCGTCGGGGCATGACAGCTCTCCCGAGGGGTTCTGTCTGGGCGACCCTTATGTCGCGGCGCGCTGCCCGGTCTGCGACACGGTCTGGCCCGAGACGCATGTCGAGGGGATCGGTCAGGATGCCGTGAAGTGCGACACGTGCGGCAATGCGGTGAAGCCCTTCGAGATCGTGCATGGTTACACGGTCACCTTCGACGAGACGCGGGCGGTGGGCGTGACCTTGCCCAAGGCGGCGGCAGAGACCATCGCGCAGGACGCGGCGCATTATTCGGCGCTGCCGGATCAGAGCCGTCAGCATTCCATCCTGACCTTTGCCCCGTCGGATATGCCGGGGACGCTGGTGCGGATGCGGCCCTTTATGGGGCAGTTGGGGACCTGCCCGTCGATGGCCATGCCCGACAGCCACAATGCGGGGGATTTCGGGTCCTTCCTTGTCGGCGCGCCGCATCAATACGGGATCACGCCCGCGCAGTTGGCCCAGCACAAGACGGATGGGCATATGGACATTGACGCGGTGCGGGCGGGGGCCATCGTAGTGGCCCCGGTCAAGGTGCGGGGGGCCGGGGTTTACCTTGGCGATATGCATGCAGGTCAGGGCGATGGCGAGATTGCGGGCCATACGATGGACGTGGCGGGCAGCGTGACCTTGCAGGTGGAGGTGGTGAAGAACTACCCCATCGACGGACCCGTCCTGTTCCCCTTGGAAGAGGACCTGCCGCCCATGGCGCGGCCCTTCACGGCGGCAGAGAAGGCCAAGGGCCTGCGGCTGGCGTCGAAATGGGGCGTGACGGAGTTGGAGGCGCTGGCGCCTGTGTCGGTGATCGGGACGGCGTCGAACCTGAACGCGGCGATCGACAACGGACTTCAGCGGGCGGCGACCCTTCTGGGGATGACGGTGGCCGAGGTCAGGAACCGCGCGACGATCAACGGTGCGATCGAGATCGGGCGCGCACCGGGGGTGATACAGGTGACGTTCCTTGCGCCCTTGGCAAAGCTGGATGCCGTGGGTCTGGGGGATTACGCGCGGGAGCAGTACGGGTTGTGAGACCTGCCTGAGACGCGACGGTAGGGTGGTGGCCGTACCGCCGGGGTGGCTGCACGTATACGTGCGGCCGCCCCGGGGGGGCGGTGCGGCCGCCGCCCGTGGCTTTGGGCCACGGGCGATTCACCCGGCGTTTCGGCGTGGGACGTAATCCGTTAGGGCCGCGCGCGTCGCGCCTGACGGCCTTTTGGGGCCGTTTGGTCAGAAGCTTTCCTTCACCGCCTCCATCGCCACATAGGTCGAGGTCGACGCGACATGCGGCAGGGCCGAGATGTGTTCGGCCAACACGCGGCGGTAGTCCTGTATGTCCGCCGTGCGGACCTTCAGCAAATAGTCAAAGCGCGAGGCGATCATGTGGGCCTGTTCCACCTCTGGCACGGCAAGCACGGCCTTGTTGAAGGCCTGAAGCGCGGCTTCGCGGGTGTCCGACAGGCGCACCTCGACAAAGGCGACATGGGCCTGACCCATGCGGATCGGGTCGAGAAGCGCGCGGTAGCCGGTGATGACGCCCGCTTCCTCTAGCCGTTTCAGCCGCGCCTGCGTGGGCGATTTCGACAGGCCGATGCGGCGGGCGAGTTCGGTGGCGCTGATGCGGCCTTCGGTCGAGAGGGTGCGGAGGATCGCTTCGTCAAAGCGGTCAAGGGGGACGCGTTCGTTCGGCATGGGATTTCCCCGGATTGCGGGCGGAATGGATGGTCTTTTGCCCATCTTCGGGAGGAAAGACCGCACAGATCGGCGTATCATGGGCCAAACAGGAGATAAAGCCATGCCGCGTGACCTTTCCGTCGATCCTTGGTCCATCATCACCCGCGACAGCCTGCGGGACGAGGGGGCCCTGATCCGCGCGCTGATCGTGGAAGCCGGGTTGGATGCGGCGGCGCGGGCGCGGGTGACGGCAGCGGGGGCGGGGCTGGTGCGGCGCATCCGCGAGAGTGTGAAGCCCGGGCTGATGGAGGTGTTTCTGGCCGAATACGGGCTGTCCACCGAAGAGGGCATCGCCCTGATGTGTCTGGCCGAGGCGCTGTTGCGCGTGCCGGATGCCGAGACGATGGATGCGCTGATCGAGGACAAGATCGCGCCTTCCGACTGGGGGCGGCATCTGGGGAAGTCGGCCTCGTCTTTGGTCAATGCGTCGACTTGGGCGCTGATGCTGACGGGGAAGGTGCTGGAGGATCGCGAGCCGGGGGTGGTGGGCCATCTGCGCGCTGCCGTGAAGCGGCTGGGCGAGCCGGTGATCCGGCGCGCCGTGGCGCAGGCGATGAAGGAGATGGGCCGCCAGTTCGTGCTGGGCGAGACGATCGAGGCCGCGATGAAGCGGGCGGAGGAGTTGGAGGGCAAGGGATACACCTACAGCTACGACATGCTGGGAGAGGCGGCGCGCACCGAAGGCGACGCGCGGCGGTATCATCTGGCCTATTCCAAGGCGATCACGGCGATTGCGGCGGCGGCGAAGGGGGCGGACATCCGCGCCAATCCGGGGATTTCGGTGAAGCTGTCGGCGCTGCATCCCCGCTATGAGGTGGCGAAACGCGAACGGGTCATGGCCGAGCTTGTGCCGCGGGTGCGGGCCTTGGCGGGGCTCGCCAAGGCGGCGGGGCTGGGGTTCAACATCGACGCCGAAGAGGCGGATCGTCTGGCCCTGTCGCTGGAGGTGATCGAGGCGGTGTTGTCGGATGCCTCGCTTGCCGGATGGGACGGGTTCGGGGTCGTGGTGCAGGCCTATGGGCGGCGCGCGGGGGCGGTGATCGACTGGCTTTATGCGCTGGCGGGGCGGCTGGACCGGAAGATCATGGTACGGCTGGTGAAGGGCGCCTATTGGGATGCCGAGGTGAAGCGGGCGCAGGTGCTGGGGCTGGAGTCCTTCCCTGTGTTCACGCGCAAGCAGGCAACGGATGTGAGCTATATCGCCAATGCGCGCAAGCTGTTGGGGATGGTGGACCGGATTTACCCGCAGTTTGCCACGCATAACGCCCATACGGTGGCGGCCATTCTGGAGATGGCGACCGACAAGCGGGTCTTTGAATTCCAGCGGCTGCACGGGATGGGCGAGCGGCTGCATGATCTGGTGCTGACGGATGAGGGGACGCGCTGCCGCATCTACGCGCCTGTCGGGGCGCATCGGGATTTGCTGGCCTACCTTGTGCGGCGGCTGTTGGAGAACGGGGCGAATTCGTCCTTCGTCAATCAGATCGTGAATGACGAGGTCGCGCCAGAGGTGGTGGCGGCCTGTCCGCTGACGGCGATGGAGGGGGTGGTTGCGGCCAATCCGGCGCTGAAGACGGGGCCTGCGCTGTTCGGGGGCCGGGTCAATTCGCGGGGGTTCGACCTGACGGATGCGGGGCATCTGGCGGCGATTGAGGCGGCGCGGGGGCCTTGGGCCAGCCATCGCTTCGAGGCGGGGCCGGTGCTGGCGGGGCGGCCTGCGGGCGGGTTGCGGGTCGAGGTGCGGAACCCGGCGACGGGCGATCTGGTGGGGCATGTGGTGCAGGCGGCGGCCCCGGATGTGGAAACGGCGCTGCGGCTGGCAGAGCCTTGGGCGGCGGCGGTGCCCGAGCGGGCAGAGGTGCTGCGGCGGGTGGCGGACCTTTATGAGCAGGAGTTCGGGCCGATCTTCGCGCTGCTGGCGCGGGAGGCGGGCAAGACGTTGGCCGATGCGGTGGCGGAATTGCGGGAAGCCGTGGATTTCCTGCGCTATTACGCCGATGGGGCGGCGGGGCTGACGGCCCCGGCGCGGGGGGTGTTTGCCTGTATCTCTCCTTGGAATTTCCCTTTGGCGATCTTTACCGGGCAGATTGCGGCGGCCTTGGCGGCGGGGAATGCGGTGCTGGCCAAGCCTGCGGAGCAGACGCCGTTGATTGCGGCTTTTGCGGTCGGGTTGATGCATCGGGCGGGGGTTCCTGTCACGGCGCTGCAACTGCTGCCGGGAGAGGGGCCTGTCGTCGGGCGGATGCTGACATCGGATGCGCGGGTGGGGGGCGTGTGCTTCACCGGGTCGACCGAGACGGCGCTGATGATCCGCCGCGCGATGGCGGAGCATCTGGACCCGACCGCGCCGCTGATTGCGGAAACGGGCGGGCTGAATGCGATGCTGGTCGACTCGACCGCGCTGCCGGAGCAGGCGGTGCGGGATATCCTTGCCTCCTCGTTCCAGTCGGCGGGGCAGAGGTGTTCGGCCTTGCGTTGCCTTTACCTGCAGGAGGATGTGGCCGAGCCTGTGCTGGAGATGCTGTCGGGCGCGATGGACGAATTGCGGCTGGGTGATCCGTGGGATCTGGCGACGGATGTGGGCCCGGTGATCGATGCGGAAGCGGCGGGGATGATCCGGGCGCATGTGGCGGCGGCGCGGGCGCAGGGGCGGGTGCTGAAAGAGATGGCGGCGCCTGTGGGCGGGACTTTCGTGGGGCCTGCGGTGATCCGGGTGGATGGGATCGCGGGCATGGAGCGCGAGGTTTTCGGGCCGGTGCTGCATGTGGCGACGTTCCGCGCAGAGGAGATCGACCGCGTGGTGGAGGCGGTGAATGCGACGGGCTATGGGCTGACCTTTGGTTTGCATACGCGGATCGACGACCGGGTACAGCGGATCGTGGAGCGGCTGCGCGTCGGGAACACCTATGTCAACCGCAACCAGATTGGCGCGGTGGTGGGCAGCCAACCCTTTGGCGGTGAGGGGCTTTCGGGGACGGGGCCGAAGGCGGGCGGGCCGGATTACCTGACGCGCTTTACGCGGGTTGAGGTGGCAGAGGTTGTGGGGGCTGATCCTGTGGCCGCGGAGGCCGAGGTGGCGGCGGCGCTGCGCGCGGCGGGTCCGGGGCCGGGTCCGGTGAGCCATGATTTGCCGGGGCCGACGGGGGAGTCGAACCGTCTGACGAGTGTGGCGCGGGAGCCTTTGATCTGTCTGGGGCCGACCGCGAAAGCGGCGGCGGAACAGGCGGCGTTGGTTCGGGATTTGGGCGGGCTGGCGGTGGAGGCCCCGTCGCTGGAGCCTGCGGCGCTGGGGCGGCTGACGGGTTTTGCGGGTGCGGTCTGGTGGGGCGGGGCCGATCGGGGCCGGGCCTATGCGGCGGCGCTGGCGGGGCGGCAGGGGGCGATCCTGCCGCTGATCGGGGGGCGGCCCGACCGGGGCCATGCGCGGCTGGAGCGGCATGTCTGCATCGACACGACGGCGTCGGGCGGGAACGCGCAACTGCTGGTCGAGGCGAATTGAGCGGAGCCTGCGCCAAGGCGCAGGCAGGCCAGTCAGCTTGCGCCGCGGGGCGCGGCGCAAGCGGCGGGAGGGGGCTTCACCCCCTCTGGCCGCGCGGGCGCGGCCATTCACCCCGAGGATATTTGGGAACGGAAAATGAGGGGGGTGTCGCTGCGGGCTTGACCTTTGGCGGGGGGTCGGCAAGCCTTTGGCCATGTTTCCGATCCGTGACCACAACCCGTCAGGCCGGACGCCCTTTGTGACGCTGGCGCTGATCGGGGCGAATGTTCTGGTCTTTGTCCTTTACTGGTACGGGCTGCCGTCGGATGCGGCGATCGGGCGGTTCTTCATGGCCTATGGCCTTGTTCCGGCGCGGATTTCCTATGGCGAGGGCTATGGGACCTTCCTGACATCCATGTTCCTGCATGGGGGCTGGATGCACCTGATCGGGAATATGCTGTTTCTCTATATCTTTGGCGACAACATGGAAGAGGAGATGGGGCATCTGGGCTTTTTGCTGTTCTACCTCGTGTCGGGGGTGGCGGCGGCGGCGGCGCAGTTTCTGGCGGAGCCTGCGTCGGTGATCCCGATGGTGGGGGCGTCGGGGGCGATTGCGGGTGTGATGGGGGGGTATCTTTTGATGTTCCCCAAGGCGCGGGTGGATGTGTTTTTCTTTTTCGTCGTGTTCTTCAAGGTCATTCCCATCCCGGCTTGGATCGTGCTGGGCCTGTGGTTCGCGATGCAGTTGGGCAGCGGCTGGGCGACGCCTGCGGATCAAGGGGGCGTGGCCTATTGGGCCCATGCGGGTGGGTTCGTGGCGGGGCTGGGGCTGAGCTTGCCGGTCTGGTTGCGACGGGGCGGGCCTGCGTTCTGGAGCCGGACGCATGGCGTGCCGCCGCATCCGGTGGCGGCGTATGCGATGGTGCGGACGCGGCTGCCGAGGGTCAGGCGGGGCGGGCCGGGGCCTTGGGGGTAAGTCTTTGACCGGGCGGGTTATTCGCCGCGGATGATCTTGCGGAAGGGGTCGAAGAGCGGCTCGTTCGCGCAGATCACAGAGCCTTTGACCAGCGGTTCGTCGCCGTCGCGGATGGCCGAGACGAAGCCGCCTGCCTCTTTGACGAGGAGGAGACCCGCGGCGATGTCCCAGGCGTGCAACTCGCGCTCCCAATAGCCGTCATAGCGGCCTGCGGCGACATAGGCGAGGTCGAGGGAGGCCGCGCCCCAGCGGCGCACACCCGCGCAGGCGGGCATCAGGCGGGCGAGGTCTTGCAGCATCGCGGGAAGGGTGGATTTCGCGCCGAAGGGAACGCCTGTGGCGAAGACGGCCTCGTGCATCTCGCGTCGGCCCGAGACGCGCATGCGGCGGTCGTTCATCCACGCGCCTGCGCCCTTTTCGGCCCAGAAGAGTTCGTCCTTGGCCGCGTCATAGACGACGGCGGAGACGATTTCGCCCTTGTGTTCCAAGGCGATGGAGACGGCCCAATGGGGCATGCCGTGCAGGAAGTTGGTGGTCCCGTCCAGCGGGTCGACGATCCAGCGGCGCGTGGGGTCTTGCCCGTCCTGTTCGCCCGTCTCTTCGCCCAGCCAGCCATAGGTGGGGCGGGCGCCCATCAGGTCGTCCTTGATGAGACGCTCGGCCTCGCGGTCGGCGCGGGACACGAAATCGCCGGGACCTTTGGAGGAGACCTGAAGGTTCTCGACCTCGCGGAAGTCCTTGACGAGCGAACGGCCGGCTTTGCGGGCGGCCTTGATCATCAGGTTGAGGTTCGCGCTGCCTTGCATTGCAGGGACTCCGGGACGGAAAGGGATCAGGGGAGGGGCATTACACGGCGTGGGGCGGGAAGGGAAGGGGGGATGGCCTTGAGGCAGAGGCGTCGGTCGCGGGACTGGCGGCTGTCTTTGACGCGGGGAGCGCCGGCCCTGCTGTGGCGTTGCGGCCTGCGGGGGATGGGGTGGCGATGGCGATTGCGCCGTCGGATCGGGCGGCGCTGGTCGTGCTGCTGCGGCATGCCTTTGGCCGGTCGGGCGTGAGGTCGCATCTGCGGGCGGGGGCTTGGGTCTGGGTGAGGGGAGGCGAAATCTGATGCCGATTTCGCGGCGATTTCTGCACGCAAACATTGGGGGGGCGTTTGGTCATGGGGCCGGAATTTGCGTCAAATTCCGGCGCGGTTTCTGCGTCAGAAACCGCACATCGGAGTGGCGGGGTGAACCCCGCGCTATGGGCGCTGGAGTTTGACCGGTTCGGTGCGGCCAAGGCGCAGGAAATGCGCCATGAAGGGTTTGGCTGCGTCTTCTTCCCGCGTGGCGGCATAGAGGCGGCGGGTGATGGTGCGGGGGCCCAAGGGGCGGGTGACGTAATCGGCATGGCTGCGGACGTCGCGCAGGACCCAGTCGGGCAGGACGGCGACGCCCCGGTTCGATCCGACCAGCATCAGGATGACGGCGGTCAGTTCGACGGGGCGCTGGCCGCGCGGTTCGATCTTGGCGGGGGTCAGCAGTTCGGTGAAGACGTCGAGTTTGTCGCGGCTGACGGGGTAGGTGATGAGGATTTCGTCGCGGAAATCTTCGGCCCCGATCCAGTCTTTCGCGGCGAGCGGGTGGTCCTTGGAGGCGACGAAGGTGGGGTGGTAGTCGAAGAGCGGGTTGTAGATGACGCCGTCGAGGCGGACGGGATCGGAGGAGATGACGAGGTCCACGTCTTCGCGCAGCAGTGCGGGGATGGCGTCGAAGGCCAAGCCCGCGCGGATGTCCACGTCCACCTCGGGCCAAGCGTGGCGGAATTGTTCGAGCACGGGGAAGAGCCAGTCGAAGCAGGCGTGGCATTCGATCGCGATGTGGAGCCGCCCCGTCTTGCCGGATTTGAGGGCGCGGAATTCCTCTTCCAACGCGTCGATTTCGGGCAGGATGCGTTCGGCGAGTTTGAGCATGCGAAGGCCCGCCGCGGAAAGGCGCATGGGTTTGGAGCGGCGGACGAAAAGTTCGATGCCGGCCTGATCCTCTAGCCCCTTCACCTGATGGGAGAGGGCGGATTGCGTCATGTTCAGGATCTCTGCCGCGCGGGCGAGGCCGCCGGCCTGATGGATGGCGCGGATGGTGCGGAGGTGGCGGAATTCGAGATGCATGGGTTATGCGCCGGATTCATGTTGATGATGAGTATTATGAATTTGTCTCACATCTCGGTTTTTGCGACAAGGGGGCATCCAAGATGAGGTGTTTCCATGTCGACCCCGCGCATCAGCTTTGAATTCTTCCCGCCGCAGACGCTGGATGCGTCTTTCCGGCTGTGGGAGACGGTGCAGATGCTGGCGCCGCTGAAGCCGTCCTTCGTGTCGGTCACCTATGGGGCGGGCGGGACCACGCGGAAGCTGACGCATGAGGCGGTGGGCGCGATCGGGCGGAATTACGGGCTGAACGTGGCGGCGCATCTGACCTGCGTGGATGCGACCAAGGCCGAGACGATGGAGATTGCCGAGGCCTATGCGGCGGCGGGCGTGACCGAGATCGTGGCGCTGCGCGGCGATGCGCCCAAGGGGGCGGAGCGGTTCGTGGCGCATCCAGAGGGGTTCGCGTCCAGCGTTGAGCTGGTGGAGGCGCTGGCACGGACGGGGAAGTTCAGGATCCGCGTGGGGGCCTATCCTGAGCCGCATCCGGATGCGGGGCATTCCGGCGCGGATGTGGAGCATCTGAAGCGCAAGGTGGATGCCGGGGCGACCAGTGCCATCACGCAGTTTTTCTTCAATGCCGATACCTTCTTTCGGTTCCGCGATGCCTGTGTGAAGGCGGGGATTACGGTGCCGATTATTCCGGGGGTATTGCCCATCATCTCGTGGGAGGGGGCGAAGAAGTTTGCGGCACGGTGTGGGGCGCAGGTGCCCGGCGCGTTGGACGAGGCGTTCCGGATTGCCGTGCGGGATGGGCGCGAGGATCTTCTGGCGCTGACGCAGTGCACGACGCTGTGCGCGCGGCTGATCGAGGGGGGCGTGGAGGATCTGCATTTCTACACGCTGAACCGTCCGCATCTGACGCAGGCGGTGGTGCGGGCGCTGGGCATCACGCCGGAGGTGGCGTTGGAGAAGGTGGCATAAGGTTTTCTGGACGCGTCCCTGTCCGCAGGGAGGTGGCCTTGACTTGGGCGTCCGTCCCCGGTTCCCGATCTGCCGTCTGCACGGCTCCCGCAGGGCGGGGAGGGGATCGCGAAGGGGGTGGGCGCCCTTTTTTGGGTTTTTGCTGGCGTGGGAGGGACCTTTAGCGAACGAGCGCGAGGGTTGGTCCTCACCCGGGCCCCAAAGGCCCGGGTGGCGGCCGTCCCGCCCCCCCGGGGCGGCCGCACGTAGACGTGCGACCACCCCGGCGTGACGGCCGCCACCCTTGCGTTGCACTTTGATCGAGCAGGGCGGCGACGCAGAGCCTTTCCACGCCGAATCGCGCGAATCAGCGCGCGCTTTGCACTGGCAAGTGAGTCGGAACTTCGCTAGACTTTCCCATAAGCCCGGCCAACGGGCATCCGAGCAGAGCAGCGACAGGCGTATCCATGACTGAGATGGTCTATGGCTCCATGCCCTCACGGGTGACGGAGCCGGTTCTTCCGCGTTGGTGGAGGACGATCGACAAGTGGTCGATGACCTGCATCTTGATCCTTTTCGGGATAGGGCTGCTGCTGGGCCTTGCGGCAAGTGTGCCTCTGGCCAGCCGGAATGGGTTGGAGCCGTTCTACTATGTGCAGCGGCAGGCCTTCTTTGGCGGTCTGGCGCTTGCGGCGATGGTCGGGGTGTCGATGATGTCGCCCGCCATGGTGCGGCGGATCGGGGTGGTGGGGTTCGTGCTGTCCTTCGTCGCGCTGATGCTGCTGCCGGTGTTCGGGACGGATTTCGGAAAGGGCGCGGTCCGGTGGTTTTCGTTCGGCTTCGCCTCGGTCCAGCCGTCGGAATTCCTGAAGCCTGCCTTCGTCATCGTCGTCGCCTGGTTGATGGCGGCGAGTTTCGATCTGAACGGGCCGCCGGGCAAATCGGTGAGCTTCGTGCTGGCCATGACCGTCGTGGCAATGTTGGCGATGCAGCCCGATTTCGGGCAGGCGGCGCTGGTGCTGTTCGGCTGGGGCGTGATCTATTTCGTGGCCGGGGCGCCGATGACGCTGATCGCCATCGTCATGGGGATGGTCGTTATCGGGGGCCTTGGCGCCTATGAAAGCAGCGAGCATTTCGCGCGGCGGATCGACGGTTTCCTGACACCGGACCTGGACCCGCGCACGCAGCTTGGCTATGCGACGAATGCCATTCAGGAGGGCGGGTTCTTCGGCGTCGGCGTGGGGGCGGGGCAGGTGAAGTGGTCGCTGCCGGATGCGCATACCGACTTCATCATCGCGGTGGCGGCCGAGGAATATGGGCTGATCCTCGTCCTTGTCATCATCGCGCTGTACACCACGGTCGTCGTGCGGTCGCTGATGCGGCTGACGAAGGAGCGGGACCCGTTCATCCGGCTGACCGGGACGGGGCTGGCCTGCATTTTCGGCGTGCAGGCGATGATCAACATGGGCGTGGCGGTGCGATTGCTGCCCGCCAAGGGCATGACGCTGCCTTTTGTGAGTTACGGGGGGTCTTCGGTGATTGCGGCAGGAATTACGGTCGGCGCGCTTTTGGCCATGACGCGGCACAGGCCGCAGGGGCGGATGGGCGACATCTTCGGGCGGGGCGGGCGCTGATGGCGGGGCCGCTTCTCCTCATCGCGGCGGGGGGAACGGGGGGGCACATGTTCCCCGCGCAGGCGCTGGCCGAGGCGATGGTGCGCAAGGGGTGGCGGGTGAAGCTGTCTACCGATGCGCGGGGCGCGCGCTATGCGGGCGGGTTTCCCCATGTGGTGCAGGTAGAAGAGGTGGCGTCAGCCACCTTTGCGCGCGGCGGGGCGCTGGCGAAACTGGCGGTGCCGTTCCGAATTCTGGGCGGCGTGGTGGCGGCAGTGGTCGGCATGATGCGCGACAGGCCTGCGGTCGTGGTGGGGTTCGGGGGATATCCGACGATCCCCGCGCTGGCGGCGGCATGGCTGTTGCGGCGGCCGCGCATGATCCACGAACAGAACGGGGTTCTGGGGCGGGTCAATCAGCTTTTCGCGCGGCGGGTGGATAGGGTTGCTTGCGGGACATGGCCCACGGCTTTGCCGTCTGGGGTGGCGGGGGTGCATACCGGCAACCCGGTGCGCGCGGCGGTGCTGGAGCGGGCGGCGGCGGGGTATATCCCGCCGGGGGACTATCCGATGAGCCTGCTGGTGATCGGCGGGTCGCAGGGGGCGCGGGTGCTGTCGGACGTGGTGCCTGCGGCGGTCGCGGCCTTGCCCGAGGGGATACGGCGGCATCTGCGCGTGGCCCATCAGGCGCGGGACGAGGACATGGAGCGGGTCGTCGCGGCCTATGGGGCGGCAGGGATCGTGGCAGAGGTGGAGCCGTTTTTCCGCGACATTCCAAAGCGGCTGGCCGAGGCGCAGTTGGTGGTCAGCCGGTCAGGGGCGTCGTCGGTCGCCGATATCAGCGTGATCGGGCGGCCTGCGGTGTTGATCCCCTTTGCGGCGGCGACGGGGGATCACCAGACGGCGAATGCGCGGGGGCTGGTTGACGCGGGGGCGGCGGTGCTGATCCCGGAAAAGCTGCTTGACCCTGCTGCATTGGCCGCGCAATTGGAGGCTGTGCTGTCGCGGCCCGATGCGGCGGTGGCGATGGCGCAGCATGCGCTGGGGCAGGGGCGCCCCGATGCGACCGAGCGTCTTGTCGCGCTGGTCGAGGATTTGGCGAAGGGGATTTCGGCATGAACGCGGTCACCAAGCTTCCGGGGGAGTTGGGTCCTATCCATTTCGTGGGGATCGGCGGGATCGGGATGTCGGGGATCGCCGAGGTGCTGATGACGCTGGGCTACCGGGTGCAGGGGTCGGACAGCAAGGCGTCCAAGATCACGGATCGGCTGGTATCGCTGGGCGCGCGGTTCTTCGAGGGGCAGCGGGCCGAAAATATCGGCGAGGCGGCGGTGGTGGTGATTTCATCCGCCATCAAGAAGGGCAACCCGGAGCTGGAAGAGGCGCGGCGCAAGAAGCTGCCCGTCGTGCGGCGGGCCGAGATGCTGGCCGAGCTTATGCGGTTGAAGTCGAATATCGCGATTGCCGGGACGCATGGGAAGACGACCACGACGACGATGGTGGCGACGCTTCTGGACAAGGGGGGGTTTGACCCGACGGTCATCAATGGCGGGGTGATCCATGCCTATGGGTCCAATGCGCGGGCCGGGGCGGGCGAGTGGATGGTGGTGGAGGCGGATGAGAGCGACGGGTCCTTCAACAAGCTGCCCGCGACGATTGCCATCGTGACCAATATCGACCCCGAACATATGGAGCATTGGGGGTCCTTTGACGCGCTGCGGAAGGGTTTCCTTGATTTCGTGTCCAACATTCCCTTTTACGGGCTGGCGGTTTGCTGCACGGATCATCCCGAGGTGCAGGCGCTGGTGGGGCGCGTGACGGATCGGCGGATCGTGACCTTCGGCTTCAACGCGCAGGCCGATGTGCGGGCGGTGAACCTGCGCTATGAGGGTGGCAAGGCACGGTTTGACGTCCTGTTGCAGAACGAAGAGGGGGCGGTGATCGAGGGCTGCACCCTGCCGATGCCGGGGGATCACAACGTGTCGAACGCCCTGTCCGCGATTGCAGTGGCGCGGCATCTGGGCATGAAGAAGGATGAAATCCGCGAGGCTTTGGCAGGTTTTGGTGGGGTGAACCGGCGGTTCACGCGTGTGGGTGAGGTGGGTGGCGTGACGATCATCGACGATTACGGGCATCATCCGGTGGAGATTGCCGCCGTGTTGAAGGCGGCGCGGCAGGCGGTGGCGGGCGTGCCGGGGGCGCGGATCATCGCGGTGCATCAGCCGCATCGCTATACCCGGCTGTCCAACCTGTTCGAGGAATTTTGCACCTGTTTCAACGAGGCCGACGTGGTGGCCATCGCTGATGTCTATGCGGCGGGTGAGGACCCCATTCCGGGGGCAAGCCGGGATGACCTGATTTCCGGCCTGATCGCGCATGGCCACAGGCATGCCCGGGGCATCACGGACGAGGTCGATCTGGCAAGGCTGGTGAAGGAACAGGCGCGGCCCGGCGATATGGTGGTCTGTCTGGGGGCAGGGACGATTTCGGCTTGGGCCAACGGGTTGCCTGCGCGGCTGATGGGGATGGCGGCATGAGCTGGGGGCTGGTGGCGGCCTTTGTCTGGCTGATCGTGGCGAATGTCGTCGCGATGTTCCCCAGCAGGGATCAGCACTGGACATGGGCCTATGTGCTGATCGCGGTGGGGATTCCGATCCTTGGCTGGGTGACGTGGGAAAGCGGGCCGATCTGGGGGATGGTGCTGCTGGCCGCCGGGGTGAGCGTGTTGCGTTGGCCGGTGATCTTTCTGTGGCGCTGGTTGCGGCGGAAGGGTGCGGAGCCTGCGGAATGATGTGGCCTGCGGTGCGGGGGGTGCTGACGGAGCATCGCCCCTTGGCCGATCTGACATGGCTGCGCGTGGGCGGGCCTGCGGATGTGCTGTTCCAGCCTGCGGATGAGGCCGATCTGGCGGGGTTCCTTGCGGGGCTGGCGCCGGAGGTGACGGTGTTTCCGATGGGGGTGGGGTCCAACCTGATCGTGCGCGATGGCGGCATCCGGGCGGTGGTGATCCGGCTGGGGCGGGGGTTCAACGGCATTTCGGTCGCGGGCGACACGGTCATCGCGGGGGCGGCGGCGCTGGACGCGCATGTGGCGCGGCGGGCGGCAGAGGCGGGGCTGGATTTGACCTTCCTGCGCACGATCCCCGGCAGCATCGGCGGCGCGGTGCGGATGAATGCGGGCTGCTATGGGTCCTATGTGGCGGATCACCTGATCTCGGTGCGCGTGGTTACGCGGGCGGGGGATGTGGTGTCCATTCCGGCAGAGCAGTTGGCGTTGCGCTATCGGCAGTCCAGCTTGCCCGAGGGGTGGGTGATCGTGGAGGCGACGTTCCGGGCGGGGCGGGGGGAGCCTGCGGCGCTGGAGGCGAAGATGGCCGAACAGATTGCCAAGCGGGATGCAAGTCAGCCGACGAAGGAGCGGTCGGCGGGGTCCACCTTCCGCAATCCGCTGGGGCGGTCCTCCACCGGTCGCGCGGATGACACGCATGAGTTGAAGGCGTGGAAGGTCATCGACGATGCAGGCATGCGCGGCGCGCGGCGGGGTGGCGCGCAGATGAGCGAGATGCATTCCAACTTCCTGATCAATGCCGGGGGCGCGACGGCGGCCGATCTGGAAGGATTGGGCGAAGAGGTGCGAAAAAGGGTTTTCCAACAGTGTGGTATCACGTTAGAGTGGGAAATCATGCGCGTCGGTGAACCGGCGCCGGAATAACGGAAAAAACGGGCGCAAGACCCGGGTTTGAGGCGAAAATGGCGGGCGGTTCGGGCAGAAGCGTCCCCCTTGTGGCGGTGTTGAAGGGTGGGCCTTCCGCAGAGCGGGAGGTCTCTCTGTCTACAGGGCGTGAATGCGCCAAGGCACTGCGAGAGGCGGGATACGAGGTGGTAGAGGTCGATTGCGGCCTCGACCTTGCTGCGCGGCTTGTCGAGATTTCCCCGGACGTTTGCTTCAACGCGCTTCACGGTCGGTGGGGCGAGGATGGCTGCGTGCAGGGGATGCTGGAATGGCTGCGCATTCCCTATACGCATTCGGGCGTGCTGGCCTCGGCGCTGGCGATGGACAAGCAGCGGGCGAAGGATGCCTATCGCGCGGCAGGGCTGCCCATCGTGGAGAGCGTCGTCGTCCGCCGTGAGGCGGTGGAGGCGGGGCATGTGATGGCTGCGCCCTACGTCGTGAAGCCGGTGAACGAGGGGTCGTCGGTCGGGGTCTATATCGTGCATCCGGGGTCGAACGCGCCGCGCCTGTCGGCCGAGATGCCCGCGCAGGTGATGGTGGAGACCTATGCGCCGGGGCGGGAGATGACGGTTTCCGTGCTGGGGGACCGGGCGCTGTGCGTGACGGACATCATCACCGACGGCTGGTACGACTACGACGCGAAATACAAGCCGGGGGGCAGCCGGCATGAGCTGCCCGCGAATATCCCGGCCGAGATTGAGGCGGCCTGTCTGGATTACGCGCTGCGGGCGCACCGCGCGTTGGGCTGCCGGGGGCTGAGCCGGACGGATTTCCGCTGGGACGAGGCGCGGGGGCTGGATGGGCTGATCCTGTTGGAGACGAACACCCAGCCGGGGATGACGCCCACGTCGCTGTCGCCTGAACAGGCGGGGCATGTGGGGATTTCCTTCCCCGACCTGTGCCGGTGGATCGTGGAGGATGCGTCATGCAATCGCTAGGCGGTCCGCGCGTCTATCAGCGCCAGTTGCGCCGGGACCCGGCGCCGTCGCGCTGGCAGTACCGGATGCAGCGGCTGTGGCTGACGCCTGTGTTCCGTGTGCTGTTCCGGGTGGGGCTGCCCTGTTTCGTCATCGCGCTGGTGGTGGGCATATACGCGTCGGACGCGGCGCGGCGGGCGGCGATGACGGGTGCCTTTACCGATATGGTGGAGAAGTTCCAGAACCGGCCTGAGTTCATGGTGGGGCTGGTGTCGGTTGAGGGTGCCTCGCCCGAATTGGCCGAGGCGATCCGCGCGCGGGTGGGGCTGAAGCTGCCGCTGTCGTCCTTTGACATCGACCTTGATGCCGTGAAGGCGCGGGTGGAGGCGTTGGATGCGGTCGCCAATGCGGAATTGCGGGTGCGGTCGGGCGGCGTGTTGCAGGTGTTGATCACCGAGCGGGTGCCGGTCGTGCTGTGGCGGCTGGAGGATGAGCGGCTGGAGATGCTGGACGAGGGCGGGCACCGCGTGGCGGGGCTGGCGGCGCGGACGGACCGGCCTGATCTGCCGCTGATCGCGGGGACGGGGGCGGATGCGGCCACGGGCGAGGCGCTGGAACTTCTGGCCGCCGCGCAGCCCATCCTGCCGCGGGTGCGGGGTCTGGTGCGGATGGGCGAGCGGCGGTGGGACCTGATCCTCGACCGCAATCAGAAGATCATGCTGCCTGCGGTGAATGCCGTGGCGGCGTTAGAGCGCCTCATGGCGCTGGACAAGGCCGAAGACCTTTTGGCGCGTGATGTATTGAGTGTGGATCTTAGAAACGAAAAGCGACCCGTGCTGCGGCTGGCGCCTTATGCGCTGAACGAGCATCGCAAGGCACAGGGCATTGATGTGAGCGGGAGCGAATTATGACCGGGCTTTATGAATCCCAGCGGGCGATGCGGCACATGCGTCGGGCGGCGATGCAGAGGGGCGTGGTGGCGGTTCTGGACGTGGGCACATCCAAGATCGCCTGTCTGATCCTGCGCTTTGACGGGCCCGAGCGGCTGCGCGAGGTGGATGGCGTGGGGCCGATGGCGGGGCAGTCGTCGTTCCGGGTGATCGGGGCCGCGACAACGCGGTCGCGCGGCGTGCGCTTTGGCGAGATCGCGCAGATGAATGAAACGGAGCGCGCAATCCGCACGGCGGTGCAGGCGGCGCAGAAGATGGCGAATGTGCGGGTGGATCATGTGATCGCCTGTTTCAGCGGGGCCGAGCCGCGCAGCTATGGGCTTGCCGGGGAATGGGCCCTGCAGGACAGCGTGGTGACCGAGCAGGACGTGGCGCGGGTGCTGGCGGCCTGTGATGTGCCGGACCTTGGGCCGGGGCGCGAGGTGCTGCACGCGCATCCTGTGAATTTCGCGCTGGATCACCGGACGGGTCTGGGCGATCCGCGCGGGCAGATCGGCAATCGACTGGCCTGCGACATGCATCTTCTGTCGGTCGATGGGTCGGTGGTGCAGAACCTGCTGTACTGCATCAAGCGCTGCGACCTTGAACTCGCGGGGATTGCGTCTTCGGCCTATGTGTCGGGCGTGTCGTCGATGGTGGAGGACGAGCAGGAGTTGGGCGCGGCCTGTATCGACATGGGCGGCGGATCGACGGGCATTTCGATCTTCATGAAGAAGCACATGATCTATGCGGACAGTGTGCGGATGGGCGGGGATCATGTTACGTCGGACATCTCCAAGGGGTTGCAGATCCCGATGGCGGTGGCCGAGAAGATCAAGACCAAGCATGGCGGGGTCTATGCCACGAGCATGGATGACCGCGAGATGATCGAGATGGGCGGCGAGAGCGGCGATTGGGAGAAAGACCGTCGCCAGATCAGCCGGACAGAGCTGATCGGCATCATGCGGCCACGGGTCGAGGAGATTCTGGAAGAGGCGCGGGCGCGGCTGGATGCGGCGGGGTTCGACCATCTGCCAAGCCAGTCCATCGTGCTGACGGGCGGCGGCAGCCAGATTCCGGGGCTGGATGGTTTGGCGGCGCGCATTCTGGGCCAGCAGGTGCGGCTGGGCCGTCCGCTGCGCGTGCAGGGGCTGCCGCAGGCGGCCACGGGTGCGGCCTTTGCCAGTGCGGTGGGGCTGTGCCTCTTTGCGGCGCATCCGCAGGACGAATGGTGGGACTTCGAAATCCCGAGCGAGCGGTATCCCGCGCGGTCCCTGAAAAGGGCCTTCAAATGGTTCCGCGAGAACTGGTAACCTCATCATGCTGTGGTGAATGGCGAAATGCCGCCGAGTGAGGCGGATTTTTCCCCATATTTTGTAGCCCTTTCGCGTTTTTCGCGTGACCTGAAGCTCCCTTGTGGATAGAATCGTGGATAAATTTGGATTTCTGCGCCCGGGACAGGCGCGACTTACAGCCGGACACCAAAAGACGGCGGCACAACGAACAGCAGGCGGAGTGGCAATGACCCTTAATCTGATGATGACCTCGCAGCAGGAAGAGCTGAAGCCGCGCATCACCGTGTTTGGTGTCGGCGGGGCGGGTGGCAACGCCGTGAACAACATGATCGACAAGCACCTTGAAGGTGTGGAGTTCGTGGTGGCGAACACGGACGCGCAGGCGCTGAAGCATTCCAAGGCCCATGCGCGCATCCAGATGGGGCTTAAGGTCACGGAAGGTCTGGGCGCAGGCGCGCGGCCGCAGGTCGGCGCGGCGGCGGCAGAGGAGACGATCGAAGAGATCGTCGACCATCTGGCAGGGGCGCATATGTGTTTCATCACGGCAGGCATGGGTGGCGGCACCGGGACCGGCGCTGCCCCGATCATCGCGCAGGCGGCGCGGGAATTGGGCGTGCTGACCGTGGGCGTGGTCACGAAGCCCTTCCAGTTCGAGGGTGCCAAGCGGATGAAGCAGGCCGAGGAAGGGATCGAAGCCCTTCAGAAGGTCGTGGACACGCTGATCATCATCCCGAACCAGAACCTGTTCCGTCTGGCCAATGAGCGGACCACGTTCACCGAAGCCTTCGCGATGGCCGATGACGTGCTGTATCAGGGCGTGAAGGGTGTGACGGACCTGATGGTGCGTCCGGGTCTGATCAACCTCGACTTTGCCGATGTGCGCGCGGTGATGGACGAGATGGGCAAGGCCATGATGGGCACGGGCGAGGCGACGGGCGAGGATCGCGCGGTGCAGGCGGCCGAGAAGGCGATTGCCAATCCGCTGCTGGACGAGATCAGCCTGAACGGGGCCAAGGGCGTGCTGATCAACATCACCGGCGGCTATGACCTGACGCTGTTCGAGTTGGACGAGGCCGCGAACATCATCCGCGAGAAGGTGGACCCGGACGCCAACATCATCGTGGGGTCGACGCTGGATGAAAACATGGGCGGCGCGATCCGCGTGTCGGTCGTTGCGACCGGCATCGACGTGAGCAGGGCCGGCAAGCAGGAAGCGCCGGTTGCGCGCCGCACCATGGCCGCGCCGCTGCCGCAGCCGACGCCAGAGCCGCGCCGCGAGATGCCGCAGGTCGCGCAGCAGGTGGCCCCGCCGCCCGCCTATGTGCCGCAGCCCGAACCGATGATGATGCAGCCGTCGCAGATGGTGCAGGCGCAGCCGGAACCGTCGCTTTTCGATCAGGCCCCCGCCTTCGATCCGCGGCACGACATGGACGTGGCCGACGACATGCCGCCGCCCGCCTATCGCCCGCAGCAGCCCGCCGCGCAGCCGCGCAGCACCGCAGCCGTAGATCAGGATGCCGCCGCCTTTGTCGCGCCGCGTCCGCGTGCGCCGGGGACCCCGTCGCCAGAAGCCCTTGCCCGCCTGCAGGCAGCCGTCAGCAAGTCGCCCGCGCCTGCCGCGCAGCGCCCGGCCATGACGGGGCAGTCGCGCGTGCAGGCCCCGGCGCCCAAACCGCAGGCCGAAGCGCCGCGTCCGCGCTTTGGCATCGGGTCGCTGATCAACCGCATGGCGGGGGGCGGCCATGCCGAAGGGCAGGCCGTGGCGCGCCAGCAGCCGCAGGTGCAGGGCTATGACGACGAGCCGGAGCTGAGCGCGGATCAGGAGCGGATCGAGATTCCGGCGTTCTTGCGGCGTCAGGCGAACTGAGGCCAGCGGCAAGACTGTTTCAATCGAAGGGGCCCGGTGCTGTTGCGTCGGGCCTTTTCTTTTGAAATCAGGGGTTTGCTTGTGTTTCGATCTTGTAACAGTCCGTCACGAAGAGTGAGTTGAGTTTGCAGGGGCAGCCCCTTAACTGATCGTCGCCCGATCTTGCGCGGTATCATCCGTGGTCCGGCAGTCTGCCGAGGGGCAGGACGCAGAAACGAAGAATGGACGAGACGACTTTGCAGCGCACCGTCAAGACTGCCGTCACCTTTCACGGAACCGGCCTGCATGGTGGGCAACCCGTGCGCATGGTCGTGAAGCCGGCTTCGGCGGGACATGGGATCGTCTTTCTGCGGACCGATCTGGCGCAGGACGATCCGCTGATCGACGCGCGCGTGCCTGCGCGATGGGATACGGTCATTCCGTCGAAGCTGTGCACGCTGGTCGCGAACGCGGCGGGCGTTTCGGTTTCGACCGTGGAACATGTCATGGCGGCGCTGGCCGGATGTGCCATCCACAACGCCCTGATCGAGATCGACGGGCCGGAAGTTCCGATCCTTGACGGGTCGGCTGTGCCTTTCGTCGAAGGGTTCATCACGGCAGGAACGGTCGGTCAGGATGCTGCCGTGCGGGCGATCCGCATCCTGCAGACGGTTGAGGTGCGCGACGGCGATGCGGTGGCGCGTCTGGAACCGGCAGAGACGATGGAGATCGCGTTCGAGATCGATTTCGACGTTCCCGCGATCGGCCAGCAGGGCAAGCGCATGAGTCTGGCCAACGGGGCCTTCGTGCGGGAGTTGTCGGACAGCCGCACCTTCTGCCGCCAGTCAGATGTCGACGCGATGCGCGCGAACGGTCTGGCGCTGGGCGGAACCTACGAGAATGCGGTGGTCTTCGACGGGGATGTGGTGCTGTCGCCGGGCGGGCTGCGCCATCGCGATGAACCGGTGCGCCACAAGATGCTGGACGCCGTGGGCGATCTTTTTCTGGCTGGGGCACCGATCCTTGGCCGCTATACGGGCATCCGGGCCGGCCATTCGTTGACCAACCGGCTGCTGCGGGCCCTTTTCGCGCGGCCGGATGCGTGGACGCTGGTGGATGTCGGGGCGCAGACCGGTTGCAAGCTGCCCGGCATCGGGGTGCATGAGGCCGATCTGCCGCTGCGCGCCTGAGCCTTGCTCACGGCAAGAAAGCCGTTTTGCGCCCCGGATTTTTCTGTGCTAGGACGGCTGCAAGAACATGGTCGCGGGTGCTTTGCGCCGCTACCGTGCACAGGAATGACGTGGGGTAGGCGGAAGATGGCAGTCGTGAAGGCGGGCGTGCGGTTCCTGGGGCTTGCGATGCTTGCTTCGGCCCTTGTCGCATGCGGCGGAACACAGGAAGTGCCGCTGGAGAACTTCACCGCCGAGGAAATCTACAAGCAGGGCGAATTGGCGCTGACGAATGAGCGGCGGCCGGACGGGGCGATCCGCTATTTCCAAGAGGTGGAGCGGATCTATCCCTATTCCGAATTCGCCAAGCGCGCGCTGATCATGCAGGCCTTCAGCTATCACAAGGCCAAGAAATACGAAGAGGCGCGGGCGGCGGCGCAGCGTTACCTTGATTTCTATCCGGGTGACGAGGATGCGCCCTATGCGCTCTACCTTATGGCGCTGAGCTATTATGACCAGATCGACGATGTGGGTCGCGATCAGGGCGTGACTTTCCAAGCGCTGCAAGGGATGCGCGACGTGATCGAGCAGTATCCCGACAGCGATTATGCGCGGTCGGCCATGCTGAAATTCGAGTTGGCCTTCGACCATCTGGCCGCCAAGGAGATGGAGATCGGGCGCTACTACCTGAAGCGCGGCAATTACACGGCGGCGATCAACCGCTTCCGTACGGTTGTGCAGGATTTCCAGACCACCACCCATACCGCCGAGGCGCTGCACCGGCTGGTAGAGGCCTATCTGGCGCTGGGCTTTACCCAAGAGGCGCAGACGGCGGGGGCGATCCTTGGATACAACTACCAAGCCTCGCCCTTCTATGACGACAGCTTCCGTCTGCTGAAAGGCCGTGGCCTGAACCCCGAAGCGGTGGGCGACAGCTGGCTGCGGTCGGTCTATCGCCAGATGATCAAGGGCGAGTGGTTGTAAGCCTGCGGGGGGCTACGCGGTGCTGCGGACGCTCGAAATCCGGGATGTGCTGATCATCGACCGGCTGGACCTTGAGTTCCGGCCGGGTCTGAATGTGTTGACGGGCGAGACGGGGGCGGGAAAGTCGATTCTGCTGGATGCCTTGGGCTTTGTGCTGGGATGGCGCGGGCGGGCAGAGCTTGTGCGGCAAGGGGCAGAGCAGGGCAGCGTGACGGCGGTCTTCGATCTGCCTGCGGGCCATGCGGGACGGGCCGTGCTGGCAGAGGCCGGGATCGAGGTCGAGGATGGCGAGGTGATCCTGCGGCGCGTGAATGCGGTCGATGGGCGCAAGACGGCCTGGGTCAATGATCGTCGCGTGTCGGGCGAGGTGTTGCGGGATCTGTCTGAGACGCTGGTGGAATTGCATGGGCAGCATGATGACCGGGGCTTGTTGAACCCGCGCGGGCATCGGGCGTTGCTGGATGCCTTTGCGGGGGTCGATCTGGGGCGGCTTAAGTCTGCGTGGCGGGCGCAGGCGGTGGCGCGGTCGGATCTGGCGGCGGCAGAGGCGGCCTTGGCCGTGGCGCGGAAGGAAGAGGAATTCCTGCGCCATGCGGTGGCGGAGTTGGACAAGCTGAACCCGGAACCCGGCGAGGAGGCCAGTCTGGATGCGCGGCGGCGCATGATGCAGGGGGCAGAGCGTATCCGGGCGGATGTGGCGCGGGCGCTGGAGGCGCTGTCGGATCAGGGGGCCGAGGGGTTGCTGCGCGATGCCGTGCGCTGGCTGGAGGGCGCGGCCGAGCGGGCGGAGGGGCGGCTGGAGGGGGCTTTGGCCGCGCTGGACCGGGCGTTGATCGAATTGGGCGAGGCGCAGCAGGGGGTCGAGGGCTGTCTGGCGGCGCTGGATTTCGACCCCGGTGAGTTGGAGCGGCTGGAAGAGCGGCTGTTCGCGATCCGGGCGCTGGCGCGCAAGCATGGCGTGCTGGCGGATGATCTGGGCGTGCTGGCGGGCGAATTGCGGGCGCGGCTGGCGGCGCTGGACGGGGGCGAGGCGGGGATTGCTGCGCTTGCAAAGGCCGTGGCACTGGCCGAGGCGGCCTATCGGGACGAGGCGGCGCGGGTGACGGCGTCGCGGTTGGCGGCGGCGAAGCGGCTGGATGCGGCGATGGCGGCGGAGCTTGCGCCGTTGAAGATGGAGCGGGCGGTCTTTGCGACCGAGGTCGTGGCGGGAGAGCCGGGGCCGGAGGGGGTGGATGCGGTGACCTTTACCGTGGCGACCAATCCGGGCGCGCCTTCGGGGCCGCTGAACCGGATCGCGTCGGGCGGGGAGTTGAGCCGCTTCCTGCTGGCGTTGAAGGTGTGTCTGACGGGCGATGCGCCGGGGCTGACGATGATCTTTGATGAGATTGACCGGGGGGTTGGCGGGGCGACGGCCGATGCCGTGGGGCGGCGGTTGAAGGCGCTGGCAGAGGGATGTCAGGTGCTGGTGGTGACGCATTCGCCGCAGGTGGCTGCTTTGGGTGGCGCGCATTGGCGGGTGGAAAAGCGGGTGGCGGGGGATGTGACGCTGTCCACGGTGACGCCTTTGGATGACGGGGCGCGGGTGGAGGAAGTGGCGCGGATGCTGGCGGGGGATACCGTCACCGAGGCCGCGCGACAGGCGGCGCGAGCGCTGCTGTCGGTTTGACCGCTTTGCGCGCGGGGCTGCGCGTTTCTCATGCGTTTCTTGGATGACCATTGCGCCTGATGCATGGCGGCTTTTGCCTCGTGGCGGTTTCATGCTGCACTGCGGCGTCCTATCTTCCGGTCATCGGCAGAAAGGAAACATCATGTTCGAGCGCGTCAAAACCTTCATCCGTGCGTTCCATATCCCGACCCCGGCAGAGTTGGAGCGGGAATATCTGAACGGCGCGGCGAACCGGGTGGACCTTGAGTTCCGCCAGCGTCAAGTGGATCGGGGGATGTTCCGGAATTTCGCGGCGTGAGTGGCGGGCGGGGGGAACCCTGCCTTGCGGCTTCGAATTGGATGCTCGGGTGCGACGGTTGGGTTGGCCCGAGGCGCCCGCCCCGGCGTGACGTGCGCGGCCCTACCGACGGAGCGTCGAAACGCCCCACTGGGGCCTTTCGACCCTCCTTGCGCTGGTGCTTCAAGTGGCGTGCCGCGCTCCGCTGGTTATCTGCAACCCAACCAAGGTCAGATATGGGCTGGGCTTTACCTCGCCTTCAATCCGTCAGCATCGACAATTGCGCGGCGACGGCCTGCCAGCCCTGCGGGGTGGCGGCGATGGTCGCGGT
>JBDKFE010000147.1:0-2716 GCA_039798885.1 Pseudomonadota bacterium | reverse complement strand
AGCGGCCCCGGATCGTCAAGCGCCTCTTGCACCTTGCGGCGGAACCAGTCGTCGTAGGTTTCCTCGGTCACGGTCAGGCCGGGGGGGAGGCCGCCTTCCTTGGCGACGCGGGTGAGGAGGATGCGGACGGCGTCGGAGAGGGTGAGGCCCACGCCTTCCAGAGCGGCAGCGGCGCGGGTCTTCGTGTCCTCGTCGATGCGGATGTGGAGCATGGTGGTGTTGGCGGGCATGGGGGGACTCCGTTCGGGTTGGAGAGAGGGTGTATCTCAATTGAGATGCAGTCAAGGGGGGAAGGGTGCGGTTGCGGGGTAAGCCGGACTAAGGGCTTTGGCGTCGCTGGTCTGACGGCTGGACCTGCCGACGGTTTGTGATGTTTGCGCGGTTTTGTGGCTAGGGGGGGGCAGACTTTGGGGCGGTCACGGCTTTGGGGGCGGCGACGGGGCGGTCGCCGGCCTTATGTGGGGTGATTTGAGATGCGCTTCGGCCTTTGTCCGTTGCCGGGTCAGCCCTTGTCGGCCGCGCCGCCGAGATTGTCCTGCTGCGGCATGCCAAGGACGTGGTAGCCGCCGTCGACATGGACCACTTCGCCCGTGGTGAAGCAGCCGTAGTCGGAGGCGAGCCAGACGGCAGTGCCGCCAACCGATTCCAGCGTGGCGTTGGAGCGGAGGGGGGCGTTCGCCTCGGTATGGCGGTAGGTGGCGCGGGCGCCGCCGATGGCTGCGCCTGCGAGCGTCTTCATCGGACCGGGGGAGACCGCGTTGACGCGGATCTTTTGCGGGCCAAGGTCATTGGCGAGGTAGCGGACAGAGCTTTCCAGCGCCGCTTTGGCCACGCCCATGACGTTGTAATTGGGCGTCACGCGGTTGGAGCCGCCATAGGTGAGGGTGATGAGCGTGCCGCCGTCCGGCATCAGTTCCGCCGCGCGGCGCGAGACGTCGATGAAGCTGTAGCAAGAGATGGCGAGGGAGTTGGTGAAGTTCCCGCGGGTCGTGTTGATGAAGCGGCCCGTCAGTTCGTTCTTGTCGGAATAGGCGATGGCATGGACGAGGAAATCCATCGTCCCCCAGCGGTCCTTGAGGGCGGCGAAGCAGGCGTCGAGGCTGTCGTCATTCGTCACGTCCACATCGACGAGGACGTCCGACCCGACCGAGGCCGCGAGGGGGGCGACGCGTTTGCCGAAGGCTTCGCCTTGGTAGGAGAAGGCGAGGTCCGCGCCCTCTTTCGCCATGGCGGCGGCGATGCCCCAAGCGATGGAGCGTTCATTCGCCACGCCCATGATCAGGCCACGCTTGCCCTTCATCAGATCGGCCATGTCGCTGTTCCCTTATGCGTGTCGTGTGTCAGCCGAGGTATTTGCTCATCACGAGGGTGGCATTGGTGCCGCCGAAGCCGAAGCTGTTGGACAGCACCGAGTCGATGTTCACGCCTTCGCGCAAGGTGGTGACGATTTCGGACGGATCAAGCGCGGGGTCGAGCGTGGTGACATTGGCCGAGGCCGCGATGAAGTCGCCGTTCATCATGAGCAGGGAGTAGATCGCCTCATGCACCCCGGTCGCGCCGAGGGAGTGGCCCGTGAGTGACTTGGTGGAGGCGACGGGGGGCGTGTTGCCACGCCCGAAGACGCGGCGGATCGCTTCCATTTCGGTCACGTCACCGACGGGGGTGCTGGTGCCGTGGGAGTTGATGTAGTCGATCTTGCGGCCCTGCGGCAGGGTGGAGAGGGCAAGCCGCATGGAGCGTTCGCCGCCTTCGCCCGAGGGGGCGACCATGTCGTAGCCATCGGAGGTGGCGCCGTAGCCGGTGACTTCGGCATAGATTTTCGCGCCACGGGCCAGTGCGTGGTTGAGTTCTTCCAGAACCACCACACCGCCGCCGCCTGCGATGACAAAGCCGTCGCGGGTGGCGTCATAGGTGCGCGAGGCGGTGGCGGGGGCGTCATTGTATTTCGACGACATCGCACCCATCGCGTCGAAGAGGCAGGACAGCGTCCAGTCCAACTCTTCGCCGCCGCCTGCGAAGACGATGTCCTGCTTGCCGAATTGGATCAGTTCCGCGCCGTTGCCGATGCAATGGGCCGAGGTGGAGCAGGCAGAGGTGATGGAGTAGTTGACGCCCTTGATCTTGAAGGGTGTGGCAAGGCAGGCCGAGGTGGTGGAAGACATGCCCTTGGTCACGCCGAAGGGGCCGATCCGTTTGGGCGAGCCAGTTTCGCGCACCACGTTGTGGGCCTTGAAGAAGGATTTGGTCGAGGGTCCGCCGGAGCCCACGATGATGCCGGTGCGTTCGTTGGAGATGTCTTTTTCGTCCAGCCCGGAATCCTTGATCGCCTGATCCATGGCGATGAAGTTATAGGCCGCGCCGTCGCCCATGAAGCGCAGGTCGCGCTTGTCGATATGGTCTTCGAGCACGATGTTGGGCTGGCCGTGGACTTGGCTGCGAAAGCCGCGTTCGGCGTATTCGGGGGCGAAGACGATGCCCGACTTGCCCGCACGGAGCGAGGCTTCGACTTCGGCGGCGGTGTTCCCGATGGGTGACACGATGCCAATCCCGGTGATGACGACGCGACGCATGCGGCCTCCGTTCGTTAGCTTTGTTTTGTCTCTAAGGGAGAGGGGGGGAAGGGGCAAGCGGTTTGGGGTGGGGAGGGGGCAAGCGGGTGACGGGGGGGTGCCTTTGCGGGGCGGTGTGGCTGGTGGTGGAGGGGGTGGCGCGGAAG
>JBDKFE010000146.1:0-5421 GCA_039798885.1 Pseudomonadota bacterium | reverse complement strand
GCAATGGCTGTCGCCTGCCTTTCCGACGGGGGGCTTTGCCTATTCGCACGGGATGGAGCAGGTGATTTCGGATGGCGGCATCCGGTCGGGGGCTGATCTGGAGGCGTGGCTGGCCGATGTGTTGCGGTTCGGGGCGGGGAAGCAGGATGCGATCCTGCTGTCGGCGGCGCTAGAGCCGGGGGCGGATTGGGATGCGCTGGCGGAGCTTTGCGTGGCGTTGCAGCCGTCGGCCGAGCGGTTGCGCGAGGTGGCAGAGCAGGGGGCGGCCTTTGCGCGGACCGTGGCGGCGCTGACGGGGGCGGCGGTGGTAGAGCGGCCTTTGCCCGTGGCGGTGGGGGTGGCGGCGCGCGGTTTGGGGTTGGAGAAGCGCGAGGTGGTGGCGCTTTATCTGCATGCTTTCGCGTCGAACCTTGTATCGGCGGCGGTGCGGTTCGTGCCTTTGGGCCAGAATGATGGGCAGGCGGCGCTGGCGCGGTTGCATCCCTTGATCGCGCGGCTGGCGGAGGAGGCGGTTGCAGCCTCGGTCGAAGAGATCGGGAGTGCCGCGCTGGGGGCTGATCTGGCGGCGCTGCGGCATGAGGGGATGGATGTGAGGATCTTCAAGACATGAGCGCGAACGGGCCTTTGCGGGTGGGGATCGGGGGACCGGTGGGCGTGGGCAAGACCACGCTGACCGAGCAGCTGTGCCGCGCCTTGGCGCATCGCTGTTCGATGGCGGTGATCACCAATGACATCTACACCCGCGAGGATGCGGAATATCTGATGCGCGCGCAGGTGCTGCCGGTAGAGCGGATACGCGGGGTGGAAACGGGGGGCTGTCCGCATACGGCGATCCGGGAGGATGCGTCGATCAACCTTGCGGCGGTGGCCGAGTTGCGGGGGGCCTTTCCCGATCTGGACCTGATCCTGATCGAAAGCGGGGGGGACAATCTGGCGGCGACCTATAGCCCGGAATTGGCGGACCTGACGATCTATGTGATCGACACGGCGGCGGGGCAGGACATCCCGCGCAAGCGTGGGCCGGGGGTGACGCGGTCGGATTTGCTGGTGGTGAACAAGACGGACCTTGCGCCGTATGTGGGCGTCGATCCGGTTCTGTTGGAGCAGGATACGCAGCGGGCGCGGGGCAGTCGGCCCTATGTCATGGCGCGGCTGCGGCAGGGCGTGGGGATCGCCGAGGTCGTGGCCTTTCTAGAGCGCGAGGGGGGGCTGGCGCTGGCCCCGTGACGCGGACGGGCCTTTGATGGGCCCGCCTTTCCCCAAGCCGTCCGCCGCTGTCCAAACCGTAACTGCCGCAAGGCGGCGCGATTGCGCCGGATGGACCGCGTTGAAAGAAGGCGGGTCGGACGGCACCTTGTGCCCTGTGCGATGTCGTCCGCCGCTTCGGCTTCGGTCGGCGGATCGTCCCTAGGATAGCCGATCTCGACCTGCTGTCATGGGCGCGTGACGTCCAGACCCAAGCCCGTCAGAGGCAGGAATTGCCGCGTGTCGCCCTGAACACAGAGAGCGCAGCGGCGCGAGGCTGCGAACCATGGGGCAGCAGTCAACGAACACGGATCGATCTTTGCCGCGCGGCCGTAAAGGCCAACAGCGGCCGCGTTCTTTGCCGTCCCGTCGGGCATGGCGGGCTGCCGGTATCCCCGCAGGGGGCACCTGAATGCACCCTGAGTCGCCGGGTCGCGGCTTCGTGAACGATCAAATTTTCATCCAATGCCCCTGAACCGCGCAATCCTTGGGCGAAAAAGCGGGGTTTGGGTTTCACCTTTGCCCGTTCCGGCGGCGGTGGTTGCTGCGTCGCGGCATTGGCGGTCTTCTCTCACTTGCGGGGCCGTTGTGGTCGCCGTGGAAGAAAAGATGTGCGGCAGGGGCTTCGATGTGGAAGTCCGCCCCCGCCGCACGGGGTGCAACCTGAGTTGCCTCTCGAAGATAGTCACCCATCCCCGGAAAGGGAAGGGTGCCTTCGGGTGGCCTCGAGAGAGGATTATCCATGAACGGGATCAAGGGGATGATGCTGGGCGGCGCGATGGGCATGGCCCTCGCGGGGGCTGCGCTGGCGCAAGAGGAGACGATCAAGGTCGGCGTCCTGCATTCGCTGTCGGGCACGATGGCGATTTCGGAGACGACGCTGAAAGACACGATGCTGATGCTGATCGAAGAGCAGAACGCCAAGGGCGGCCTGCTTGGCAAGAAGCTGGAAGCGGTCGTGGTGGACCCGGCGTCGGATTGGCCGCTGTTTGCGGAAAAGGCGCGGGAATTGCTGACCGTGTCCAATGTGGATGTGATGTTCGGCTGCTGGACGTCGGTCAGCCGCAAGTCGGTGCTGCCGGTGATCGAAGAGTTGAACGGGCTGCTGTTCTACCCGGTGCAGTACGAGGGCGAGGAATCGTCGAAGAACGTCTTCTACACCGGGGCTGCGCCGAACCAGCAGGCCATTCCGGCCACGGACTACTTCCTCGAAGAGCTTGGGGTGGAGAAGTTCGCGCTGCTGGGCACCGACTATGTCTATCCGCGCACGACGAACAACATCCTTGAATCCTACCTGATCTCCAAGGGGATCGCGAAGGAGGACATCTTTGTCAACTACACCCCCTTTGGCCATTCCGACTGGTCCAAGATCGTGGCCGATGTCGTGGCGCTGGGCGCGGATGGCAAGAAGGTCGGCGTGATCTCGACCATCAACGGCGATGCGAATATCGGTTTCTACAAGGAACTGGCGGCGGCGGGCGTGTCGGCGGATGAAATCCCGGTCGTTGCTTTCTCGGTCGGTGAAGAGGAACTGTCGGGTCTGGATACGTCGAACCTCGTCGGCCACCTTGCCGCGTGGAACTACTTCCAGTCGGCCGACACCCCCGAAAACGCGGCCTTCATCGAAAAGTGGAAGGCCTTCGCCGGGCCAGAGCGCGTGACCAACGACCCGATGGAAGCGCATGTCATCGGCTTCAACATGTGGGTGCAGGCGGTCGAGAAGGCCGGGACCACCGATGTGGATGCGGTGCGCACGGCGATGTACGGGCTTGAAGTGCCGAACCTGACCGGGGGCGTCGCCAAGATGCTGCCCAACCACCACCTGACCAAGCCGGTGCTGATCGGCGAGATCCGGGCGGATGGCCAGTTCGACATCGTCAGCCAGACCGAACCGGTCGCGGGGGACGCCTGGACCGACTTCCTGCCGGAATCGGCGGTGCTGGAGTCCGATTGGCAGACGCTGGGCTGCGGGATGTACAACACCGAGACCAAGACCTGCGTGCAGCTGAAGTCCAACTACTGAGCCTGATCTGATCCACGGGGGGCCGGATGCCCCGGCCCCCCTTTTCCATGGCGCAGGGTTCCATGCGACGCAGTCTTCTTTCCTTTGCCACAGCGCTGCTGCTGGCCTTTGCCGGGTTGACCCCCGGCGTGGCCCAGACTCCGTCGGCGACCGACATCCTGACCGAGAACCGCGCCTTGATCGAAAAGCCCACGCGGGCGAAGATCGCCCCCGTGATCGCCGAACTGGCCGCGAGCGGGGATCCTGTGGCGGCCACGGTGCTGGCCGCATGGGCCGAAAAGGGCCTTGGCCTGCGCAAGGCGGACGGGACCTTCTTCCTGATCGAACAGACCGCCGAAGGCTGGTCCCTGCGCGACCTGACGGGGGCTGAGGCCGGGACGGCGGCGAAATCGGATATCTTGGAATTGCGCCCCAATGCGGGCGTGCGCGGGGTGATCGCGACGGCGCTGGTGCAGTTCACCCTGTCGGACCCCGATCCGGCAAAGCGGGCAGAGGCGCTGACCTCTATCGCGCGCGACCCGGAGGCGGGGCATCTGGGGCCGCTGCGCGCGTCGCTGGCGGGCGAGGCGGACCCAGCGCTGCAGGCACAGAAGGCGCGGCTGGAGCGGTTGCTGACGCTGCGCTTTGACACGGACAGCGCGGCGCGGGTGGCGGCGATCGAAGGTTTCGGGGCCGATCTGGGGCTGGACCTGCGGGCGGCGCTGAACCCGCTGCTGGCGACGACGCGCCTGGCCTTTGCCGGAGACTTGCCCCAGGGCGCGAACGTGGCGCGGCGGCTGGTGCCGGGCGAAGACCTGACCGAGGCAGAGGCCTATGACCTGTTGGTCGCCGCCGGGATGGCCCCGGCGCGGCTGACGGTGGAAGAGGCGCGGGCGGCGTTGCTGGCCCATATCGTGGACGGGGCCGTCGGTGGCGTGCCGGTGGCCGAACTCGGCACGCAGGCGGCGCGCGACCGCGCCTATACGGCGCTCGAAACGGCAGGCACGGTGCCGCCCGCCGCGACGGATGCCGAAGTGGCCGCTGCCATCGCGGCGCATGGCTTCGCCGAGGTCTATGAGGAACCGGATGCCGCCGTGACCTTGGCCGCCAAGGCGGCGCTGGACGGGATCGGCGTGAAGGTCGGCGCGATGCAGGCGGCGGACCTTGCGCTGGATGCGGTGTCGCTGGCCTCCATCTACTTCCTTGCGGCCATCGGGTTGGCCATCACCTTTGGCGTGATGCGGGTGATCAACATGGCCCATGGCGAGTTCATCATGATGGGCGCCTATACGGGCTATGTGGTGCAGTTGTTCATCGCCAACCACACGCTGTCCATCATCGTGGCGCTGCCCTTGGCCTTTGCCGTGACCTTTGCCGCCGGGGTGGCGATGGAGCGGTTGGTGATCCGACATCTCTACAAACGCCCGCTGGAGACGCTGCTGGCGACCTTTGGCATCTCTATCGCGCTGCAGCAGATCGCCAAGAACATCTTTGGCACGCAGGCGCGGCCGCTGACGGCGCCCAGTTGGCTTGATGGGGCGCTGGTTTTCAATGACGTGGTGTCGATCAGCTATATCCGCATCGCCATCTTCGTGCTGGCCCTCATGTTCCTGCTGTTCTTCCTGTGGCTGATGAAGCGGACGCGGCTGGGGCTGGAGGTGCGGGCGGTGACGCAGAACCCGTCCATGGCGGCATCGATGGGGATCAACCCGGACCGGATCAACATGCTGACCTTTGGTCTGGGGTCCGGCATCGCGGGGATCGCGGGGGTGGCCATCGGCCTTTTCGCCAAGGTGACGTCGGAACTAGGGTCCGACTACATCGTCCAAAGCTTCATGACGGTGGTCGTGGGCGGCGTGGGCAACATCTGGGGCACGCTGGCGGGGGCCGCGTTGATCGGCGCGCTGCAAAAGGGGATCGAATGGCTGAACCCATCGAACACGCTGGCGGCGCAGACCTACATGATCCTTTTCATCATCCTGTTCATCCAGTTCCGGCCAAGGGGCATCATCGCCCTGAAGGGCCGCGCGGCGGGGGATTGAGGCGATGCTGCCCCCATTTTCCGTCCCCAAATATCCCGGGGGTCCGGGGGCTGGCCCCCGGTCCTGCACTGACACCCGCGCGAGGTTGACATGACGCGCCAATCCTTTGTCGAACGGTCCTTCCTTGCGAAG
>JBDKFE010000145.1:0-19040 GCA_039798885.1 Pseudomonadota bacterium | reverse complement strand
GCGTCAAGGAAGTCGTCCAGCATCGCGACAGATGCCGCCATCCCCGCCTTTGCCGCCTCTTCGCTGGACCCGTCCAGCCACGGGATGGGAAACCACTGAAACCCAAAGGGATTGCCCACGCAGGGCTGCGGCGCATCGGGGGCCAAGAAGACCGTGTCCGGCAGATGCGGCGCCAATGCGTCGCCCAGACCCAGCAGGTCCGCCCCGTCCGCGCCATAACCATGGACAAAGACCACGATGGATTTCGCCGCCCCGCTGCGCGCCGCCTTGCGCCCGTACTTCAACCCGGTCACCGGATGCCCTCTCGCTGTTTCTCGACATGGTAGTAGGCCCAGAGCATCCGCGCCGCAACCGCCCGCCACGGCGACCACGCCTCCGACATCGCCCGCAACGCCTTTTCTGAAGGCCGCGCCTCCAGCGCGAACAGCAGCCGCGCCCCCTCTTGCAAGGCAAGGTCTGCGGGCGCGAAGACATCCGCCCGCCCCAGCGCGAACATGGCATAGATCTCGGCCGTCCAGCGCCCGATCCCCGGCACGGCGGTCAGCACCTCCACCACCCCCTCGTCCGGCACGTCGCGCAGGGCCGCGAAGTCGATCCCCGCCCGCGCCAACGCCTGCCCATAACGCGCCTTCTGCCGCGACAGCCCCGCCGCCCGCAGGTCCTCGTCCGTCGCGATGGCCATCCTTACCGGATCGCACAGCCCCGCCCCGTCCAGCCGCGCCCAGATCGCATTGGCCGACGCGACCGAGACCTGCTGCGAAACGATCGCCGACAGCAGCGCGCGGAACCCGTCCTCGCGCCGCCGCAGCGGCAGCGGCCCCGTCAGCGCCAGCGCATGGGCAAAGCGCGGCTCTCGCGCGGCCAACCATGCCGCGCCCTCGGCCACGCAATCCGCCGTCATGATGATCCGTCCGACCGCCACAGTCCCCTCCCTCGCAGCCCCCACCCTGCCCTGCAACCGCCCGCCAAGACCAGCCCCCTCGCATTCCGCCGCGCGCATTTGTCCCTTGCCCCCGCCGCCCCAAGGCGTAACCCTAGCGCCATGATCAGCCGCGCCACCCCCACCGACCGCACCGCCAAGCAAAACGTCCTCGTCCTGGTTGCGGCGCAGGCCATCCTCGGCGCGCAGATGCCGATGATCTTTACCGTGGCGGGCCTCGCGGGCCAGTCGCTCGCCCCCAACATATGCTGGGCCACCCTGCCCATCACGGCCGCCGTCATCGGCTCCATGCTGACCGCCACGCCGATCTCGGCCTTCATGCAGCGCCACGGTCGCCGCGCGGGCTTTGCCATCGGCGCCCTCGGCGGCGGCATTGGCGGGGCGCTCGGGGCCTTCGCGCTTCTCCAGCAGAGCTTCGTCCTGTTCGTCGTCGCGGCGCTTTTCACCGGCGTCTACATGTCGGCGCAGGGCTTCTACCGCTTTGCCGCCGCCGACACCGCCTCCGACGCCTATAGACCCAAGGCCATCTCATTGGTCATGGCGGGGGGCCTGCTCTCTGCCGTCTTCGGCCCGCAACTGGTAAAGCTCACGGCCGAGGCGATGGTCATCCCCTTCCTTGCCACCTACCTTGCGGTCATGGCGCTGAACCTTGTGGGTGTGTTCCTGTTCCTGCTGCTCGATATCCCGAAACCCGCCGCTGCCGTGCAGGGCGCACCCACGGGCCGCAGCCGGGCCGAGCTGATCCGCACGCCCCGCATCGCGGTCGCGATGATCTGCGCGACGGTGTCTTACGCGCTGATGAACCTCGTGATGACCTCCTCCCCGCTCGCCGTGGTGGGCTGCGGCTTCACCAAGGGCAACGCCGCCGATGTCGTCACCGCCCATGTGCTTGCCATGTATGCGCCCAGCTTCTTCACCGGCCACCTGATCGCCCGCTTCGGGGCGGAACGGATCGTCGCCACGGGCCTCGTCATCCTTGCCGGGGCCGGGGCCGTTGCCATCGCGGGGGTGAACCTTGCCAACTTCTTCGTGGCCCTCGCGCTGCTGGGGCTCGGCTGGAATTTCGGCTTCATCGGCGCCACGACCATGCTGACGGCCCAGCAGGCCGCCGCCGAAAAGGGCCGCCTGCAAGGCCTGAACGACCTTGTGGTCTTTGGCGGCGTGACGGTCGCCTCCTTCTCTTCCGGGGGATTGATGAACTGCTCGGGCGGATCGGTTCAGGCGGGTTGGCAGGCGGTCAACTTCGCCATGCTCCCCTTCCTCGTATTGGCGGGGGGCGCGCTCATCTGGCTTGCCCTGCACCCAAAGGAAACCCGCTAGCGGGATCGCGCCTCACACCGCCAAAGCCAGCAACCGCGCCTCTTCCGGGCTTAGGACCGGAAGGCTGTCGCGCGCCACGTCGCCGACGGCCACATGCAGCCCTTCCACAACCAGCGTGCAGGCGGCCACCGTCTCAAGTTCGAACCACATGTCGGCCGTAGGCGCATCGACCAGCCGCAGGTCCTGCCCGTTGACCAAAGCGCCAACCGGGGCCAGCGCCTCTTCGACACCGAAATAGGCCGCCAGAGACTCCCCCGCCACGACGATCATCTGCCCTTCCGCCAGATAGAGCGGGGGCGCCAGCCGATCCCGGCCGCGCGCCTCTCCCGCGACGCAGACGACGCGCGCCCCGGACCGCACCACCATCGTCCGCGCCACCGACCGCAGGACGACCGGATCACCCTTGCAGCACATGACCACATCGCCGGGTCGCAACTCCTCGACCAGCCGCAGGCCGCGCGGCGTCAGAAGGCGGGTGCCGCGCAGGAAGCCGCGCGGCGCAAGCGCGATTTCGGCGTCGTCGGGAAGGATGGGCGAAAGAATACTCATGACTCGTTCCAGAACCGCCTCGGGCGGCACCATGCTTGGCCCCGAATGCCAAACACGACCCAAGTTTGCCTGCCCACCATGGTCTGAAACGGACCCAATTCAGGATTTTCTAGGGCAATCCGCCGCACATTTAGGAAAATCGGACAAAAGTGTTAACAAAGCGTTGCATGCCTGACGACCGGCACAGGGCAAGGCCCCTAAAGCCCGCCGCGCAGCCCCGCACGCAGCAGCCCAAAGCGCCGCCCGAACTCGGAAAGGGACAGGGTGCCCTGCGCCACCCGCCCCGGTTCCGCCGCAGCCAGTCGCAGCAGCCCTTCCGCCTGCCACGCGGCGATCGTGGCCGCCCGCGCCGCGCCCAGCCGCCGCAACGCGCCCCGCACCGCTGCGATCCGCGCCAATCCCTCATGCGCCAAAGCCGCCACCGCCTCTGGTCGCCCGTCCACCAGCGGCACGCGCCCCCGTGCCTCCAACTCTGGCACAGCGCGCAGGAACGCGGCCAAACCCGACGCCCAACCCAAAGCCCGCAACGCCCCTTCCGCAGCAGCGCCCGCGCCAAGCGCAAGCCCCGCCAGCCACATCAGCCCGCCACCCGTATCCTCCAGATAGGCATCCAAGGCCGCGCGATCCTCGAACGGGTCCCGATAGACATCCCACCGCCGCGCCTCGGCCAGCCGATCCAGAACCGCCACCGGCAAGCCTGCCTCACGGATCAATCCGGCCAATGGCCCCGCCACCTCATGCGCCCGCGCAGGCTTTCCCGCGCCCGCCTCGGCCACCACATCACGCCACCATTGCAGCCGCATCTCGGCAATCATCGGCTCTTTCGTCACCCAAGGCGCGCGCGCCACCTCTAGGTTAAAGGCATAAAGCACGAACAGCCGCCCCCGCGCCGCCACGGGTGCCGCCATCGCGGCGGCAAACCGATCCGGGTCACCCCGTTCGACCAAGGCCGCGCAGGCATCGACGCTCATGCCGGCACCGGCTGGCCCACGTCACGGATAAGCTTCCAGTGGATCGCGTCCAAAAGCGCCTCAAAGCTCGCATCCACGATATTCGCACTGACCCCCACGGTGGACCAGCGGCGGCCTTGCGAATCCTCGCTGTCGATGATGACGCGGGTCACGGCCTCGGTGCCGCCTTGCGTGATCCGCACCTTGAAATCGACCAGCTTCATGTCGTCGATCACCGCCTGATAGGGCCCCAGATCCTTGCCCAAGGCCTTGGCAAGCGCGTTCACCGGCCCGCGATCCGTCCCCGTCTCATCCATCGATTCGGACACGGACAGCATCTTCGTCTCGCCAATCTTCACCACGACCACGGCTTCGGACAGGCTGACCATCTCGTTATACTTGTTCTTCCGCCGCTCCACCGTCACCCGGTAGCGCTTCACCTCAAAGAACTCGGGCAGCAACCCAAGCTCCGCCCGCGCCACCAGCTCGAAACTCGCCTGCGCGCCGTCATAGGCATAGCCCTGATCCTCGCGCTCCTTCACCACCTCAAGGATGCGCCCAAGCCGCGCGTCCTTGGGGTCCACCTCGATCCCCGCCGCCGCCAGCCGCGCCCGCAGGTTCGACTGCCCGGCCTGATTGCTCATCGGGATGACACGCTCATTCCCCACGATGGCGGGGTCGACATGCTCATAGGTGGACGGGTCCTTCAGGATCGCACTCGCATGCAGCCCCGCCTTATGGGCAAAGGCACTGGCCCCCACATAGGGCGCACTGCGCAGCGGCACCCGGTTCAGGATGTCGTCCAACTGACGGCTCACCCGCACCATCCCCGCCAGCGCCTCGCGCCCCACCCCGGTCTGGAACCGGCTTGCATAAGGCTCCTTCAGCAGCAGCGTCGGGATGATCGTGGTCAGGTTGGCATTGCCGCAGCGCTCTCCCAACCCGTTCAGCGTGCCCTGAATCTGGCGACAACCCGCATCGACGGCGGCCAGAGAATTGGCCACCGCATTGCCCGTATCGTCGTGACAGTGAATGCCCAGCCGATCCCCCGGCACCCCGGCGGCGATCACCTCACCCACCACGCGCCCGACCTCGGCGGGCAAGGTGCCCCCGTTCGTGTCGCACAGCACGACCCAGCGCGCCCCGGCCCCCAAGGCCGCCTTCAGACAGTCCAGCGCATAGGCCGGATTGGCCCTGTACCCGTCGAAGAAATGCTCCGCATCGAACAGCGCCTCGCGCCCCTTGGCCACGCAATGCGCGACACTCGCGCGGATCGCCTCCACATTCTCTTCCAGCGTGCAGCCAAGCGCGGTCCGCACATGGAACTCATGCGTCTTTCCCACCAGACAGACCGCCCCTGTCCCGGCATCCAGCACGGCCGCCAGCACATCGTCATTCTCCGCCGACCGCCCGACCCGCTTGGTCATGCCAAAGGCCGTCATCCGCGCCCGCGTGCGCGGCGCATCGGCAAAGAACTCGCTGTCCGTCGGATTGGCCCCCGGCCAGCCGCCCTCGATATAGTCCACCCCCAGCACATCCAGCGCCACGGCAATCTGCCGCTTTTCGGCGGTGGAAAACTGCACCCCCTGCGTCTGCTGCCCATCCCGCAGGGTGGTATCAAAGAGGTAAAGCCGCTCTTTCACGACCACCCCCCGTCATTTTCCGTTCCCAAATATCCTCGGGGGGTGAGGCCCGCGAGGGCCGAGGGGGGCAGACAGCCCCCCTGATTTTTCGCAGAAAAATCGCTCACAGCAGCCCCTCCAGCTTCGCCGCGTCAAAGCCGGGACCGGGCAGCACCTCGACCCCTGCCTTCGACATCCGCACCTCTACCCCCGCCGCCACCAGCGCCGCCTTCATCGCATCGACCGGCGCGAAATCCTTGGCCGCCATCGCCGCCGCGCGCAGCGCCGCCAGCTTTGCCGCATAGGGCGCCAAATCCACCCCCGCCTCGGCCCAGCCGCCCATATGGTCCTCCAGCAGACCCATAAGCCCCGCCGATGCCTTCAGGACCGCCAGATCACCCGCCGCCGCCAGCGCGTGCAACTCCGCAATCGCCCCCGCCGTGTTCAGGTCATCCGCCAGCGCCGCCACCACCGCCTCGGACGGCCCCCCCGCAGGAACCCCCTGCACCATCCCCCGCCATTTCCGCAGCGTCGCCTCCGCCTGCGCGGCCTTCTCTGCCGTCCAATCCATGGGCCGCCCGTAATGCGTGCCCAAAAAGACAAACCGGATCACCTCCCCCGGAACGCCCTTCTCCAGCAGGTCCCGCACCGTGAAGAAATTGCCCAAGCTTTTGGACATCTTCTTCCCTTCCACCTGCAGCATCTCGTTATGCATCCAGACGCGGGCGAATTCCGCTTCGGGATGGGCGCAGCAGCTTTGCGCCACCTCGTTCTCGTGATGGGGAAACTGCAGGTCGATCCCGCCGCCATGGATATCGAAACTCGCCCCCAACAGCGCCAGAGACATGGCCGAGCATTCGATATGCCAGCCCGGCCGCCCCCGGCCCCAAGGGCTCTGCCATCCCGGCAGGCTGTCATCCGACGGCTTCCACAGCACGAAATCCATCGGGTCTTCCTTGAAGGGCGCGACTTCGACCCGCGCGCCCGCGACCATATCATCGACCGACCGCCCCGACAGACGCCCATAGTCCACAAAAGAACGCACACGGAACAAAACGTGCCCATCCCGTGCATAGGCATGGCCCTTCTCGATCAGGGCCCCGATCATCGCGATCATCTGGCCGACATAGGCCGTCGCCCGTGGCTCATGCGTGGGCCGCAGCGCCCCCAGCGCGTCCATGTCCTGATGATACCAGCGGATGGTCTCCTCCGTCCGCTCGGCGATCAGATCCTCCAACGTCCCGGCCGCCCCCGCCTCTTTCCGGGCAAGGGCGGTGGCGTTGATCTTGTCATCCACATCGGTGAAGTTTCGCACATAGGTCACGTGGCCTGCGCCATAGACATGGCGCAACAGCCGGAACAGCGTGTCAAAGACGACCACGGGCCGGGCATTGCCCAGATGCGCGCGGTCATAGACGGTTGGGCCGCAGACATAGACGCGCACATTGCCCGGATCGATCGGGGCAAAGACCTCTTTCGCCCGCGTCTTCGAATTGTGCAGCCGGATCGTCACCATCGTCCCAAACCCCGTTCTGCCGACCCGCCAAAGGCAGCCCGCATGCGCTCTCCCGGCGCGGGTCTATCAACTTCGTCTTTCCTTGGAAACGACAAGAAGCCCCGCGCGACCGATGGTCAGGGGCGAATGCAGCAGATGCAAATGATGGCGCGGCACGTGTCCATGCCCCCTAGCTACACGCTGTGCGCGGCCCTGTGAAGCCCCAAGCCCCCACCGCCGCAGCCCGCGACTCAGTCCTTGGTTAATCCCTAACGCACCGTTCGAAGTGTGCTGACAGTTTGCGGTACAGATTCCGGCACAGAACCCGGTACAGCCGTTTTCCCCCAAACCCCTGATTTAACACAGCGATCCGGGCGGCAGAAACGGAAAGGGCGGCCCCGTCTCCGGAACCGCCCCGCAACAGCCCAAAGGTGCCTTTCCCTAGAAGCGGAAGCCCAAGCGCGCGTTCAGCGTGGTCGCATCCAGATCGGTGCCCGTGCCAGAGAAATTATCGAAACGATGTTCCATCACCTCGGCCCCCAGCGTCATGCTGTTGGTCAGCGCATAGTCCACACCGATCCCCGCGCCCCAGCCATTGTCGCTGGACGACGTCCCACCCAGCGTCGCATCCGCACGCACCGCCGCGACCGTTCCGTAAAGCAGCGTATTGCCCATGTCATAGCCACCGATCAGCTTGAGCCGCGCGATATGGTCCAAGGACTCGCCCGCGCCCAGATCGATATTCGCCCAGTCGTAATTGGCTTCCGCCCCGGCCACGAACTGCCCGAAATCCATCCTGTACCCGCCCAGCAGACCGGCCGTCATGCCGTTGCCCGACTGCGCCCCCGTGCTGCCGACATCGCCAAAACCAAGCTGACCGCCAGCATAGAACCCCGTCCACTCTCCGTTCGGCGCAACCGCGACGGGTGCGGGCGCGGCGATCAGCGGCTCTTCCGCCGCGACGACCGGACCTCCGGCCAAAGCGGGCAGTGCCGCCATGACCCCCGCGACCGAGGCCGCGGCAAAGGATGTGATGCGATTCATGTCTGTCTCCTGTGCCTTGTTTGCGCGGCCGCCTCTCTCTTGGGTGGCCGTCCGACGCGACAGGCCTGCGCCCGACTTCCCCACCACGCAACCCCGGATCACCACATGGTTAAGTCAGGTGAACGCAACCGGCAGCTATCCGCAGCCCGTATGGATGCGTTTCGGCCAGATTTGGCCTATCCCCGCAAAAACACGTGATTTTGTGGAACCAGCGGCGCACCGGCGCGTTAGGCGCGTTCGGCCAACGTCAGCCATTCCTCTTCTGCCGCCGCCAGCGCGACCTGCCGTTCGGCCATCGCCTCGGACGCCTTGCGGAACTTCACGGGTTCCTTCGTGAACAGGTCCGGGTCGGACAGGAACTCGCCCAGCTTGGCGATCTCGGCCTCCAGCCGTTCGATGAGGCCGGGCAGCGCATCCAGACGCTTCCGCTCGGTGAAGGACAGACCGTCCGCCTTGGCAGGTTCCCCTGAGGACGCCGCCTTGGCGACCTCGCGCGTGGGGTCTGCCTTAACGGGCTTGGTCGTCTCTGGCTCTGCAACAGCGGGCCGCTGCGCCACGTAGTCGGACCAGCCGCCCGGATAGACCGTCGCGCGGCCCTCCCCCTCTAGCGCCACGGTCGCGGTGGCAACACGGTCGATGAAATCGCGGTCATGGCTGACCAGCAGGACGGTCCCGTCATAGTCGCCAAGGATGTCTTGCAACAGGTCCAGCGTTTCGACGTCCAGATCGTTTGTCGGTTCGTCAAGGATTAGCAGATTGGACGGTTTCGCCATCAGTTTCGCCAGCAAAAGCCGCGCCTTTTCGCCACCCGACAGGCTTTTGACCGGGGCGCGGGCCTGCCGCTCGTCGAACAGGAAGTCCTTCAGATAGGCCACCACATGCTTGGGCGTGCCGCGCACCATGACCTGATCGGAATTGCCAGAAACTCTCATTTCGGGATCGCCCGTCAGGTTGTCCCACAGGCTCGCCTCGGCATCCAGTTGCGCGCGGGTCTGGTCAAAGACCGCAATCTCCAGATTCGTGCCCAGAGTCACGGTCCCCGAATCCGGCGCAACCTCGCCCAGCAGCATCTTCAACAGGGTCGTCTTCCCAACCCCGTTCGGCCCAATAAAAGCCACCCGATCCCCGCGCAGGACGCGCAGATCAAAACCCTTCACAATACGCTGATTTCCATAGGTTTTTTCAAGGCCCTTCGCCTCGATCACCCGCTTGCCCGATGTGGTGCCGGACTCAATCTCCAGCGCCGCCGTCCCCTGCCGCCGGATCATCGCTGCCCGCTCGGCCCGCAAGGCGTGCAGCGCCCGCACGCGCCCCATGTTCCGCTTGCGCCGCGCGCTGATGCCTTCGACGGCCCATTTGGCTTCGGCCTTGATTTTCCTCTCTAATTTGTGCCGCGCCTCGTCCTCTTCGGCCCAGACCGTCTCGCGCCATTCCTCGAACCCGTCAAAGCCCGACTCCCGTCGCCGCACCTCGCCCCGGTCGATCCACAGCGTCGCGCGGGTCAGCGACCGCAGGAAAGCCCGGTCGTGCGAAATCAGCACAAACGCCGCCCGCGTTTCCATCAACTGCGCTTCAAGCCATTGAATCGCCTGAATATCCAGATGGTTCGTCGGTTCGTCCAGCAGCATCAGCTCTGGCGCTTCGGCCAGCAGCTTTGCCAGCGCCGCCCGCCGCCGCTCCCCTCCCGAGGCGGTGGCGACCGGGGTGTCGGGGCGGAACTTCAACCCTTCTGCCACCATCTCCACCCGATACGTCTCTGTCTCGGCAAGGCCACTTGCCGCGTAGTCACCCAGCGTGGCAAAGGCGGAAAGATCCGGGTCCTGCTCCATGTAGCCGACCGTCACGCCGGGGGGCACAATCCGTTGTCCCTGATCCGGCTCTACCAGCCCGGCCATGACCTTCATCAGGGTGGATTTCCCCGATCCGTTGCGCCCCACCAGTGCCACGCGATCCCCGCCTTGTACGACAAGGTCCAACCCGTCAAAGACCGGATTGCCGCCAAAGGTGAGCGAGATGCCCGAAAGCTGAAGAAGAGGTGCGCGTGCCATGCCGGTCAGGTATGCGGGCCGCGCGATGCCGTCAACGCCCCTCAGGCAGCATCCGCCCGAAGAAGCCGTGCCCGGACCGGCGGAATTGCCGCCACCTCCACCGCCGTGAAGACGTGCAGCGTCCCAAGATCGCGGTCGATCACAGCATCGCCCCCGACCCATCCCCCCATCATCAGATATGTCCGCAAGAGGGGGGGCATCTGCACCGCCGCAGCTTTCGGATCATGGTCAGCAGGCTGCAGCCGGACCGTTTCCCCCTTTCGGGCAACCGGGCGCAGCCGCTCGGGCCCCAGATGGCGCGCGGCAAGCAGCGCCAGCGCATCCGCATGCTGCGCCGGATCATTGCCGGGGAAGGACGAACAGCCAAACAGGACCGAAATCCCCTCTGCCTCTACGATTCGCGTCAAGGCCGCCCAGACCAGCCGCAGGGCATCTGACCCTTGGTCGGCAGGGGCGTCGAGGCAGAAGCGACCCACCTCTAGATAGGGCCCGCGCAAGGCAGAAAGGCCATCAAGATCATAGAATTGCGCGCTGTAGGCGGTGCTGAGGGCCTCGGATTGGGCAGCAACATAGAGCCTGCACGTGGCCAGCAAATCGCCCGTATCGGACTGCACCAGAACATGCCGACAGCGGGCGTCGAAGGCATCGGCGTCCCGGCCCTCGCGGCCGGTCGTGCCATTGCGGAAGGCGCGGAACCGCAACCGTTGGGCAGCGATCAGGTCGTCCCCGTCCTTTGCCAGCCGGACCCGGTATCGCCCCTTCGTGAACTCCTGCACATCCCTGCTCCTTACCGCTTGGCTGCCCGGCGGCTGCAGCCTAGATATGCGATTGCCACCGTAGGGGTGGCAAGCCCCAGAGGGTCGCCGGATCAAGGAAGGACGGACAGATGGACAAGGTCGTGAAATCGGATGCCGAGTGGCGCGCACAACTTTCCGACCTTGCCTATCGCGTGACGCGCAAGCACGCGACGGAACGCGCTTTTACCAACGACAACTTCCCAAAGGCCAATGGCACCTTCCGCTGCGTCTGCTGCGATGCGCCGCTGTTTGATGCCCGCACCAAATTCGACAGCGGCACCGGCTGGCCGTCTTTCTGGCAGCCGATCGATGCCGAAATGGTGGGCGAACAGGAAGACCGGACGCTCTGGATGCGGCGGACCGAAGTGCATTGCAACCGTTGCGACGCGCATCTGGGCCATGTGTTTCCGGACGGCCCGGCGCCGACTGGCCTGCGCTATTGCATCAACGGTGTCGCGTTACACTTCGACCCAGACAGCTGATCCGCTGGGTGTCGCCGCTACGGACACTAGTTCCCGGTGATCGCACCCGGCGTCAGGCGTCCGAAGTTGCCCAAGAGTTGCTGGATGACGCTCAGTCCCTTGACGCCAGACTCCGTCACGCGCCGAGACAGCGGCACGACTTTGCCCCGTTCCAGACCAAAGCGTTCCACGTTCTCGACCGTCCCGCTTTCCGCGAAGGTTATCGCCACGACCTGACGTTCGATCTCACGCGGTTCGAAGGCGCCGCGATAGGCCCAACGGCTTTGCACATAGAACCAACCGACATCGTTCAGCAGACCCGACGCCGTGGGACGCCCAATCTTTTCTGTCACCGTATCGCGCGTGTCGACGCCAACCTCGACCGTCGCAAGTTCGTCATCCGTCGGCACGTAGCCGTGATTGCGGTAGATCGTCGAACAGGCGGTCAGGACGACCATCAAGACGCCGACAAGACCGAACCGTGCACTGCGGACAAGACCCGCGCGACTTGCAAAGCTGTCGTAGAAAGCCATTCCGTTCCCACCTGCCTCAATCGCGGACGGTCCACCGGGCCGTTCCGCCTGCTTGTCACACGCGGCACAAGCCCGTATCTGCGTGACCGAAAGGCCGCGTGCGCCACTTGTCTTCCGGCTTACAGAAGGTCTGCCCGCTGTTCAAGAAAGGAACGGCAGACAGCACCCCAGAGTTGCCCGGAACATGCCGACGCCCGCCGCAGGTCCAAGCAAGCCGGAGCCCAAGATCATGTCCCAGACATCGCCTGCACCCGAGTCGGGCCACAGCTACCGCACGGCGGCCCTATCGTCGCGCAAGTCGACCCGCTTCGACTTCCGTCCTGATGCCGGGCAGCGTGCCGCGCTGGCGCAGGAGCTTGGCCTTATTGCCCTGCCTGCGCTGCACCTGAAGGGCGAGATCCGGCCCGTGGGCAGACGTGATTTCGAACTTGTGGCCGCCCTGACGGCCGAGGCGACGCAGCCCTGTTCCGTCACGCTTGCACCTGTTCCGGCTACCATCGCAGAAGATGTCCGCCGCCTCTTTGTTGCGGATTGGACAGAACCCGAGGGCGACGAGGTCGAGATGCCAGAGGATGACAGTCAGGAACCCCTGCCCGAAGTCATCGATCTGATGGAGGTCGCGCGTGAGGCCATGGCACTTGCCCTGCCGCTTTATCCCCGCGCGCCGGGGGCGGAACTGGGCGAGGCCGTTTTCGCAGCCCCCGGAACCGCGCCGATCCGGGACGAGGACCTGAAACCCTTTGCCGGTCTGGCTTCGCTGAAGGCCAAGCTCGACCCCGGTTCGGAAGGGAAGTGACCGGCGCGTTCCAGAGACTTGGAAAAGCGCAAGAAAGGGGCTTGCGCCCGCAGGAAATCCGGGTATTTTCCGCGCCTCATTCGACGGCTGGTCATGGCGCGGTTTCAGTACCGACAAACCGCTGATCGCAAAGGAAAATCAGGGGCCTGTCCCCGCTACCCGAGGTTGAGACATGGCTGTCCCTCAGAACCGAGTCACCCGTTCGCGCCGCAACATGCGTCGCGCCCATGACGCGCTGGTCGCTGGCAATCCGCAGGAATGCTCGAACTGCGGCGACCTGAAGCGTCCGCACCACGTCTGCCCGGCCTGCGGGCATTATGACGCGCGTGAAGTGGTTGCGACCGCGAAGGAAGTGGACCTCGACGAGGATGCGGCGTAAGCCGTAATCCCTTTCGCACTGCCACATGGCGCACGGATCCGACCTTCCGGCAAGCTTTGGTGCAGCGCGCATCGTCATTTCCGTTGACGCAATGGGCGGAGATCGCGGACCGGCAGCTGTCGTTGCCGGTCTTGCCTTGTCTGCGGCCCAGTCTCCTGATGCGGATTACATCCTGCATGGAAATGAACAGGAACTCGCGCCCCTCGTGGCGCGTGAACCCGGTCTTGCGGGCCGCGTGACCCTGCGCCACGCCGCGCGTGTGGTGACCATGCACGACAAGCCCAGTCAGGTGATGCGCCATGGCGAAGGCACGTCGATGTGGTCCTGCATCGAAAGCGTGAAACAGGGCGAGGCGACGGTCGCAGTTTCCTGTGGCAACACCGGGGCGCTGATGGCCATCTCGATGATCCGCCTGCGCCGCCTGCCCGGCATTAACCGTCCCGCCATCGCCAGCCTCTGGCCATCGCGCAATGCAGGTGGCTTCAACGTCATGCTCGACATGGGCGCCGACGTGAAGGCCGAGGCAGAGGACCTTTTGCAATTCGCCATGATGGGCGCCTCCTATGCCCGCAACGGATTGAAACTGCATCGTCCCCGCGTCGGCCTGCTGAATGTCGGCACCGAAGAGCACAAGGGACGCGCCGAGTTGAAAGAGGCGTACGAGCTTCTTTCCGCGTCGAACGAAACGGGCGGATTCGATTTCGTTGGTTTCGTGGAGGGCAGCGACATCCCGTCGAACAAAGTGGACGTGATCGTGACCGATGGTTTCACCGGGAACATTGCGCTAAAGACCGGCGAAGGCACGGCCAAGCTGATCTCTGACTTCCTGAAAGAAGAGTTCAACGCCAACTTCTTCTCGCGCCTTGCCGCGCTCTTTGCGCTTGGCACGCTGCGGCGGTTGCAAAAGCGGATGGACCCACGGCGCGCAAATGGCGGTGTCTTTCTTGGTCTGAACGGGACTGTGGTGAAATCACACGGCTCGGCAGATGCCACGGGTGTGGCGGCGGCGCTGCGTCTGGCGCATCAACTGGCGGCGGCGGGCTTTCAGGATCGGCTGGCGGCACGGGTTGCGTCCGCCGTCCGGCCGGGGCAGGATGCCGACATTGAGAACACCCCGTCCACTGCGGCTCCGGGGACGGGAGGCGGGTCCACGCAATGACGATACGCGCCGTCGTAAAGGGCGTCGGGCATTATCTGCCCGAACGGATGGTCCCGAATGCCGAACTCGAATCGCTGGTCGAAACGACCGATGACTGGATCAGGACGCGGTCCGGCATCGAACGCCGCCATTTCGCTGCGGAAGGACAGACGACGTCTGACCTTGCAATCCGCGCGGCGCAGGCGGCGCTGGCCGATGCAGGGCTAGGCCCCGACGACATCGATGCGATCGTCGTCGCCACATCGACGGCTGACCTGACCTTCCCTTCGGCCGCGACGATGGTTCAGGCGGGGCTTGGCATGACGCGGGGCTTTGCCTTTGACCTGCAGGCGGTTTGCGCGGGATTCGTCTATGCCATGTCCACGGCCAATGCGCTGATCGTTTCGGGTCAGGCGCAGCGCGTGCTGGTGATTGGGGCGGAAACCTTTTCGCGTCTGATGGACTGGTCGGACCGGTCGACCTGCGTTCTGTTCGGTGACGGTGCGGGGGCGCTGGTGCTGGAGGCAGGGACGGGCTTGGGCACCACGACGGATCGGGGCATCCTGTCGACGGACCTGCATTCGGACGGAACCTTCAAGGATATCCTTTATGTCGACGGTGGGGTGTCGACGGGCCAGACCGGCCACCTGCGCATGCAGGGAAAAGAGGTTTTCCGCCATGCCGTTGAAAAACTTGCGGAAACTGCCCATACCGCGCTGGACAAGATCGGACTGACGGGTGGGGATGTGGATTGGATTGTGCCGCATCAGGCCAATATCCGCATCATCGAGGCGACGGCGAAGCGGATGCAGGTACCGATGGACCGTGTCGTCGTGACGGTGCAGGACCACGGCAACACCTCGGCCGCGTCCATCCCGCTGGCGCTGTCCGTGGGCAAGGCGCGCGGACAGATCAAGCAGGGCGATCTGATCGTGACCGAAGCAATCGGTGGCGGTTTGGCCTGGGGTTCTGTCGTCCTGCGGTGGTGAACGCGGCAGGCGTCTGAACGCCGTTCGGCAAGCCATTGATATTGACTCGGAAATCCAAACCGCTCACTCTGACGTGAAAACGCCCGGGGGGGATGAGATGAGCGAAAGCACGCTGACACGTATGGACCTGTCGGAAGCCGTCTTCCGCGAGGTGGGGTTGTCCCGCAACGAAAGCGCGGCCTTGGTTGAAAGCGTGCTGCAGCACATGTCCGATGCGCTGGCCGCAGGCGAGACGGTGAAGATCTCGTCCTTTGGCACCTTTTCGGTCCGCGAGAAGTCGGCGCGTGTCGGTCGCAACCCGAAGACGGGTGACGAGGTACCGATCAGCCCGCGCCGGGTGCTGACCTTCCGTCCGTCGCATCTGATGAAGGATCGCGTGGCCGCTGGTTCGCGCAAGTAAGGAGGCCGCACGCCGATGGAGAAGTCGCCTGAGGCGTTTCGCACCATCAGCGAGGTTGCCGACCTGCTGGATACGCCGGCCCATGTGCTGCGGTTCTGGGAAAGCCGCTTTCCGCAAGTCCGCCCCGTGAAACGTGCGGGGGGGCGGCGCTATTACCGCCCGGGCGACGTGGCATTGTTGTCGGGGATCAAGCGGCTGTTGCACGATGACGGCATGACGATCCGTGGGGTCCAGAAGATCCTGCGGGAACATGGCGTTCGCCACGTGGCAGGCCTGTCCGCAACGGAAATGTCCGAACCAGCAGAGGATGTCGAGGCCGCGCTGGCCGCCGCATTTGGCCCTGAACCCGACGATGTTCCTGTTGCCCTGCCCCCATCGGCCGGACAGACGGCGCAGATCATCTCGTTAGAGCGGGCGCTTTCGCGAAACGACCCCCCAGCTGCGGGGCGGGGCCTCCTCTGGCCGGAGGTAGAGCAGAGCCCGCCGGACAGATCCGCAGGTGCCGCGTCGTCAGACCCCGTGGCAGAGGCACCCTTCGTTGACGTGCAGGAGACGGAGGTCGACGAGGTGGTTTCCTTTGCGGAAGGAAACCCCGGAACGGCCGAACCAATACCCGGTGGCGGCGAGGATGCAGCGGCGGAGATGGGCATCCCTGTCGGGGAAGATGATGCGCAAATGACCCTTGCCGCGTCCCTGCGCCGGCTGCGCCATGGCGCGCTGGACAGCCGCAAGGTCGAATTGATCGCCCTTCGAAACCGCATGATCGACCTGCGCGACCGGCTTGCTGCTGCGTCGCGGCGGCGGGTGCGTTGATCGTCGGCACGATGCGCTTTCCCGCTTGCCCCTGCCCGGAATATCAGTATGTATCCCGCCTGTCGGGCCGTGGCGCAGCCTGGTTAGCGCGTCCGTCTGGGGGGCGGAAGGTCGCGAGTTCGAATCTCGCCGGCCCGACCAACATCGAAACCGCCCGCCTGCCTTTTGGCAGCGCGGGCGGTTCCGTTTCGGGGCCAAGCAGGGGGAACCACCGATGACGACACAGGGCGTCTTGCCGTCGCAGACCCTGCGGGCGTTGGTCGCGCAGGGTGCGATATCCGGGAATCCGGCCATCATCGATGCCCAGATTCAGCCCGCAAGTCTGGACCTGCGTCTGGGGACCGTGGCCTATCGCGTGCGCGCCTCGTTCCTTGCGGGACAGGGCCGAAAGGTCGCGGACAGGCTGGCCGAGTTCGAGATGCACCGCGTGGACCTGACAAACGGGGCCGTGCTGGAAAAGGGCTGCGTCTATGTGATTCCGTTGATGGAATCGCTCGCCCTGCCCCACGGCATCACGGCCGTCGCAAATGCCAAGAGTTCCACAGGGCGGCTGGATCTGCTGACGCGGACCATCACCGACGGCGGGACCGAATTCGACCGAATCCCGGAAGGCTATGCGGGGCCGCTCTTTGCCGAGGTTTGCCCCCGCAGTTTTTCGGTCCTTGTGCGGCCCGGGATGCGGTTGAACCAGATCCGCTTTCGGAAGGGACATGCCGTGCTGGATGATGTGGCCCTGACGGCGCTGCATCAGCAAGAACGGCTGGTCAATGGCGAGGCGGTGATTTCCGAAGGGCTGGGCTTTTCGGTGGATTTGCGGCCCGAGGCGGGCGATTTGGTCGGATACCGGGCAAAGCCCCATACCGGCGTGATCGATCTTGACCGCATCGGGCATTACCCGGCGGCGGAGTTCTGGGAAGAAGTCCGCACGACCGAGGGGCGGATCATCCTTGATCCCGGTGCGTTCTATATCCTTGTCAGCCGCGAAGCCGTGACAATTCCCCCCGATTATGCCGCCGAAATGGCGCCCTATCTGGCCATGGTGGGCGAATTCCGGGTGCATTACGCAGGTTTCTTCGACCCCGGTTTCGGCCATGCCGCAGCAGGCGGCGCTGGATCGCGCGGCGTGCTAGAGGTGCGCTGCCACGAAGCACCCTTCGTTCTGGAACACGGGCAAGTGGTTGGGCGGCTGGTCTATGAACGGATGTCGGAACGACCCGACACGCTATATGGGCGCGAGATCAAATCCAACTATCAGGGCCAAGGATTGAAACTGGCCAAACAGTTCCGCTGATCAACGCCAGAAGCGGCGCCCGATCTTCATCGCCTGTTCAAGCCGTTGCTGCATCTGCCCGCTGCGGTCGCGATGGGCGCGTTCTTGCGGCGTCATCTGCGCCTTTGGCTTTTGCGGGCCACCGATCCGCTTCACCCCTTCGCGCATCAGAAGGCCAAGCCCCTGCCGCAACAGGCGCCCCCCCATGCCCTGCAGAAGTCTGTTCCAGTCCATTGCACCCTCCACACACTTAATCTTCGAACAATTCGCTCTGACCGATGAGTTCTTCTTCTTCCTCGTCGGTCTTTTGCAGGCTTCCGGGCAGCGGCCGGTTGTCGAGCAGGCCAGCCGCGCGCAATTCCTTGAGCCCCGGCAGGTCGCGGGCGGATTCCAGTCCGAAGTGATCTAGGAACTGCTCGGTCACGACGAAGGTGACGGGGCGACCGGGCGTCATCCGTCTGCGGCCAAGGCGGATCCATTCCAACTCAAGCAATTGGTCGATCGTGCCACGTGATACGGCGACGCCGCGGATCTCCTCGATCTCGGCGCGGGTGACGGGCTGATGATAGGCGACGATGGCCAGCGTTTCGATCGCGGCGCGCGACAGCTTGCGCTGTTCGACCGACTCCTTGCGCATCAGATGACCAAGGTCTGCAGCGGTCCGGAAGGCCCAGCCATCACCCACGCGGACGATGTGGACACCCCGCCCGTCATAGCGCTTGCGCAGATGGACCAGCGCCTCGGCCGGATCGCAGCCATGCGGCAGGCGCGTTTCCAGTTCGGCCACCGTCACGGGTTCGGCTGACGCGAAGAGGATCGCTTCGACCATCCGCTCCTGTTCGGCCATCGGAGGTGCTTCGAACAGGCTGCGCTCTATGGGTTCGCTCGTCTCGGTCATGGGCCCTTCCGTCGCAACTGGATGGGGGCGAAGGTCTCGCCCTGCCGCAACTCGACCTGTCCGCGCTTTGCCATTTCCAGAATGGCGGCGAAATGGGCAGCAGTCGACGACCGGCGGCGCATGGGGTTTGTATCCCACCCATCGGGCAGGAAGGACGTGAGGTCCGCCCAATCGCCAGCGTAACCGATCAACCCGCGCATCCGATCAAGGGCCTGTTCCATGGTGAAGACATGGTCGCGGTCCATGACAAAGGGGCGGAATTCGTCTTTCGTGCGGATGCGGGCATAGGCGCGCATCAGGTCGAGGAGCGTGGCACTATACGTCACCTTGCGGTGACGCATCACATCCTCGGGCAGGCCACGGGCAAAGAAGTCACGACCAAGCTGGTCGCGCGCCATAAGGCGGGCGGCCGCCTCGCGCATGGCCTGCAGGCGTTCCAATTGAAAGGCAAGATGGGCGGCGAGTTCTTCGGCCGTGGGCCCATCCTCGCCCGGTTCCGGGGGCAAGAGGAGGCGGGATTTCAGGAAGGCCAGCCATGCCGCCATCACCAGATAGTCGGCGGCCAGTTCGATCCGCAGCGCGCGGGCCTTTTCAACAA
>JBDKFE010000144.1:0-61602 GCA_039798885.1 Pseudomonadota bacterium | reverse complement strand
AACGACTCGCTGCTGGGTGCGGCGGGCGAGGACAGCCTTGATGGCGGCGACGGCAATGACAGCCTTGTCGGCGGCACCGAGAATGACACGCTGACCGGCGGCGCGGGCAATGACACGCTGGACGGCGGCGTTGGGGCTGACAGCCTTGTCGGCGGGGATGGCGATGACAGCATCCTTGGCGGCGACGGCGACGATACGGTCGATGGCGGTATCGGCGCCGACAGCATCACGGGTGGCGCTGGTCGCGACCTTGTCAACGGAGGGGCCGGAAACGACACCCTCGACGGCGGCGAGGCCAACGACACCCTCTTTGGCGGCGCAGACGACGACAGCCTTGCAGGCAGCGGGGGTGATGACAGCCTGTCCGGGGATGCGGGCAATGACAGTCTCGATGGTGGCGCAGGGAACGATACCCTTACGGGTGGGGATGGCGCAGACCTTCTTGCCGGTGGCGAAGGCAACGACACCCTGCTGGGCGGCAATCAGGACGATGACCTTGTCATCGGCGCGGGGGACCGGGCCGAAGGCGGCGACGGGGATGACGAATTCCGTGTGAACCCGGCGCTGACGGGCAATGCGGGCATCACCGTCATCGGTGGCGAGCAGGGTGAAGATCTGCTTGATGCCACCAATGGCGGGGCGGGCGACGTGCTTGACCTGCGCGGCCTGACGAATGTCGTCATCACCACCACCGGGGCCGAGAGCGGCACTGCGACCTACCAGAACGGTCTTGGTCAGACGGTTACGATCACCTACTCGGAAATCGAACGGGTATTGGTCAATACGAATGGCGTGATCGACGGTACCCCTGCGGGCGACCGGATGACCCCGACAAGCGGGCCGGGGGGAACCCCCTTCACCGACACGCAAGGCGACCAGATCGACGGGGCCGATGGGGTGAACGACAACATCGCCGCCGGTCAGGGCAATGACACGGTCGATGCCGGTCAGGGCAACGACACCGTCGATGGCGGCGCGGGCGACGACGTGCTGAATGGCAATGTCGGCAATGACAGCCTGTTGGGCAACGAAGGGTCGGACACGCTGTCCGGCGACGACGGGGCCGACACCCTGGATGGTGGCCAAGGGACCGACAGCCTTGTCGGTGGCGACGGCAATGACAGCCTGCTGGGTGCCGATGGGGCGGATACGCTTGTGGGCGGGGTCGGGGATGACCGTCTCGACGGTGGCGACGGCAGCGACAGCCTTGCTGGCGGAACCGGGGCGGACACGCTGTTGGGCGGTGCAGGGGCTGACACGCTGGAAGGCGGTGCAGGGGCTGACAGTGTCTCTGGCGGGGCGGGTGACGACGACGTCGTGGTCGGCGGGTCCGATACGGCGGCGGGCGGCACGGGCGACGATGTCTTCACGGTCGATGCCTCTGACAGCAGCGTCAACGCGGTGATCGACGGCGGCACCGACGCGACGACGGGCAATGGCGACGATGCGGCCAACGGCGATGCGGGTGACCTGCTTGACCTGTCGGCGCAGCCGGGCAACGTCACGATCACCATCAATCCGTTGAGTGCCGATGCCGGCACCGTCAACGGACTGGACGCGGATGCGCAGCCCGACCTGACCTATGCGGGGATCGAGCGTCTTGCCACCGGGTCCGGCAATGACACGATCGACGGGGTCGCGGCGGCCGGGGCAATCGTGATTGCCACCAATGCGGGCGACGACTCGATCGCGACCGGGTCGGGCAACGATGTCATCGACGCTGGCGTGGGCAATGACAATATCGCCACCAATGCAGGCAATGACAGTGTCAACGCCGGGTCCGGCAACGATACGGTCAGCGGCGGCGCGGGGTCCGATACGCTTGACGGCGGCACGGGCAGCGATGACCTGTCTGGCGGCGCTGGGGCAGACTCGCTCATCGGTGGTGATGGCAATGACACGCTGGACGGCGGGGCTGATAATGACAGCCTGCTGGGCGGTATTGGCGATGACGGGCTGATCGGTGGCAACGGCGACGACAGCCTGACCGGCAACGAAGGGCGTGACACGCTGCAGGGTGGTATCGGCAACGATGTGCTCGATGGCGGGGATGAGGCCGACAGCCTGCAGGGTGGGTTGGGCAACGACGTTCTGCTGGCGGGGGCGGGGGCAGACATTGCCGAAGCCAACGAAGGCGATGACCGCGTCGACGGCGGTGCCGGTGCCGATACGCTGTTCGGCAACGCGGGCAACGATACGCTGGATGGTGGAGATGGGGCGGACAGCCTTGTCGGCGGGGACGGCAGTGACTCCGTTTCCGGTGGCGAGGGGGATGATGTCATCAATACCCGCAACACCGTTGCCACCCCGGACGAAGCAGGCGTCCTGTCGGACACCGACCCCAATGATGACCGGGATACGGTCTTTGGCGGCGTCGGCAACGATACGATCCTGTCGGGCGACGATGCCGATCTGGTCCAAGGCGATCTTGGCAACGACTCGATCAACGCGGGCTTCGACGATGACAGCATCTTCGGCGGCGATGGTTTGGACACGATCCTTGGCGACGAGGGTGATGACAGCATCGACGGCGGTGCCGGGAACGACCTGCTTTATGGCGGTCTGGAAACGGCCACGCCCTTGGACCTGCCCAACGATGGCACCGACCTGCTGCCCGCCAATAACGAGGATACGGTCCGCGGCGGCGACGGCGATGACACGATCTTCGGCTTCGACGACAATGACAGCCTGTCGGGCGATGCCGGGAACGATGCCATCTATGGCGGCATCGACAACGACCAGATCGATGGTGGTGCGGGCAACGACGCTCTGTTCGGGGATGAAGGCAACGACTCGCTGACTGGGGGTGCCGGAAACGACACGCTTACGGGTGGCGCGGGGGTGGACACGCTTCTCGGTGGGGCAGGGGCAGATGCCTTCGTTGCCAGCGGGGCGGACCTGATCGCCGACTTCGATGCCAGAACCGGTATCCAGGGCACGAACGGGGCACCCACCAACGACAACGACTTCGTGAACCTGTCGTCCTTCTACAACGACGCAACCTTGCGGACCTTCCTGCAGAACAATCCGGGGGCGACATTCGGCAACGCCCTTGCTTGGTTGCGGGCGGATCAGGCCGATGGCGTTCTGCAAGGGGCGGGGAACCTGCGCCTGCAGAACGGCGGAGTGGCGGTAAGCGGTGCGCTGCTGAATGCGGAAAACACGGGGGTCGTCTGTTTCACCCGTGGGACGCGCATCCTGACGGCCGAAGGGGAGCGGGAGATCGAGGATCTGGTGGCGGGCGACCTCGTCTTCACGCTGGACCACGGGTATCAGCCCATCCGCTGGATCGGGTCCAGCACCGTGGTGGGCAAGGGCCGCTTTGCGCCGATCGTGATCGAGGCCGGAGCCTTGGGCAACACCCGTACGCTGGCGGTTTCGCCCCAGCACCGGATGCTGCTGTCGGGCTGGCAGGCGGAACTGCTCTTTGACGAACCCGAAGTTCTGGTGGCGGCGAAGATGCTGGTGAACGACACCACGATCCGGGCCGAAGATCGCGACGAGGTGGAATACTTCCACATGCTCTTTGACGCGCATGAGGTGGTGATCGCCGAAGGCGCCCCGTCCGAGAGCTTCCATCCCGGTCACGTGGGTTGGGGTGCGCTGGCCGAGGCGGCGCGGGAGGAAATCCTTGCGCTCTTCCCACAGCTCGACGGCATGGACTTCTCGGCCTACGGACCGAGCGCCCGCCGTAGCCTGAACGCGGTCGAGGCGCGCGTTGCCCGGGACGCGTTGCTTGGGGAGGAATCGACCCTCGCCGCCGAGTAAGCGGGATGGACAGAAGAAACGGAACGGGGGCCGCGAGCGTGGCCCCCGTTCACTTTTGTGCTGGCATCAGAGGCGGGTCGTCTTGCATCGGAATGGACAGGACGGCCAGTCACCTTGGGTGACATAATTCTGCTTATCGGAAAATTCTGTGGAGTACCGGGCAAGGTGCATCACCCCACCCGGTCGCTTTGCTGGATGGCGCTTCAGGCGAAGCTGACCGCGCGTCCAAAGGGCAAATCGCGGAGCCTTTTTCCCGTAAGGGCAAAGATCGCATTGCCGAGCGCCGGGGCGGCGGGGGGCGTGCCGGGTTCGCCGATACCGCGAATGTGCGGCAGGTTTTCAAGGATGCGGGTGGTGATCGGCGGACATTCCGACAGGCGCAGGGGTTCATAGTCCCAGAAGTTCCGCTGTTCCGCCATCCCGTCAGCGATGGTGATCTCTCCCCGGATCGCCGCCGACAGGCCATAGACGATGGCCCCCTGCAACTGCGCGTCGATGTTGCCGGGGTCAAGCGCGATGCCCACGTCTGCGACGGCCCAGATATTGGTCAGCCGCACGCCGGAGGGCGTGGCCTCGACCTCGATCACTTCGGCGACAGGGACGCCGAAGGACATGCAGAAAGCCACGCCCTTTGCCCGGTTCGGAACGGTGCTGCCCCAGTTCGACATCTCGGCCACCGCCTCTAGCACCTTGCGCGATGGGTCGTGGTCCAGATGGGCCAGACGGAACGCCAAGGGGTCGATGCCTGCGGCATGGGCCAGTTCATCCAAGGCGGTTTCGTGGAAAAAGGCGTTCTGCGACGCCCCGACGGACCGCCACGATCCCACGGGAACCATGTGCGGCGCGCGGTAACCCGTCATGCGGTGATTGGCAAAGCGGTAGGGCTGTTCCCACGTGCCTTGAACGATGGCCCCATCGGGGCCGGGGATGGAATAGCCCAGCCGCCCCGCCTGACTTTCCACCACAGAGGATGAGCAGGTGGACAAGTCGAAGGCGGTCACCGTCCCGTTCTGCACCTTGCCCCGCACGCGGCCGATGGCGGCCGGACGGTAGCCGTCATGCGTCATATCCTCTTCCCGCGACCATGTGACGAGGACAGGCGTCCCTTCCATCGCCTGCGCGACGGTGATGGTCTGGCGGATGATGTCCATTTCGGCCCGGCGACCGAAGCCGCCGCCCATCAGTGTGGTTTCCACGGTGATCGCCTCGGGCGGAAGGCCGGTCAGGGCCTGTGCCTCCGCCACGATCTGGGTGGGAAGCTGGTTGCCCGACCAGATGGTAAGCGTCCCGTCCTTAAGCAGCGCGGCGCTGGACATGGGTTCCATCGTGGCATGCGCAAGGTAAGGGACGGTGTATTCCGCCTGCCAGTCATCCGCCATCAGGACGGCATCGACATCGCCGTCGTTGCGGTTGGTGCTGTCCTTGCGGTCATCGGTGAACGACGCGCGCAGAACCTCGGCGATTTCGGTGCTGGAGGCCGGATAGGGGGCGGGACCCCAGTCAAAGCTGACGGCATCCGCCCCTTGCATCGCGGCCCAAGTGGTCGTCGCGACGATGGCCAGCCCGTTCGGAACCGGGATGATGCGTTCGACGCCGGGAATGGCCCTTGCGGCAGTGTCGTCAAAACCGTTCATCGCCCCGCCTTGACGCGGGTTCGTCCGGACCGTGGCGAACCGCATGCCCGGCAGGCGAATGTCCACGGCAAAGGGGGCGGTCCCCGTCACTTTGCCCAGCATGTCGACGCGGGGCTGCGTCCGGCCCAGCAGTTTCCAGTCGGTCCGCGCCTTGAGCGGGGGTTCGGCCAGAAGGTCGACGGCCGCCGCCTCTATCGCGAGGTCGGTATAGGGCAGCGCCGTGCCATCGGGGGCCAAGACGCGGCCCGCCTCGGTCCGGAGTTGGTCCACGGGCAGGCCGAGGCGGTTTGCGGCGACCTGCTTCAAGGCGGCGCGGGCGGCAGCACCGGCAAGGCGCATCTTGTCAAACCCGTCGGGGATCGAAGAGGACCCGCCAGTGATCTGCAGCCCAAGGAACTTGGCCGGGATGTCCATCGCGGCGCGGACGGTCTGGGCAACCCAACTGTCATCGGTCGGGGCAAAGGGCACGCCCTCGCCAAGGACGGCCGCGTTGTAATAGGCGGCGGATGCAGGTCCGTGGATGACGCGGACCTGCGACAGATCGAGGTCCATCTCTTCGGCCACAAGGGCCGCAAGGGTGGTGTGAATGCCCTGCCCCATCTCGGCGCGGGGGGCGATGACGGTGACGCCCTGTTGGTCGATCAGGACATAGGGCGTCAGCGTGGCCTGACCATCGGCAAGCCGCGCCTCCAGCGGGTTGCCATGGGGGGTCGCATAGCGCCACCAGCCAAAGGCGACCCCGCCCAGCAGCGCGACAGAACCGAAGAGGAAGCCCCGGCGGGCGATCTTCATCACGCGTCCCATGCTTATACCTCCTGCAGGCGGCGGGCCGCGTCATGGACGGCGGCGCGGATGCGGGGATAGGTGCCGCACCGGCAAAGGTTGCCGGACATCGCTGCGTCGATCTCGGAATCGGTGGGATTTGGTGTGGCGGACAGCAGCGCTGCGGCCTGCATGATCTGGCCGGACTGGCAGTAGCCGCACTGCGCCACCTGCCCGTCCAGCCACGCCGCCTGCACCGCATGCAATGCGGCGGGGTTTCCAAGACCTTCGATGGTCGTGACGGATGCCCCGGCCACATCGCCAAGGGTGGTCTGACAGGATCGCACCGCCTGCCCGTCCACATGAACGGTGCAGGCACCACAGGCAGCCACGCCGCAGCCATACTTGGTGCCCGTCAGATTAAGCCCGTCGCGCAACGCCCAAAGCAACGGCATGTCGCTTGGAAGATCGAGCGTGGCGGGGGTGCCATTGACCGTAAAGGACGTGGGCATCGAAGGCTCCGTTCATTGATCCGGTTGGATCATGACAAAGTGGGCTTGAAGTGTCAGTTTGTCAATTGACATAATGAATAGATTTTGTCAGCTTGTCGGAATGGCCCCGCTATCCCCATCCGTGAACCCGTCCCAGCCGCTGCCCGACCGTCAGGATGCGATCCTTGATGCGGCATTCCATGCCTTTGCGACCTATGGGTACAGGCGGACGGCGATGGACGATATCGCGCGCGGGGCGGGGATGTCGCGGACCGCGCTGTATCTGCATTACCGCAACAAGGAAGACATCTTCCGTTCGCTTGCCCTGCGGTATTTCGAAGAGGCTTTGCGCGACATGCGCATGGCATTGGACCGTCCGGGCCAGAGTATCGAACAGGCCCTGCTTTCCGCCTTTGTCGCCAAGGATGGCAAGTTCATGGAGGCGGTGCTGACAACCCCGCATGGCGAAGAGCTTATGGATGCCGGATTTTCGGTGACCGGTGACCTCGCGGCGGCGGGCGAGGCGCAGATGGTTGCCGCATTTGCCGATTGGCTGTCCCGCCGCAAGTTGCCCGACGGGGTTGGAACGGCTTTGGAAGTGGCGCAGGCGATCATGGCGGCGGTAAAGGGTCTGAAGATGTCGGTCCGGTCGATGGAGGACTATCGAACGGGACAGGCGCGGCTGGCGCGGCTTTTCGCCCGCGCCCTGTCCTAGAACATGCCAAGGTAGTCCAGCACGATCCCTGTCGCGATGGCGATCAGCAGGACATCCCGGTCGATCATGATATATCGGCTGCCGTCGCGGGGTTCAGGCAGACCGTAGCGATCCCAATCAGTGATCTCGTACCAGGCGACGTTGGCGGGCAGACGTTCGCCCATGCGCCATTTCTTGGCCTGTCCGGGCGGCACACAGGGCACGGCCTTTTTGGCAAGGCCTGGCGGACAGTCATTCGACCCGGCAAGGGCTGGCGGGATCGACAACAGTCCAAGTGTGGCCGCAAGGCAAAGCGTCAGGGGGCGCAGGGTCATGGTGGGGTTCCAGCTAGGGTTCTTGACCCGACATCCATCCTTATCCTTTCCGCGCCACACGCAATCCGGGCCGCGACAGACCGGCGCATACAGACCGATCAGCCGGACAGATGCGCGTCAAGCGCCGTGCGGGTTTCTTCGGCACGGATGGGCAATGTGGCGACCAGCGCCGGAACGCTGCTAGAGGCGGCGGGACCACGGCAGGCGTTCTCGATATCCTTCAGCAGCGCGTGCAGCCCCTTCGCCCCGATCCCAGCCGCCGAACCAGAGGTCCTGTGTGCGGCCTTGGCAAGCGTTTCAAGATCGCCTTTGGCAAGCAGATCCCGCAGCGTTCCTGTCGTTTCCGCTACTTCGGACAACATCCGCGCAGCAAAGCCACGGTAGACATCATCCCCCAACGTCTCGCGCACATCGTCGATCACAGCGGTATCAAGCAACATCGTTAACCCTCGGATTCGTAAGATGCACCCTCGTATTGCATGTTATGCAAGGAGAGAAGGCCGACGCATAGGTCGGGCCAATACGAAGGCCGTTCCCTGCCCTGCCCTACGGCCCGTCGCCCCACCCCGGCTGGCCGGGGCGGGGTTCAGGTGTCGGTCCGGGGCCGGGAATCAGCGGATGGTGCCGCCACCGCCGAAGGATTGCCCGCCTTTGCGTCCAGCTTCCGAAGCGCGCGCGCGGTCATTCCTGAAATTTCCGCTGGAATCTTCGCCCCCCTTTCGACCGGCTTGCGCCGCGCGATGGGGATCGTTCTTGAAGTTGCCGCCGGACACCTCGCCGCCCTTGCGCCCGGCTTGCACCGCACGTTCAGGATCGTTCCTGAAGTTGCCACCGGACACTTCGCCCCCCTTGCGTCCCGCTTCGGCCGCGCGAAGGGGGTCGTTCTTGAAGTTGCCGGGGGATTCCGACCCGCCCTTCGCGGCAATCTCGCGCTGCTTGTCCTTATCCATCGCGGCAAAGCCGCGGCGTCCGTTGTCGTCTCGGCCACTGATGCTGCCCGAACCACTGCCCGAACTGCTTGCGCGTTTGTCATGGTCTGCCATTCGTCCGTCCTCCTCATGGGTAGGTCAATGCCAGACCAACCCTTGGATAAGGTGCATTGTTCCGGTCCGTCCGGCCCGACCCAGGGGGAATCGTCTTTCTTTGCACGGGTTTGTCGGCGGGATTCTGCCAGTATCGAACGGGGGATGGCCCCAGCGATTTCAGGCGTAGATGTATCCGCCCGAGACGATGATGTTCTCGCCGGTCATATAGGTGTTGCGGGGCCCGCCCGCCATCAGAACCCATTCCGCCATCTCGCGCGGGTCTCCGCCACGGCCAAGGGGGCTGGCCTTGGCGAGTTCCGGCAGGAAGCCCAGTTCGCGCGCCTTCTGGGTCGCCATGCCGGCCGGGGCGACCGAATTGACGAGGATGCCGTCGGGTGCCACCTCATGCGCCATGCTTTTCGTCAGCGACACGACGGCGGCCTTGGTGGCGGCATAATGCGCGTTCTGCGGATGGGCCTTGAACGCATCGACAGAGGTGATGTTGACGATGCGGCCACGGATGTGACCCACCGGCTCTTGCGTCCGCATTTGCCGGATGGCGGCGACCATCATGTGATAGGTGCCCTTCACGTTGATCGCGTTGGACGCATCCCAGTCGTCATCGCTGATTTCCAAGATTGGGCGGCGCGGATAGATGGCGGCGGAATTGACCAGCGTATCCACCCGACCCAGCGCCGCCGCGACCTTGGCAAAAGCCGCATGGGATGCAGGCGCGGTGCGGATATCGCAGGCGGCATGTGCCACGGGCAACCCCGCCGCGCGGGCGGGGGCAAGCGCCGCATCGGCGGCCGGACCGTTTATGTCGATGATGCCGATCGCTGCCGCCCCTTCGGCAACCGCCATCTCTGCCAAAAGGGCGCCGAAACCGGCACCCCCGCCCACGATCACCACGGAAAGACCCTTCATCTACGTCTCCTTCGCCCCTGTGGGCAGGCCTTGCCGCGTGGGCAGGATGTCAAAGCGCGCCACATCCACGTGCGGCGGCATCTTCAGCACCGCCAGCACCATCTGCGCCACGTCCTGCGGCTGGACCGCCGCGTTGCCTGCATACATCGCCGCCCGCGCCTGCACGGAAAGCCGGTCGCGGTAGAGACCGGTTTCCACCCGCCCCGCCACGATTTCCGTCACCCGCAGCCCGTGCGGTGCAAGGTCCAGCCGGAGAGATTGTGCAAAGCCACCGATGGCCGCCTTGGTCGCCGCATAGACGGCAAGGTTGGCGAAGGGCGCATGTCCGGCGGTGGAACCGGTGAAGAAGATGTGACCCGCCCCCTTGGCCACCATCGCCGGAAGGACAAGGCGCGTCAGGGCAAGCATGGAGGTCAGGTTGATGTCGACGGCGCGGTCGATCTCGGCCTCGTCCAGTTGGTCAAAGGGGACGAGCGGGGGCATCATCCCCGCATTGTTCACCAGCACGTCGGGGACAAGGTCGGCAACTGCGGCGCGCAGGGCCGGGCGGTCGGCCATGTCGACGGCGCGGGCGGTGATGCCGGGTTCTCTTGCCAGGTCCGCAATCGCGGCGGGGTCGCGGCCAAGCGCGGTGACGTGATGACCGTGGTCGCGCAGGGCCAGAGCGATGGCGCGGCCGATTCCCCCTGTCGCGCCCGTGACGAGTGCGGTCTTCATGCCTGTCCCCCTGCCCTGCCCTGCCAGTCTTCCTTTTCCACCCAGTCGCAGAAGGCCGCAACCTGCGGCACGCGGCGGTGCGACCTTGGCAGGACAAGATGGAAGCCCGGCACCTGATCGGCAGGCATGTTGCGCATCACCTCGGCCCCGAAGGGCGCGACCAGCGCACCAGACCGCAGGTCTTCGCGCGCATCGGACTCTGAAATAAGGCCGACGCCCAGTCCCGCCAGCGCCGCCTGCCGCAGTGCCGCCGCATCCTGAATGCGGATTCCGTCACGGGGGGTTCCATATACGCCCAGATGGGCCAGCACATCGCGCCAAAGCCGTTCGGACAGGACCGGATGCAGAAGCGTCATGTCCAGCAAATCAACGGGGCCATTCAGCCGCGCGGCAAGCGCGGGGGTGCAGCAGGGCACCTTCCAGTCAGGCAAGAGCAGCGTCTCATCCAGCCCCTTCCAACCGCCATATCCCCACTGGATCGCCACATCCACCTCGTCCCGCACGAAATCGGGCAGGTCCACCATCGTCGTCAGGCGCAGGTCGGCATCGGGCATCCGTTCGCGGAACCGGGCGAGGCGGTCCAGCAGATGGCGCGTGGCGAACCATGGGCTTGCGTTGATGTTGATCCGGTTCCGTTGGCGGGCGCGGGTGACACGGCGGATGCCTTCGGTGATCTCGTCGAACCCGGCCTGAACATGGTGGGCCAGAAGGATGGCATCGGCGGTGGGTTCCACGCTGCGGGTCCGGCGGTCAAAAAGTTGCAGGTCCAGCGCCTCTTCCAACTGGCGGATCTGCAGGCTGACGGCCTGCGGGGTGACGCGCAATTCCTCGGCAGCGCGTCGAAAGCTGCGCTGTCGCAGCACGGCAAGGAACACGCGCAGCGCGTTCAGCGGCAGGTGGCGCAGGGCCTGTGCCGCGTCCGCCATCAGATGACCGCCTTTTCAAGAAAGGGCCGCCCTTCGACGACGCGGTCGTAGCCCACTTCGGACAGGTCTAGGCTGCGGTATGCCCCGTGGATGATCAACTCGGCCACGCCACGCCCTGCGGCGGGGGCCTGTTGCAGGCCGTGGCCGGAAAAGCCGTTGGCGTAGATGAAGTTCCGCACCTCGGGGTGGCGGCCTACGATCAGATTGTGATCCATCGCGTTGAAGTCGTAATGGCCGGCCCATTGGTTGACGATCTTGATCGCCTCGAATCTCGTGGATCGGTGGGCGAGCGCGGGCCAGATGATGTTTTCGAATTCCTCCCACCGGGGTTCGAAATCGTCCCAATCCACGGCGGGGTCTTCGATGGGGGGTGCGCCCGTCAGGAAATAGCGGCCCTCGGGGCGACAAAAGACGCCTGTGGGGTCGATCATCAGCGGCAAGCGACCGTTGTTCACCGTGGCGCTGCCTTCGGGTGTGGTGGCGCAGTCAAAGACGAAAGAGGTGCGTTTGCGCGGTTCCACCGGTACGTCCAGCCCCGCCATGCGGGCCGTCAGCGCGGCGCGGGGACCAGAGGCGTTGACGATGGTGCCAGCGGCGACGGTGGCCCCGGATTTCAGCGTGACTTGGGTGACGCGGTTGCCGGTGCGGGTGATCCCCACCACTTCGTCATGCAGATAGTCGGCCCCATTCTCGCGCGCCTTGGCCTTGAAGCCGTTCATCAGGCCGGTGTTGGAAAACCACCCCTCGCCCGAGCGCCCGTAAGAGGCGAGGATCAAGTCATCCACGTTCAGATGCGGGAAAGCACGGTAGAGGTCCTCTTGCCCCCACAGGACGACATCGGCACCGCAGGCGACCTGCACGTCATGGTTTTCGCGCAAGATCTGCGCCTGCTCCTCGGTCCGGGCGAGGAAGAGGTAGCCGCCTTGGTGAAAGTTGAGGTCGGGCGGTGCCTCGCCCTTTACCTGCATGGTCTGGGCAAAGTCGCGGATGAAGGCCGAACCGAACTGGCTGATCTTTACGTTGATCGGGTTAGAGAATTGCATCCGGATCGAGGACGAGGACAGCGACGTAGAGGCCCGCGCATAGGTCGGGTCGCGTTCCACCACGAGGACGGAGCCGCCAAAGGCGGGATCGGCCATCAGGAAATGCGCGATGGAGGACCCGATGACGGCCCCGCCCACGATCACCACATCGTAGCGGTCCTTCATGTCGCCGCCCCGTCATCCGGGTGGCCAAGGTCCACGAACCAACCGCCAAGGCATTGCACGGCGGGGGCCTTGGGGTCGGGGGTGGGGGTGCGGGCTTCGACAGTGGCGCGGAAGGGTTCGGTGTTGTCCTGCGGGTGATAGCCAAGATGGGTGGCCAGATGGTTGTCGACGGGTTTCACCGCATTGTCGGACATGCCGAAAGACAGGGTGAAGCCGACGGTCGGGGCGGTGAGGGATGCGCTGACAAGGCGGATACAGTCATCGAACGAAAGCCACGACCAAAGCATCCGGCGATCCGCAGGCTCGGGGAAGGACGAAAAGATGCGAAGCGCGACGGTTTCCACCCCGAACTTGTCCCAGTAGAGGCGGCCAAGGTCTTCGGCAAAGCATTTGGACAGCCCGTAAAGCCCGTCAGGGCGGTGGGGGCTGTTGGCGTCGATCCGATCCTCGAGCCGATGATAGCCGATGGCATGGACCGAAGAGGCATAGACGACACGCGGGACGCCGTTCTTTCGGGCGGCTTCATAGACGTTGTAGCTGCCGATGATGTTGGAATTCAGGATCGTGTCCCAAGGCCGTTCCAGCGGGGCACCGCCGAAATGGACGATGGCCTGCACGCCCTGCGCCGCCTGCATCAGCGTATCCGCATCGGTCAGGTCGCAGATGACCGCTTCCTCATTGGGTTGGAGGTCGGCGATTTCGACCCTATCGGTAAGCCGCAACCTGCGGGCCAGCGGTGCTAGGCCCCGGCGCAATTGCGTGCCAAGGCGGCCTGCGGCCCCGGTGATCAGGATCGTGTCAAAGCGGGGGGTGGTGAGAGAGGCCGAGGGTTTGGCGGTGAAGGTCATTCCTTGGCCCCCGTGACATAGCCCTTGATACGGTCGTCGGTGCGGGCATCGGGACTGCGCTTCGCTGGATCGCCAAAGCCCCCGCCGCCCGGCAGGTGCAGCACAAGGCGGCGGCCTGCGGAAACGTGTTGCCAGCCCTTTGGGCGCAGCATCGTGCCGTCATCCAGCGCGACGTTCCCTGCCGCGCCACCCTGCCCGCCATCGCGTCCCCGCGCCGGGTGGTTCACCCGGTCGAACATGGCCGAGAAGTCGAATTCATGTCCCTCCATCGGCGCGATCTCGATGATCTGGCCAAGGCCGCCGCGATATTCGCCATCGCCGCCGCTGTCGGGGCGCAACTCCTTGCGCCAGACGATGATGGGGCCTGTTTGTTCGGTGGCCTCGATCGGCATGGTCATCACGCCCGACGGGAAGGCGGTGGCGGACAGGCCGTCAAGGCCGGGGCGCGCGCCCATCCCGCCAGAATTGAACATCAGGATTTCCGCGCGCCGTCCGGTCTGCCCTGCGACAGGGCGCACCGACATGTGGATGTTCCACAGCGACGCCGCGCCCTCTGCCAGCACCTGTCCCGGCAGCGCCTGCGCCAGCGCGCCAAGGACGAGGTCAGGCACCAGATGGCCGATCACATGCCGCACCGACACGGGCGCAGGGCGCGGGGCGTTCAGGATGTTTTCGGGCGACGAGATGGTGAAGGCCTGCAGCGAGGCCCAGTTGTTCGGGATATCCGGCGCGATCACGCATTTCAGCGCGTAAGAGGCATAGGCCTTGGTATAGATCACGGGGACGTTGATCCCCTTTGCGCTGACCGGGGACGACCCTGCAAAGTCGCAATGCACCCTGTCGCCGTCGATGGAAACGCGCGTGGCAAGGCGCACGGGGCTGTCATAGCCGTCGGTATCCATCACGTACGACCATGCCCCCTGCGGCAGGGCGCGGATGCGGTCCAGCGTGGCGGACCGGGTGCGCGAGAAGATGAACTCCCCCAGCGCGTCAAGCGAGGTGAGACCGATTTCCCCCATCATGTCCATCAGGCGGCGGTGACCCACATCGTTGCAGGCAGCGAGCGAGTAGAAGTCGCCCACCACCTGATCCGGTTCGCGGACATTGGCGCGCAAGAGGGCGACCAGCGTGTCGTTGACCTGCCCGCGTTCGGCGAATTTCATGATGGGGATCTGTATCCCCTCTTCGTACACCGATTTTCCATCCGCCCCAAAACCGCGCCCGCCCACATCCACCACATGGGCGGTGCAGGCGAAAAAGCCGACCAGACGGTCACCCATGAAAGAGGGGGAGACCATCGTGATGTCATGCAGGTGGCCCGTGCCCTTCCACGGGTCGTTGGTGACATAGGTATCGCCCGGATACATGCGGTCGCGGCCGATCTCGGCGATGAAATGGCCCACGGCTTCGGCCATGGTGTTCACATGCCCCGGCGTTCCGGTGACGGCCTGCGCCAGCATCCGCCCTTCGGGATCAAAAACGCCAGCGGACAGATCGCCCGCCTCGCGCACGCTGGTGGAAAAGGCGGTACGCAGGAGCGTCATTGCCTGTTCCTCGACGACCGAGATCAGGCGGTTCCACATGACCTGCATGCGGATTTCTGCGGTGGCGTCGGTCATGCCTTGTCCTTTCGGAGGAGCAGGAGGGTGCCGTCGCCCTGCATCACCGCATCGAAGGGCGAGGTGACGACGGTGGCCGTTTCGCGTTCGACGATCACGGCGGGGCCTTGGACGCGGTCGCCTGCGCTTAGGTCCGCGCGGTCATGGATTGCGGAAGGCAGGGCCTTGCCCTGTGCGGGGTCAAAGACTGGGCGAGTGACCGTGGCGGGACGGGTGCGGGTGCCCGTCGTCAGCAAAACACGGTCTGGCACGGGCCGTTCGTCCTGCGCCTTGACCGAGAGGGTGACGATCTCAATCTCCAGCCCCCCCAGCGCGTCGATGGCGCGGCCGAAGAAGCGGGCATAGTTGCTGCGGAAGGCGTCTTTCAGCATTGCGGCATCGGCGGCGGTAAAGGGGCGGTCGGGAAGGGTGACGGGGATTTCCCAGCCCTGCCCCGCATAGCGCATGAAGGCCGTAACCTCGCGCAGGATGCGCCCGTCGGTGCCTTTGCGGACGAAACCTTCGGCAGTCGCGGTAAGGTTGGCGATCAGGGTGTTGAAGGTTGCGGCGTCAAAGGCGGACAGGCGGATCAGGTTGGAAGCCAGCGCTTCATATCCGAAAGGGGCCTTCAGAAATCCGATCGCCGACCCCACACCCGCGCCGGGGGGAACGAGGCAGCGGTCAATGCCCAGCTTCTCGCACAGCCGCGCGGCATGCAGGGGGGCGGCACCGCCAAAGGCCACCATGATGTTGTCGGATATGTCCTTGCCGTTTTCCACCGCATGGACGCGGGCGGCGTTGGCCATGTTTTCATCCACCACCTCGCAGATGCCGAAGGCGGCGGCTTCGGGATCAAGGCCAAGCCTTTGGCCGACATGGGAAAGAATGCCATTCCGCGCGGCGTTGGTGGACAGCCGGATCGCGCCGCCTGCGAAATTGTCGGGGTCGATCTTGCCCAGCATCAGGTCGGCATCGGTGATTGCCGGATGCGTGCCACCACGGCCATAGCAGGCGGGGCCGGGTTCGGACCCTGCGCTTTCCGGCCCGGTCTGGATGCGCCCCATCGCATCGACGGATGCGATGGAGCCGCCGCCTGCGCCGATCTCGATCATCTCGATCACCGGGATGGCGATGGGCATACCGGACCCTTTGGCAAAGCGGTAGGTGCGGGCGACTTCGAAACTGCGGGCGGTTTTCGGCTGGAACGCCTCGATCAGGCAGATCTTGGCCGTCGTGCCGCCCATGTCGTAGCTGACGACCCTTTCCAACCCAAAGCGGCGGGCCACATCGGCGGCGAAGATCGCGCCGCCTGCCGGGCCGGATTCCACAAGGCGGACGGGAAATTCAGCGGCGGTTTCCACGCTGACAAGGCCGCCGCCGGAATGGATCATGAAGACCGGGCAGGTCGCGCCCATCTCGGCCAGCCGCGTTTGCAGGCGGCCCAGATAGGCCGACATCTGCGGGCGGACATAGGCATTGGCGCAGACGGTGTTAAAGCGTTCGAACTCGCGCATTTGCGGGGCGACTTCGGAGGAGATGGAGAGGGGGGCGCTGATCTTGCGCGACAGGATTTCGCGGGCGCGACCCTCATGCGCGGGGTTCATGTAGCTGTGGATGAAGCCTATGGCGACCGCGCCATAGCCGCCTGCGGCGATGCGGTCGGCGAGGGTTTCGAGGGCGGTTTCGTCCAGCGGGGCAAGTTCCTGCCCCTGCGCGCCGATGCGGCCTGCGACGGTGAAACGATCCTCGCGCGGGATCAATGGCGGGGGCAGGCGCAGGTTCAGGTCATATTGGGCAAAGCGGTTTTCGGTCCGCATTTCAATCACATCACGGAAGCCTTCGGTGGTGACGAAAGCCGTTTTCGCGCCGCGCCGTTCGATCAGGGCGTTGGTGGCAAGGGTGGTGCCGTGGATCACGATTTCCAGCGCCGAGGGCGCGATCCCGGCATCGGCGCAGACGATGGCGATACCGTCGAGGATGGCCTGTTCCGGGGCGGCGTAGTTGGTCAACACCTTGGTCGAGAACATCTTTCCCCGGATGTCGAGGACGACGTCGGTGAAGGTGCCGCCGATATCGGCGCCAAGGCGGATGGTCATGTCCGGTCCCTTGCGGCAAGGGCCGCCGCGCGCATCTGCGACAGGGTCTGCCGGGGCGTCAGCGCCTCGGGCGAGATGTTCAGGTCGAGGACGGCCCCGGTCTTTGAGGCCAGCGCGCGGGCAAAGGCGGCGGGGAAATCGGCGGTGGTTTCGACCCTTTCGCCGTGAAAGCCATAGGCGCGGGCCAGCGCCGCGAAATCGGGGCTGAACATGTCGGTCCCCGACACGCGGCCGGGGTAGTTGCGTTCCTGATGGGCGCGGATCGTGCCGTAGATGCCGTTGTTCAGGATCAGGACGATGGGCTGTGCGCCATGCTGGGCGGCGGTCGCAAGTTCCTGACAATTCATCTGAAAATCACCGTCCCCGGCAAAGCAGACCACGGTTTTCGACGGGTCCGCGACCTTGGCCGCGATGGCGGCGGGCAGGCCATAGCCCATCGCGCCGGATTGGGGGGCAAGGAGGCGGGCCTTGGGGCCGTAGCGGTAGAATTTGTTAGGCCAGACAGTGAAGTTGCCTGCGCCATTGGTCAGGACCGCGTCTTCGGGCAGCACCTCGCGCAGATGGGCGGTGACGGCGACCATGTCGACGGGGGAGGGTTGGGGGGGTGCGTTGAAGCTGGCCTCATATCCGGCGCGGGCCTTGGCGCGCCAGTCGGACCATGCGCCGTGGACCGGGCGGAGGGCGGCGGCAAAGGCATTGGGGCCTGCGACGATGCCGAGTGTGGGTTGGTAAATCTTGCCGATTTCGGCCGCCGACGCATGGACGTGGATGATTTTCTGTTTGGGAACAGGGACTTCCAACAGGGTATAGGCATCCGTCGTCATCTCGCCAAAGCGGATGTTCAGGGCGAGGATGACGTCGGCCTCTTTGATCAGCGCACGGACATGGGGGGGCATACCGACCCCGGCTTCCCCGGCATAACAGGGGGAGTGGTTGTCGAAACGGTCCTGATAGCGGAAGGCCACGATGGCGGGTATGTCAGAGGATTCTGCAAAGGATTGCAGGGACTTGCGCCCCTCATCCGTCCAATTGCAGCCGCCCAGAAGGAGGAGCGGTCGTTGCGCGGTGGCAAGGAGCGCAAGCGCCTCGTCCATCGCGGCGGGGGGGGCGGCGGGTTCGGCGATTCGGGGGGCGGCGCGCAGCGGTTCGGCGGCGGTCAGCGCGGTTAACATATCCTCGGGCAGCGCGATCACGACGGGGCCGGGGCGGCCCGTGGTGGCGGTGATCCATGCGCGCGACAGGATTTCGGGAAGGCGGTCGATCTGGTCAATCTCCACCGCCCATTTCGCCATGGTTCCGAACACGGCGCGATAGTCAAGTTCCTGAAAAGCCTCGCGTCCTTTCATGTCGGTGCCGACTTGGCCGACAAAGACGATCATGGGGGCAGAGTCCTGCATGGCGGTGTGGATGCCGATGCTGGCATTGGTCACGCCGGGGCCGCGGGTGACCATGCAGAGGCCCGGACGGCCCGTTAACTTGCCCCATGCGGCGGCCATGAAGGCGGCCCCGCCTTCGTTGCGGCAGAGAATGAAATCCAGCGTTCCGGCGGTGTCATGCAGCGCGTCGAGGACAGCGAGGTAGCTTTCGCCCGGCACACCGAAAGCCTTGGTCGCGCCCAAGGAAACAAGGCTTTCCACGAGGAGTTGGCCACCGTTCCGCATCACTTTGCCCCCTGTATGTCGCGCCGCCATCATGGCACTGGGGGGCCGGATGCGAAACCAAGTTCGGCGGGGGAATGACAAGTTTTTCTTGTCGGTCTATCCGCATCGCCCGTACCGGAGTCTGTGCCGCAACCTGTACCGCAGACTGTGCATACAAAATCCGAGAGATTAGCCGATCGAGAAATGGTTAAGCGTGCAGCATCGCACAACAAGAAAGACGTTGAAGGCCGCGCCCGCCGACATCAGGATGGGGCCGACCGACCAAGGAGAGGCCCATGCCGGACGACAGCCGCCGCATCGCGAACATCCATGACGCCGCCTTCACGTCCTTCGTCTATCCCGACGGGGTGGCGTTGGGGGATGCGATCCTGCAACTGGACGCCGACCGCCCGCTGGGCGAAGGGTTCCATGTCTATCGGATGCCCGCAGGCATGAAGACGCGGCGACATATCCATAACGGACATGAGCAGTTCCTGATCCTAGAGGGTGAGTTGATAGAGGATGACGGCACGGTCCTGCGTCCGGGTGACATGGTCTTTTATCGCGACGGGACCGAGCATCATTCCTTCACGCCGAACGGCTGTCTGCTTGCCGTGCATATCGCCAGCGCCGAGACGCCGACGGAATGACGCCCGTGACGCGTGTGGTTGTTCCCCAGCCAGCGGCCGTTCAGTTTTGACAGGGTCAGGACGCTGACGGATTCACCGTCGGGGTTTCAGGCCATTTCAGCAGGGCAATCGGACCGTCGGCTGCGCCCGTGTGGATGCGGTACGGGTTCCCCGGCCGACACTGGGGAAGCAGAGAGGGCGCGTGATGGATCACCGACCCGATCACCCCGTGGGCCAGCATGCAGCCTTCGGCGGTTGCGCCGCCGAAGGCTTTCATTAGCGCGATGCACGACGTTCGATACGGTCGCACAGCTTATCGCGTCGCCTCTTTCGATCACAAAGCTGCAATCGGGCCGTCGACATTGTCTTTTCGATAATCACAGGTCCATGTAGATGTGCTTTTCGGCCTTGGCTCCGGGATGGGTGACGGCACCCCAGCGGGCCCCGCCGACCAGCTTTGCGAATTTCCAGATGGCGCCGGTCGCGTATTGGGTGGGTTTCGGGCCCGTCCAGTCCGCCTTGCGGGCGGCAAGCTCTGCGTCCGACAGCGCGACAGAAAGCTCGCCTGTGATCGCATTGATCGTGATCACATCGCCCGTGCGGATCAGGGCGATAGGTCCGCCATGGGCTGCTTCGGGGCCGACATGGCCGACGCAGAAACCACGGGTCGCACCCGAAAAACGGCCATCGGTGATAAGCGCGACCTTCTTGCCCATGCCCTGACCCGAGATGGCGGCGGTGGTTGCCAGCATCTCGCGCATCCCCGGCCCGCCTGCGGGGCCTTCGTTGCGGATGACGATGACTTCGCCTTCGGCATAGGCGCGGGCGCGGACGGCCTCGAACGCCTCTTCCTCGGATTCAAAGACGCGGGCGGGGCCGGTGAAGACCTGCTCGGCCTCGGTCATGCCTGCGACCTTTACGATGGCCCCATCGGGGGCGAGGTTGCCGCGCAGGCCCACGACGCCGCCGGTGACCGTCAGCGGGGTGGCGGCGGGATAGATGACGCGGCCATCGGCTTCGCCGCGGATGTCGTCCAGTTCCTCGCCGATGGTGCGGCCAGAGGCGGTGATGCAGTCTTCGTGGATGAGACCGAGCTTCTTGAGTTCCTTCAGAACGACGGGCACGCCGCCCACTTCATAAAGATCCTTGGCCACGTATTTCCCGCCGGGGCGGAGGTCGCAGAAATAGGGGGTGTCGCGCATGATGTCGGTCACATCAAACAGGTCGAAGTCGATCCCGGCTTCATGCGCGATGGCGGGCAGGTGGAGGGCGGCGTTGGTGCTGCCCCCGGTGCAGGCCACGATGCGGGCGGCGTTTTCCAGCGATTTGCGGGTGACGACGTCACGGGCGCGGATGTTCTTTTCGATCAGCTTCAGGACGGCCTCGCCCGACGCGCGACCATAATGGTCGCGGCTTTCATAGGGTGCCGGGGCGCCAGAGGAATTGAGCAGCGCAAGGCCGATCGCTTCGGACACGCAGGCCATGGTGTTGGCGGTGTATTGCGCCCCGCAGGCCCCCGCGCCGGGGCAAGCCACGCGTTCGAGGATGGCAAGTTCGGCGTCGGTCAGGTTGCCGGCCTGATGCTTGCCCACGGCTTCGAACACGTCCTGAACGGTGACGTCCTGCCCGCCAAGCCGACCCGGAAGGATGGACCCGCCATAGATGAAGACCGACGGAACGTTCAGGCGGACCATGGCCATCATCATGCCCGGCAGCGACTTGTCACAGCCCGCAAGGCCCACCAACGCGTCGTAGCAATGGCCGCGCATCGTCAGTTCCACCGTGTCGGCGATGGCATCGCGTGAGGCGAGCGAAGAGCGCATGCCTTCATGCCCCATGGCGATGCCGTCGGTGACGGTGATGGTGGTGAATTCGCGCGGGGTGCCGCCCGCTTCTTTGACGCCCACTTTCACGGCCTGCGCCTGACGGTTCAGCGCGATGTTGCAGGGCGCGGCCTCGTTCCAGCAGGTGGCGACGCCGACCCACGGCTGGTGGATGTCCTCTTCGGTCAGACCCATGGCGTAGAAGTAGCTGCGATGGGGCGCGCGGGCCGGGCCCTCGGTGACGTGGCGGCTGGGCAGGCGGGACTTGTCGAAACGGGCGGTCATGGAACGGTCCTTCTTAGGGATTGCAGATAGGGCAATAGGCAGGGTCGGCGGTGCCGGTGCGCGGCTGGGCAATTTCATGCCGACAGGCCGTGCAACCGTGGATATCTTGTGCGGTCAGCCCCGTGGACGTCCCGCAGTCCGAGCAGGGTAGGCCGGGATCGCTGCGCAGCAAGCCCCAGCCGGGTGCCGCGCAGCGCGGACAAGGCGCCGAGAGGCGCACGGCCAGACGCGTGGCGAGGGCGGCGATGATCTCCATCCGGCGGGCATTCATGTGGGCGCGCATGTCGGACTGAAGAAAGGCGCGGGGCAGGCCGCGCATCACCGTCTGAAGTGTGTCGCGGTCGCGGACCCCTTTGGCGAGCGGCGCGGCGCTGGCCGTGGGGGCGACGATGACGGCGGTCTGGGGAAAACGGATGCGGGTCAGGAAGGGTTCTGCATCCTCCAGCGTCGCGGCCTCGGTCTGGTCATAGAGGGGACGCGGGTCGATCTGGCGTTCGATGATCTCCTGCCCGGTGCGGGCATCGTGCCAGAGGATGAGTTCCTGCCCCAGCGGGGTGAAGGGCAGATAGGGATGCGGTCCATAGGCCCCTTCGGATGCGATGCCGACAGGCAGGCCGGTCGCTTCGATGGCGGCAAGCGCCTTGGCGCGGGCGGCATCTTCCATGCTGCAGGTGCGGGGGGTTTCGGCGGTGAAGGTGCCAAAGCGGTCGGTATCGATGGGGGCAACCGTCAGCGCGATGCCAAGCGTCGCAAGAGGCGGCGCGATGGCCGCCTCTTTCCCATGCATCGTTCCAAGGGCTGCGCGGCGGGGGAGGGTCATGCCTTCCCTTCGGCGTCCCAAATCAGGCCGCGGCGGTAGCGGGCGGACACCTTGCCGTCGCGGAGCGCAAAGAGGTGCAGCCAGCCGTTGTCGAACAGGGCCTTCACGCCGGGATGGCGGGCAAGGATGTCGGACATGGCGTCGGTCGGGGCCTCTATCATCACCGAAAGGCGCAGGGGTTCATGCGCCAGTTTGGTGCCGTCATGCACTGCCTGCCATGGCAGGCCGGGGCGCAGGATGCCGCCATTGCCCTGCACCACACCGATGCCGCCGATGACGTTGTGGATCAGCTTGTTGCCACCGCCAAAGGTGTCGGGCGCGACAGAGGAGCCGTAGTATTGCAGGCTGATCCAGCTGGCGACGACCACCGGGGCGGTGATGATCAGTTCCAGCGTCCCGAAGCCCGCATCCGCCTGCCAGTCGTAGCTGTGCAGGAAGGCGCGGCCGCCAAGGTCCACGCCTTCGGTCGCGGCGCGGGGGGCGGCGATGAAGGCAGCGCAACCGGCAAGGCCCCATTCGGGGCGCACCTCGGCCCAGTTCAGCGCGCGCTTGGCGACGGTGGCACCCGTCGCCCCCGGCAGGCGGGCGGCGCGTTCGGCGCGGGCCCCCTGCCCCGCCTGTTCCAGCCATATCCGCGTCTGTGCCAGATCGGCGGCATGGGTGGCGGGAATGGACTTGGCATAGAGCGTGATCTTGTCCGTCGTCGTGTCGTGCAGGCCCGCCACGAAGTGGGTGTCGTCCGGCAGGGTGATGCCATGCGCGGGCAGACCCGCCCGCGTTTCGGGATCGTTCAGCAGGTCAGCCAGAAGCCGCGCCGACACCGCACCCGTCTGGCCGCCGCAGGCACCGCAGTGATAGGCGCTTTCATGCGGGTTGTTCGTGACCTGCGCCCCATGGCCCAGCAGCAGCACCAGCCGCGCATGGCCGGTCTGCATGCTCATGGCCTTTAGCACCGCCGCACCCGTTGCCGCCTTGGTCGCGGCGTCCAGCGGGGTTGCGAATTGGGGCGCAGGCTCTTCCTCGTCCTTGGAGCCAAGGTGGAGGGAAGATGTCAAAAGCTTCCAGCCATAGGCCGGACCCGCCGCCTCGACAAAGGCGAAGGAGGAGACGGCGGCCTGCCGGAACCGGCCCCAGGCGCGGGTGGCGCGGGCGTCGATGCGGGCCTTTGTTTCAAAATCGTCAGAGCCGTGGCTGTGGCTGTGCAGCGCAGGGTTCAGCAGGACGGGCAGATGCGCCGCGACCTCGTCCGTGCCATGCGGGCGGTGGGCGACGGGCAGGCCGAAGAACCCCGCGAAGCCGATGGTCTGGACCGATGGCGCGGTGGATTCCAGCGCGCGGCGAAAGACTTCGGAGCGCACGTCGATGCAAAAGGCGGCCTGCAGCGCGGGGCGGCCCGTGGCGGGGCGGGGTCCGGCCAGTTTGGCCGCGAAATCGCGCTGGCGGGCGCGTTCGGCGGCCTCTTGCAGGATGGCGTCGATCACCATGTCGGGCGTTGGGGTGACGGGGCGTGCATGCAGGCCCACGGTGGCGGCCCAGCGTTCGGCCACGGCGGGCGCATGGGTAAAGAGCGCCTCTTCCCAGACCAGCCGTATGGCAAGAAGGTCGATCAGCGTCGCGTCTGTCTTTCCGGCCAGTTCGGCCTGCCACAGCAGCCAGCGCGCATGCTGCGCCCACCCGCCAAGGTCCATAAGCAGGCGGTGGAAGGCCGTTTCGGCGGCGGTTTCGGTCAGGCCCAGCGTTTCGGCGGCGCGCAGGATGGCGCGTTCTGCGGTATCCGGGGCATTGGCAACATGGGCGCAGAAACCGGTCAGGCCCGCGATTTCCGGCGTCAGGTCATGGGTGGCCCATTCCCGCCACGCGGCATAGGCCCCAAGGCCGGGGGCCGGGGACCACAGCGCCTGACCAAGATCGAAGCGACCCGCCGCCCAGAGGCCCGTGGCGCGGGTGATGACGGCAGGCCAGTCGGTGCCCGTCTGCGCGGCGGCGAGTTCGGCCACGCTGGGCAGCGCCGGGGGCAGGACAGAGGGCATCGTGATCTTGGCCTTGAGCAGCGCGAGATCGGCAGGTTTCATCCCCGAGGGGCAGGCGATCAGAGCGGCGGCGAGGTCATCTTCGGTGATCCGACCGATGGCAAACGCAGCCGCGTAGTCGGCCCGTGGGCGCATGATCCGGGTGCCCGCGACCCGGGCAAGGCGGGCCTGCGCGGTAGCGAGGTCTTCACCCGTCTGGCCAAGGAAGGGGTTGACCGCGACCGTGGCCGAAAGGGGGAAGGCCGGGGGAATGGCGCGGGCGGCCTTTTCCGCTGCGGACAGCAGGTCAGAGACGCGGGCGGGGGCGATCTGGGCGTGTTTCAGGAACATGCGGGTGTCTCCTCGTCTCAGTTAGACGTCGTGGCGCGGAAGCCGCCGATCAGCCTGTCAAGGACCGCGTTCAGATACAGGCCATTGGCAAGGTGCACGCGGATGCCCGCCGCCGCCGGGTGATGCGCCCAAAGCGGAAACAGCGCCTGCGCGATGGCGACAAGGCCAAAGGACATCAGCGCCAGCACGATCAGCGCCCATTCCAGCGCACCGGGCACCGGCGGACGCGGCAGGTGCGGACCCCAGAGCGCGGCAGACAGGACATGGAAGCCGAAATAGGCGATGGCCGCGCCAAGCGAGGCAAGCGCCGTGCGCTGCGTCAGGGCACGGGGGGCGGCATCGGCAAGGCCTTGGGCAATCAGGTAGGCCACGCCGAAGATCAAGATCGCGCCAAGCGCCAGCGCCTGCGCCGATTTCGGCCCGGCGATGAACGAAAAGCCAAAGGCCACAAGCGCATAAACCACCAGTGCAAGGGCAAAGGCCCGGGCCACGGCCACAAGGCCGGGAACGGCGACGGGGCCGGGCTTGCGGACACTGGCCACCGCGCGGACGGCATCGCCCGACGACAGGAAGGCATGCGCCTTGTAAAGCGAGTGCGCCACGATATGCAGTACCGCCAGCGCCCAGAGTCCCAGCCCACATTGCAGCAGCATGAAGCCCATCTGCGCCACGGTGGACCATGCAAGCGCGGTTTTCACGGCCGATTGCGTCAGCATCACCGCCGCGCCGAACAGCGCCGTGAACCCGCCCAGCATCACCAGCGCGGCCATCGCGCCGGGGGAAAGCTGCACAAGGTCGGCCATACGGACCAGCAGGAAGCCGCCTGCGTTGATGATGCCCGCGTGGAGAAGGGCCGAGACGGGGGTCGGGGCCTCCATCACCTCGGTCAGCCAGCCATGCAGGGGGAAGGCAGCGGTCTTGAGTGCGGCGGCAAGGACGATCAGCGCGACGGCCCCGTGGGCATCGACCGGAAAGGTGGTCGCCGCCATGATTGCGGGCAGTTGCGTCGTGCCGTAGGCGGACCAAAGCAGCAGGGCCGCCCCCGCCAGCGCCACATCCCCCGCCGTCCAGACAAGCGTGAACTTGGCGGCGGCGCGCTGTGCTTCGGGCCGGTCGGTGTAAAAGAGCAGGAGTTGGCGTAGGCCAAGGCCCACCGCCACGAAAGCCGCGATCAGCGTCAGGGTACTGGCCGATTGCACGAGGATCAGCACCCCCGCCAGCGTGGCAAGGAGCAGTGCGTGGAAACTGCCTTCGCGCGCCTCGCCATCAAGATAGGTCCGCGCGTAGCGGGTCACGATCCAGCCGACAAAGGAGACCAGCGTCGCCATGGTCGCGCTGACCGCATCAAGTTGCAGAAGTGCCGTGGTCTGCGCGCCCGACAGCACCAGCTGCGCCACCCCGCCAAGCGCCAGCACAAAGGCCAACAGTGCAGCACCTTCGGCCATCCGCGGCACGGCACCGGGGCGGCGTCCGGGGCGAAGGGCAGCGATGGCCGCGACGGCCAAAAGCGGAAGCGGTGCAAGAAAGGCGAGGGCGAGAAGGCTATCCATCGTCATCTCCTGAAACGTTGAGGCGGAGATAGACCTTGCGTCACTTCCAGCAAATTACATATTTTATGTGATATCGTTCTGTTTGGTGGAAGTATGGCGCAATTGAACCTGCATCACCTGCGTCTGTTCCGGGCAGTGGCAACGGATGGCACCCTGACCGGGGCGGCGCAGCGGCTGAACCTGTCGCAATCGGCGCTGTCCACGCAGATCAAGGCGCTGGAGGCGACGCTGGGCCATGACCTGTTCGAACGGCGCGGGCGCGGGCTGGTGCTGACCGAGGCGGGGCGCATCGCGCTGGACCATGCCGAGGCGATCTTTCGCACGGCGGACGACCTGACCGCGACGCTGCGGGAAACGGGGCGGGCGCGGCGGCCCTTGCGGGTGGGGGCGCTGGCCACGCTGTCGCGCAATTTCCAGATGCAGTTCCTGCGGCCCCTGATCGGGCGGTCGGATGTCGAAGTGGTGCTGCGGTCCGGCTCGCAAGCGGAATTGCTGCGCGAGTTGGAGGCGCTGGCGCTGGACGTGCTGCTGACGAACCTTGCGCCTGCGCGGGAACCGGGCAGCCCGTGGTTGGTGCATCGGCTGGCCGAACAGCCCGTCAGCCTGATCGGGACGCCCTTTCGCGTGGCGGGGCCGATGCGCCCCCTTGCCGCGCTGCTGGCCGAAGAACCGCTGATCCTGCCATCGCCCGAAACATCCCTGCGCGCGGGGTTCGACGCGCTGGTCGCGCGGCTTGGCGTGGTGCCGCAAATCGCGGCCGAGGCGGATGACATGGCCATGCTGCGTCTGCTTGCGCGCGAGGATGCGGGGCTGGCCGTGATCCCGTCCATCGTGGTGCAGGACGAATTGGCGACCGGGACGCTGGTTCTGGCGGCCCGGATCGAGGAGATGCGCGAAACCTTCTATGCCATCACACGAGAGAGGCGGTTTCCGAACCCGGTGCTGGCGCAGCTATTCGCGAAGGCTCAGCCAAGCGCGTAGCCCGCGCCGCGCACGGTGCGGATCGGGTCATCGTCGCCATGGACGCACAGCGCCTTGCGCAGGCGACCGATATGGACGTCCACGGTGCGGGTGTCGACATAGATGTCGCGGCCCCAGACGCGGTCCAAGAGCATCTCACGCGACCAGACGCGCGAGGGTTTTTCGATCAGCGCGGTCAGCAGGCGGAATTCGGTGGGGCCAAGTTTCAGCACCTTGTCCCCGCGATAGGCGCGGCGGGTTTCGGTGTCGACGCGGATGCCGTCGAATTCCAGCACCAACCCTTGGGTCGACGGCCGCACGCGCCGGATCTGGGCGCGGGCGCGGGCCATGAGTTCGACCATGGAATAGGGCTTGATGACATAATCGTCGGCCCCGGTTTCAAGGCCACGAACGCGGTCCACCTCTTCGGCGCGGGCGGACAGGATGATGATGGGGATGGCGCGCGTTTCGGGCCGCATCTTCAGGCGGCGGCAAACCTCGATGCCGGACACCTTGGGCATCATCCAGTCAAGGATGATCATGTCGGGATGGTCTTCGTCCACCAACATCAGCGCGTCTTCGCCATTGTCGGCTTGGATCACATCGAAACCTTCGGCTTCGAGGTTGTAGGCGAGGACTTCGCGCTGCGCATACTCGTCTTCCACCAGCAGGACCTTTGGCTGCTGCATGACCGTTCCATCCATCGGGGGAAAAGAGAAAGGGCGCGCCGGGTCTTCGGCGCGCCCTCGGGGATTTTTATTCCAGCGGACCCATCACCGTCTCGGCGGCCACTGCGGCCTGCGTGGCGGCCAGTTCCGGGTCGGACACAAGGCCGTAGGCAGCGAGCGGGCCGTCCGGGCCGGCCATGTCGTCGGACACGAAGAACTCGATATATTCCTTCAGGCCGGGGATCACGCCGATATGCTGCTTCTTGACGTAGAAGTAGAGCGGGCGGGACACCGGATAGTCACCCGACGCGATCGATTCGACCGACGGAACGACGCCCGACATCGTGGCGACGCGCAGCTTGTCGGTGTTGTTCTGGTAGAAGGACAGGCCGAACACGCCGATGGCGGTCGGGTTGGCGTCCAGACGGGCCAGCGTTTCGGTGTAGTCGCCGTCGATGTCGACCGACAGGCCGTCGGTGCGCAGTTCGTGGCAGGCCTTCTTGGCGTTGTCGGCCTTTTCCTTGTCATCCGCGCCTTCGGCAGCAGCGAGGTAGAGGTCGTAGGCGCCGGTTTCCTTGCAGCCCGCTTCCAGAACCTTCACGTCAAAGACTTCGCGCGTGCCGTGCTTGGTGCCGGGGATGAAGGCGAGGATGTCCTGCGCGGGCAGCGCGGCATCAACTTCGTTCCATGCCTTGTTGGCGTTCGGAACCAGCGCGCCGTCCTTGACGACGTTGGCCGACAGGGCGTTGAACCAATGGGTCGGGGTGAAGGCGAATTCCGGGCCGTCCACTTTCGACGCGAAGACGATCCCGTCATAGCCGATGCGGACTTCCATGATCTCGGTCACGCCATTGGCGTTGCACAGGTCGATGTCCGACTGCGAAATGCGCGAGGAGGAGTTGGCGATGTCGATGGTGGTTTCGCCCACGCCTTCACACATCTTCTTGCGGCCAGCGCCCGAACCGCCGCCTTCGACGACGGGGGTGGGGAAGTCGAAGTTTTCACCGAAGGCTTCGGCGACGATGGTCGCGTAGGGCAGCACGGTCGAGGAACCGGCGATCTGCACGTTGTCGCGGGCAAGGGCGAGGCCGGTGGTCCCGGCGAGGAGGGCCAGCGAAGACAGGCCGAGTTTCAGGGCGTTCATGGGTTGCTCCGTCATCATCCGCGAGGCCCCGGTTGGGCGTCGCTTCGCTGCCCGTCCTAGGAGTGCTCTATGACAGCCATGCGAACATGATGTGAAGGTTTTGTAACAGTCCGGGGGCCGCGCCGCCTCACGCCGACCCGCTGCGACGCGGCGTGATGACGCACGAATCATGTCACCGTCGCGGCGCAGCGTCCGGTTCTGCCCGGCTGGTGCGCGACTCCGTCGCGACTGCCCGATGGGTAGGGGTCCCACCTGATGCCACACGGTGCCCGACCGGGGCCCGACCGGGGCCCGCTGTGCGGAACCTGCCTTTAGGCCCGCCCAGCCGTGGATTTCGGGCGTTTTTCCCCAAAATCCGGGCCCTAGCCACTGCCAAACCCGGATCAGCGCCCGGACTGGCGGTCGATCACGCCTTCTGCGGCAGTCCGCGCGTCAGACCTAGGTCTGATTGCCGATCAGACCTTTGCCGCCGCGACGCGCGACCATCGAAAGTGTGCCGCCGCCAGAGGCAAGGCTACCTTGTGCGTGTTGGTGGCTTGACGCCCGGCGACCCCGTCCTAGGCAGGGCGCGTTCGTGATCCGCCAATTCCACGGCCGGAGCAGACGCCTGCCCCGGCCTGACTGATGCGCGACCGCAGGAAGGTGCGGTCGAACCTACGAGGATAGAAGATGACGGATCATCTGCGCGCGGACGGCACCGACCATCGGCCGGGTGACGCGGATCACGCGGGCGGGGCCGATGCCCTGCGCGTGACACCCGACGCGACGGTGGGTGCCATCGTCTTTGCGCCCGACTGGCTGGACGCGGGACGCGATCTGCCCAAGGCGGTTGATGCCGACAGCGGCTGGTCGCTTGGCGCCGTGATCCAGAACGCGGGGGGCACAGATGACGCTGAGGCGCTGATCCTTGGCGGGCCGGCGGCAGAGTATTTCCTTGCCAAGCAGCCGGATGGGACGGTGACGCTGCTGCGTTTCGTGCCCGTGTCGGTCGACTTGCCCGACGGGATGGAGGTGCTGCGCGGCACGTCCAGCGAATACATCCAGTTTTCCGACCGGACGATCCGCGTGCAGGACGTGCCCGCCGCGATGACGACCGGCGACACGCTGCCTGATCCGGATGCCGACCCCGACACGGCGGCCTCGGTCGCTTATGGGGGCGGGGCACCTGATCTGGGCAATGTCGTGTCCTTCGGCGCGGCGGTCGCGGGCTTTGTCCGGCAGGGATTGTCCGAAGTGGAAGGCCCCGTTGCAGAGCAAAGCCGTCTGTCCGTTTCCGTCACGCCGATGGATGACGCACCCGTCCTGACGGGGGCAGGCGCGCCCGTGACCTATGTGAAAAGCGCGACCGCCCTGCTGATCGCGCCGACCCTGACGGTTGGCCAGACCGGGGCGGGGATGTTGAACTCTGCCCGGGTCGAAATCACGGGGGCGCGGCCCGAGGATCGGCTGGCCATGGCGAACTGGCGACCGACCGAGAATGGGCAGACCACGACCGTCGGCAACATCGCGGCGCTTTATCACAACGGGGCGCTTTTGCTGATCGGTCTGGCCTCCTTGGCGGAATATGAGGGCCTGCTGCGCATGGTGGGCTATGCCAATGCAAGCGAACAGCCCGACATCGTGACCCGCAGCATCACCGTCAGCGTCAATGATGCCGCCACAGGGTGCGATGTGACAGTGGCGACGGTCGCGGTCGCCGTGAACCCCGAAGGCGACGGTTGGGTCGTCGTGGCACCCGAAGGCACCGAAACGGACGCGCAGGCCGCCCATGTGGCCCATGCCGCGCATATCGAACCGACCGCACCCGACGCCGCAGAGGCAGAGGCCGCCGACGCCCCGCACCACGTGTCGCTGGATGCGGACCTTGCCAAGGCCTACGGGCTGACCATCGAAGGTGGCACCGGGATGGTGCTGATCGGATCGGACGGCGCGGATGACCTGACGACCGACGGGGTCGATCTGGTGCTGGGTCGCGGCGGGAATGACCGGATCACGCTGACGGCGGGCAGCCGCGCGGATGTGGTGATCGACGGCGGAGATGGGGTGGACACGCTGACGCTGGGCACGGGCGTGACCGCCTATGGTCCGGCCACGGACCGCGCCCTGCAAAATGTCGAACGGATCGTGGTGGGCGGCAGCGACGGCGCGGCCATCAACCTTTCGGCCCAGTCCGAAGCGCTGGTGGTGGACGGCGGCGGCGGGTCCGACACCATCACCGGCGGCCTTGGCGCGGACAGCGTTGACGGGGGCGCTGGGGATGACCTCTTCGTGGCCTTCGCGGGCGACGGGTCGGACGTCTGGCAGGGCGATGCAGGCAGCGACACCATCTCCTTCGACGGGGTGGCGGCGGCCATGACCATCGACCTGTCCGCAGGCATCGCCCAAAGCGATGCGACCGGGACCGACACCCTGTCAGGGATCGAGAACGCGGTTGGCGGCGACGGCAACGACGCCATCCTTGGTGACGGCGGATCGAACCGCCTGTCGGGCAAAGGCGGCAGCGACACCCTGACCGGCGGCGGGGGCGACGACATCTTCTGCTTCGACGAGGTGGACACCAACAGCGGCCCCGACATCATCACCGACTTCCGCCCCGGCGATCGGCTGGAGATCACCGCGTCGAAGTTCCTGATGGGCCTGACGAATGACCAGATTTCCAACGGCAGCTGGTTCTGGCGTGGCGTGCAGGCCGAGGACCTCGATGATCGGCTGATCTACGACAAGGATTCGGGCTATTTGATCTATGACAGCAACGGCAACCGCGACGGCGGCGATGTGGTGCAGATCGCGCGCTTTGAAAAAGAGCCGGACTTCGACAGCTGCGACCTGAGCTGGATGGATTTCCTGATCACCTGAGTCGCGGTCCAAAAGGCACTTCGGCAAGGGGGGCATCCGCACGGGTGCCCCTTTTGCGCCACATCGGCGGGCAAGTATGGTTACCGACCATTGTCCAGTTGACGGAATCACGGCAAGGGGCACCCTTGACGTACGGAAAGGGAGGAATCCGCCATGTGCCAGATCTTCGCGGGGCAGGATCCAAACCGCTACGAATCGGTCACCCGTCGTCTTCGCCTGAACGGCCAGTCCACCAGCATCCGGCTGGAACGCGCCTTTTGGGGGATCATCGACCAGATGGCCGAGAGCGAAGGGTCCACCACCCCCGCCTTCCTGTCGAAACTTCACTCGGAAGTCCTGCAACAGCATGGAGAGGCTAGGAATTTCACCTCTCTCCTGCGCTGTGCCTGCACGATCCATCTGGGTGAGCTGGAACAGGTGCCCCAGACCCATCTGGGAAGCAGAATCGCTGCAGAATAAGGCTTTTGTAGTACGCGATTACTACCTAGGCCCAAAATTGGTCTGATAACCTTACCAGAATAGAGAAGTTCTGGAGGGCTCATGGCCAAAGCGATCCATTCCATGATCCGCGTCCTTGATGAGGCGCGGTCCGTTGCGTTCTACGATCAAGCCTTCGGGTTGAAGGTCGCGGACCGGCTGGATTTCGAAAGCTTCACGCTCGTCTACCTGTCGAATGCCGAGACCGGCTTTGAACTGGAACTGACGATCAACAAGGGCCGGACCGAGCCCTACACTCTGGGCGACGGCTACGGCCACCTCGCCTTTTCGGTCGAGAACCTCGATGCCGAACATGCCCGCCTGACCGAAGCCGGCCTTGCCCCGCGCAAGCTGGTGGACTTCGCGCCGGGCGGTACGGTCATCGCCCGCTTCTTCTTCATTGCCGATCCCGATGGGTACCAGATCGAGGTACTCCAGCGGGGCGGTCGCTACCTCTGACAATCCCGAACGGGCGGATGGAGGGAGCCGCCCGTTCCCTTACCCACGTTTCTCGCAGGGAGGAGAACATGAACAATCCCAACAAGCACAGGGGCCTGACCCGGCGTCAGCTTCTGTCCTGCTCCATCGCGGCGGGCGCAAGCCTTGTCGTCGGGGCGGGTTTCGTCGCGTCGTCCAATGCCGCTTGGGCGCTGGAAACCACGGCGGTGAAACCGGAATCGATGGCCGCGCTGATCCAGATGGCGCGTGACATCTATCCGCACGATCAGGTGCCGGATCAGTATTACGCCGTGGCCGTCAAAGGCTATGACAGCGCCGAGAACGCCGAAAAGGTCGAGGCGGGCATCGCCGAACTGAACGCGGCGGCGCAGGCGGCGGGCCATGCCGACTATGTGTCCATCGGCTGGGAAGAGGACCGCGTCGCGGTCCTGAAGGCGATCGAGAACGGCGCCTTCTTCCAGACGGTGCGCGCGGGCCTCGTGACCGGTCTCTACAACCAGAAAGAAGTCTGGCCGATCTTCGGCTACCAGGGCGAGAGCTTCAGCCAAGGTGGCTATATCGAGCGTGGCTTCAACGACATCGACTGGCTGTAAGGGGAGATCGGACAGATGGTTGCGAAATTCGACCTGAACGACGACTCCGTGGTCGTCATCATCGGCACCGGCGCGGGCGGCGGTGTGCTGGCAAACGAACTGGCGCAGAAGGGCGTCAAGGTCGTGGCGCTGGAAGCGGGCGGGCGCTACCTGCCGGAAGACTACATCAACGACGAATGGGAAAGCTTCACCCAGCTGGCATGGCTGGACGCGCGGACCACGTCGGGATCGTGGCGCGTGGCCAAGGACTTCGGCGGACTTCCGGCGTGGATCGTGAAGGCCGTGGGCGGCACGACGACGCACTGGGCCGGGGCCTCTATCCGGTTCCAAGAGCATGAGTGGAAGGCGCTGACCAACTACGGCAAGGTGGAAGGTGCGAACCTTCTGGACTGGCCGATCGACGCCGCCGAAATGGCGCCGTGGTACGAAAAGGCCGAAACGAAGCTGGGCGTGACGCGGACGGGCGACCGTGCGGGGCTGCCGGGCAACAACAACTTCCTCGTCTTTGAAAAGGGCGCCAAGGCGCTGGGATACAAGGAAGTCCACACCGGCCGCATGGCCATCAACTCGGCCGACTATGACGACCGCATGGCCTGCCAGCAGACCGGTTTCTGCTTCCAGGGCTGCAAGTGGGGCGCCAAGTGGTCCGCCGCCTATACCGACATTCCGCGCGGTGAGGCGACGGGCAACCTTGAAGTGCGCGAAAAGTCCCATGTCGCCCGCATCCTGCACAACGAGGCAGGCAAGGTGACCGGGGTCGAATACTTCGACGCCGACGGCAACCTGCAGTTCCAGAAGGCGCGCATCGTCTGCGTTGCGGGCAACAGCTTTGAAAGCCCGCGCCTGCTGCTGAACTCTGCCTCCAGCATGTTCCCGAACGGTCTGGCGAACTCGTCCGATCAGGTGGGCCGCAACTACATGCGCCACACCACGGGGTCGGTCTATGCCGTCTTTGACAAGCCCGTCCGCATGTGGCGCGGCACGACGATGGCCGGCATCATCCAAGACGAAGCGCGGCACGATCCGTCGCGCGGCTTTGTCGGCGGGTACGAGCTGGAAACGCTGTCGCTGGGCCTGCCCTTCATGGCGGCCTTCCTGAACCCCGGCGCATGGGGCCGTGGCTTCACCACCGCACTTGACCATTACGAAAACATGGCCGGGATGTGGATCGTGGGCGAGGATATGCCGCAGGCGACCAACCGCGTCACCCTGTCGGAAACCAAGGACCAGTACGGCCTTGCCGTGGCCAATGTGCACTTCGACGATCACCCCAATGACGTCGCGATGCGCAACCACGCCTACAAGCAGGGCATGGCGATCTACGAATCGGTCGGGGCCACCCGCGCCTTCCCGACGCCGCCCTATCCGTCGACGCACAACCTTGGCACCAACCGGATGTCGGAAAAGCCCGAGGATGGCGTGGTGAACAAGTGGGGCCAGACCCACGACATCAGCAACCTGTTCATCTCGGACGGGTCGCAGTTCACCACCGGCGCGGCGGAAAACCCGACGCTGACCATCGTCGCGCTGGCCATCCGTCAGGCCGACCACATCGCGCGGGAAATGAGCGCCGGGAACATCTGATCCCGACCTGAAACGCAAGGCAGGGGCGTCTCTGAAAGGGGGCGCCCCTTGCCTTTCGCGGGCCTTGCCACCGGCCTGCGCGTTGTGCCTTGATACCCCGAACGGCGGGTCTAACCGCCATAGGGAGAGGGACCGACATGACATCCACCATACGCCGCAAGGTGACGCTGGGCGTCGTCATCGGCAGCCGCGCGTTTTTTTCGCCCGCCCCCTGCAAGGCCGCGCGCGAAGATGTGCTGGCGCAACTGGCGCGGCTGGGGATCGATGCGGTGATCCTGCCCTATGAGGCGACGCCGAACGGCGCGGTGCAGTCCATCCCCGACGCCGACCTTTACGCCGCCCATTTCCGCGCCCATGCCGACCGGATCGACGGTCTGGTGATCTGCCTGCCGAATTTCGGGGACGAGATCGCGGTGGTGGAACTGGTGAATCGCGCCCGGCTGAACGTGCCGATCCTGTTGCAGGCATCCAATGACGAAGTGGCCAAAGTCTCGGTCCATGAACGCCGCGACGCCTTTTGCGGCAAGATCAGCGTGACCAACAATTTCTGGCAATACGGCATCCCCTTCACCGAAACCACGCACCACACCTGCGATACATGGGGCGCGGAGTTTGGCCGCGACCTCGACCGCTTTGCCCGCATCTGCCGGACGGTGCGGGGTCTGCGCGGGGCGCGGCTGGGGTCCATCGGGGCGCGGACGGGGGCGTTCCAGACCATGCGCTATTCGGAAAAGCTGTTGCAGGCGGCGGGGATCACCGTCGTCACCGTGGACCTGTCCGAAATGATGGGGGCGGCATCCGCGATTGCGGGCGACGACCCCGCGCTGATCGCCACGCTGGAAAAGGTGCAGGGCTATGGCCGCATCCCCGCCCATATCAAACCCGCCCAGATCGAAAAGCAGGCGCGCTGGACGCTCGCCGTCAACCGCTGGATCGACGAGAATGGCTGCAACGCGTCGGCCATCCAATGCTGGCGGTCCTTGCAGGACAATTTCGGCTGCGCCACCTGCCTGACCATGTCGATGATGGGCGAGGACCTGATGCCATCCGCCTGCGAGGTGGACATCATGGGCGCGATTTCCATGTATGCGCTGGCGCTGGCAAGCGGGGCACCGCCTGCCATCCTCGACTGGAACAACAACTACGCCTACGAAGAAGACCTCTGCGTCTGCACCCATTGCGGCAACTATCCCAAGTCCTTCATCGGCGACACGCCAGAGGTGGGAGAGTTGGATGTTCTGGGCGAAACCATCGGGCGCGAGAAATGCTTCGGCGCGGTGAAGGGCAAGGTGAAGGCGGGGCCGATGACCTATTTCCGCCTGTCCACCGACGACCGCGCGGGGACGGTAAAGTGCTATCTGGGCGAAGGGGAATTCACCGACCACCCCTTTGGCATGGATGGCGGTATCGCCGTGTCACGGGTCAAGGACCTGCGCCGCCTGATGCGCTTTGTCACGCAGAACGGGTTCGAACATCACGTGGCCATGGTGCGCGGCCACCATGCCGATGTGGTGAACGAGGCGGTGACGCGCTACCTGCGCTGGCCCATCTATCACCACGGCGCGGAACAGGAACCCCAACTGTTCCACCCCGCGCGGTTCTGAACGGTCAGTAAAGCCCCGCCACCCTGCCCCGCAGCGCGATCAGGGCCAGTACGGTGTCGATGGTGGGTGTGGCGGTGCGCGTGATCCGCCCCAGTTCCTGCACCGACCGCACCAGCGCGTCGATTTCCATCGGGCGGCCTGCCGTCAGGTCTTGCAGCATCGAGGTGCGATGCGCCCCCACCGCAGCACCGCCATCGATGCGGCGTTCGACGTCGATGGGGAAGGTGACGCCCAGATGTTCGGCAATCGCCTGCGCCTCTAGCATCATGCGCCGCGCGACGTCGCGGGTGCCGGGATCGGTGCAAAGGACATCCAGCGTGGCATGGGTCAGCGCCGAAATGGGGTTGAAGGACAGGTTTCCCCACAGTTTCACCCAGATCTCGTCGCGCAGCTTGGGCCGGACGGGGGCCTTCAGCCCGGCCTTGCCCATCACCTCGGACAGGGCGAGCGCGCGGTCGGACTTGGACCCATCGGGTTCGCCAAGCGAGAAACGGTTCCCCTCTACATGCCGCACCACGCCGGGGCGGATGACCTCTGCCGCCGGATAGACGACACAGCCCAGCACGCGGTCGGGACCAAAGCCCGCCCATTGCACCCCGCCGGGATCGACGCTGTCCAGCCGCGTCCCTTCATAGGGTCCGCCCAGCTTGTGGAAGTACCACCACGGCACGCCGTTCACGCCCGACACGATGGTCGTCCCCGGCCCGATCAGGGGTTGCATCGCAGGCACCACGCCCGGCACGGAATGGGCCTTCAGCGTGACGATCACGTAATCCTGTGGCCCAAGGTCGGCGGCATCCTGCACGGCGCGGACGGGGACAGTGGTCGACTGCCCCTCCTCCTCGAGCGTCAGCCCATCCGCCTGCACCGCCGCCAGATGCGGCCCGCGCGCGACGATAGAAACATCGGCCCCGCCCGCCTGCACCAGCTTTGCCGCCAGATAACCGCCGATGGCCCCCGCCCCGAAGATGCAGACCTTCATGCCACCGCACCCAGACCCAGCTTCTGCGCCAGCCCGATGCGTTGCAACTTGCCCGTCGCGCCCTTCGGGATTTCGTCAAGGATCACCACATGGCGCGGCACCTTGAAATCGGCCAGCCTGCCAGAGGCGAAGTCGCGGATGGCGCGTTCCGTCGCCTCCATCCCTTCGCGCAGGACGACCGCCGCGCCAACCTCTTCGCCCAGTTTGGGATGCGGGATGGCGAAGGTCACGACCTGTTGCACGGCGGGATGTTCCAGCAGGATCGCATCCACTTCCAGCGGGCTGATCTTTTCGCCGCCGCGGTTGATGATTTCCTTCAGCCGTCCGGTCAGGGTCAGATAGCCCTCGGCATCCAGCGCGCCCTGATCGCCGGTGCGGAACCAGCGCCGCCCGTCAGCGTGGAAGAAGTTCTTGGCGTTGGCGTCGGGGTTCCCCTCATACCCCGGTGTCACGTTGGGGCCAGAGATGACGACCTCTCCCACCCCGTCGGTCAGGTGGTTCTCCACCTCATGGGCGATACGGACGAGCGGACCTGCCGCCACGCCCACCGATCCGGGGCGCTGCTTGCCCGCAGCCAGCGGGTTGCAGGTCATCTGATGCGCGGCTTCGGTCATGCCATAGGCTTCGATCACAGGGGCGCCGAAGGTCGCGGCAAGCTCCAGCATGACGGGCGCAGGAAGCGAGGCAGAGGACGACCGCAAAAAGCGCAGCGGGTTGGCCTTGATCACATCGGCATTGCGCGCAGCGCGGGACAGGATCGCCTGATGCATGGTCGGTACGGCGGTGTACCAAGTCGGGCGCGCCTCGGTCATCCAGCCAAAGAATTTCAGCGCGTCAAAGCCCGGCGCGCACCAGACCGAACCGCCTGCGGCAAGGGTCGACGACACCGCCGCCACCAGCCCGTGGATGTGGAACAGCGGCATCACGTTCAGACAACGGTCAGCAGGCGTCAGCGCCAAGGACGCGCCGATATGGCGGGCAGAGGCGGCGATATTGCCTTGGGTCAGCGGTACGATCTTGGGCCGCGACGTGGTGCCAGAGGTGTGCAGGATCAGCGCGACGTCCCCCTCGCCCGGCATCCCCTCTGCCGCGCCCGCGACCGCATCGCCTGTCAGGCGGAACGCCCCGGCAGGCCCCGCCGCATCAGCCTGAAGCCGCAGCACGGCCATCCCCAGCGCCTGCGCGGCGGCGACAGAGGGGCCGTCATGCCCTTCGGCCACGACAAGGGCCTTGGCGCGCAGGTCGGACAGGTAGAAATCATATTCCTCGCGCTGATAGGCGGGGTTCAGGGGCGCCGTGGTCGCCGCCTGCGCGATGGTGACAAAGGCCGCCGCCATGTCCGGCCCGTTGGGCAGCACGATCGCCACGCGGTCCTGCGGGCCGATGCCAAAGCGGCGCAGGTCTGCGGCGACGGAGGCCGACAGGGCCCGCAGCCCGTCGTAATCCAGCCATCCCCGCCCCGGGGCACCGATGGCCGGTGCCTTGCCCGGATGCCCCGCCAGAAGTTCCGCGATGGTCGTCATGCCGTCCTCCCTGTCTGCCTCTGCCCGACATAGGCCGTCGCCCCCCGCAGGACAAACCCGCGCTTGTGAAAAACCGCAAGCCTTGACCCCCAGCCCCTTCTGGCCGAACCATCCGCCACCCGAACCGAAGGAACGCCCATGACCGACACCGTGATCCCCACCCCCGCCCCCGTGACGATCCCAGTCGCAGGCGGTGGCCTGTTTCCGGTGCGCCGCGTCTATTGCATCGGCCGCAACTACGCCGCCCATGTGGTCGAGATGGGCGGTGATCCCGATCGCGAACCGCCGTTCTTCTTTCAGAAAAATCCCGACAACCTCGATCCGTCCGGCCAGTTCCCCTATCCACCCCACAGCACCAACGTCCATCACGAGGTGGAGCTGCTGGTCGCCCTGAAATCCGGTGGCACGCACATCCCCGTGAAGGACGCGCTGTCCCATGTCTGGGGCTATGCGCCCTGCCTCGATATGACGCGGCGCGATCTTCAGGACGTGGCGAAAAAACTGTCGCGCCCGTGGGAGGTGGCGAAGGCCTTCGAACGATCCGCCCCCGTCGGGCCATTGGTCCCCGCCACGCGGATCGGGCATCCCGCGCAGGGGCGCATATCGCTGCATGTCAACGGCGCGCTGCGGCAAGAGGGCGATCTGAACCAGATGATCTGGAAGGTGCCCGAGATGATTTCCTATCTGTCCGAATACTTCACCCTTGCGGCGGGCGACGTGATCCTGTCGGGCACGCCCTCGGGCGTCGGCCCGGTGCAGCGCGGTGACGTGATGGAGGCCGCGATCGACGGCATCGGCCCCCTGCGCGTCATGGTGATCTGAACCACTTTGTCTTCTGGCGCGCGCAAGCTAGTCTAGCGCGCAGGGTGCTTGTGCAGGGAGGGTTCGAGTGCTCGACTTCAGTCATGACTGGCGGCTCGTCCTAGCTTCGCTTGCCATCGCCCTGATGGCGGGGTTCACCGGCTTGTCCCTGACACGGGGCGCATCGCAATTGACACCCGCCTACCGCAAGGCGGTGGTCGCCATGGCGGCGATCGTGCTGGGCGGCGGCATCTGGTCGATGCATTTCGTGGCCATGCTGGGGCTGCGTCTGCCGATCCTCTATTTCTATGACCCGCTGTCGACGCTGATCTCTGCCCTCGCCGCGATCCTTATGACGGGGCTGGCGCTCCTGATCCTGCATTTCCGCCCCCGCACCTCGACCAGCCTGACGATTGCGGGCGGGATCATCGGGGCGGGAATTTCGGTGATGCATTACCTTGGCATGCTGGGGATGGAGATGTGCGTGCCGATCTTCACCCCCGTGGGCGTGGCCGGGGCGGGGTTGGCGTCGGTGATCCTGTCGGTCCTTGCCGTCCGGCTGGCCTATGGCGAACGGGGGCGGCGCAACATCGTTCAGGGAACCTTGGGCTTTGGCCTTGCCGTGACGGCGGTGCATTTCATCGCCATGACAGGCACGGGCTTCGCGCCGTCGGACGCCACGGGCGATCCCGGCCCCGCCATGGGCAACGAAACGCTGGCGATTCTCGTCACGCTGGCCTCTTTCACCATCTGCGGGGCCTTCCTGCTGACCGCCATCACCTTTTTGCCGGGACCAGAGCAAGAGGGGACGTCCGACCCTGCGCCCGCGCCACCGCCCGCCGCGCCGCCCCGCGCCGAAACCCCCTTGCGCATCCCGCATGAGCGCGAGGGGCGGACGCTCTTTATCGATCCCGCCACCGTCGCTGCCCTTAGGGCCGAGGGGCATTACACCATCCTCTTGCGCGGGTCCGAGTCGCTGTTTTGTCCATGGTCGATCACCGAGGCGGAAGAAAGACTCGCCCCAGCCGGATTTCTGCGGGTTCACCGCAGCTATCTGCTGAACCCCGCCCGCGTGGCCCGGTTCGAACGCCTGAAAGACACGGGTCTGTGCCTGCTGGACGGGGATGGAAACCTGAAAATCCCGGTCAGCCGCAACCGCCTGCCCGATCTGCGCGCCGCTTTGGGGGTCTGACCCCCCTTCGCATTTCGTGAAGAAAATTCGCATTTCGTGCAAATCGCTTCCGTAATCGTGCGCCGCCCCTCCCCCTCGGCCCTCGCCCCGCTAGCGTCCTGTCCAACTGCGCGGTTTCGACGCAGATTTGGGAGGAGAACATGATACCAGCGGCCTTTGAATATCATCGGCCCGACAGCCTCGCATCCGCCATCGCGATCCTTTCGGAACATGGCGACGAGGCGCGGGTCGTGGCAGGCGGGCATAGCCTGATACCCATGATGAAGCTGCGTATGGCGGCCATCAGCCATTTGGTCGACCTGCAGAAGGTCGGGGAACTGAAGGGCATCACCATCGCGGGCAGCACCGTCAGCATCGGCGCGATGACGACGCAGGCGGAACTGATCAGCCATGACGGGCTGGCCAAGGCCGCGCCCCTGCTGCGCGAGGCTGCGCTGCAGATCGCGGACCCGCAGGTGCGCTATATGGGCACCGTCGGCGGCAACGTGGCGAATGGCGATCCGGGCAATGACATGCCGGGGCTGATGCAGTGCCTTGGCGCGACCTTTACGCTGGTGGGGCCCGGTGGCAGCCGCGACGTCGACGCGCGTGCCTTCTATCACGGCCTTTACAGCACCGAACGTGGCGATGACGAAATCCTGACGAAGATCAGCTTCACCGCGCCCACGGGTGGCTACGCCTATGAAAAGCAAAAGCGCAAGATCGGCGACTATGCCACTGCTGCCGCTGCCGTCCTGCTGACCAAGGCCGGGGGCAAGGTTGCCACCGCGTCGGTTGCGATGACGAACCTGTCCGATACCCCGGTCTGGTCCGAAGATGCCGCCGCCGCGCTGATCGGCACCGATTGTGGCGAGGCCGCGATCAAGGTCGCCGTTACCGCCATGCTGGGCGACATCGACCCGCAAAAGGACAATCGCGGTCCCATCGAATTCAAGCGTCACGTCGCAGGCGTCATCCTCGCCCGCGCCATCACCCGCGCATGGTCGCGGGCGTAAGGGGGACATCATGGCCAAGAAAATGCAGATCAGCATGACGGTAAACGGAGAGTCGCATGACCTCCTTGCCGAACCGCGCGAACTCCTCATCCATGTGCTGCGCGAAAAGCTGGGCCTGACCGGCCCGCATATCGGCTGCGAAACCAGCCATTGCGGCGCCTGCACGGTCGACATGGACGGAAAATCCGTAAAAGCCTGCACCGTGCTTGCGGCCCAAGCGGACGGCGCGAACATCACCACGATCGAAGGGTTGGGCAGCCCGGACAGCCTGCACGTCCTGCAGCGCATGTTCCGCGAACATCACGGGCTTCAGTGCGGCTATTGCACGCCGGGCATGATCACCCGCGCGCATCGCCTGCTGCAAGAGAACCCCTCGCCCACCGAAGAGGAAGTGCGCTTCGGCATGGCGGGTAACCTGTGCCGCTGCACGGGCTACCAGAACATCGTCAAGGCGATCCTCGCCGCTGCAAGCGAGATGAACGCGAAGGAGGCCGCAGAATGAACGACCTGACGCCCACACGCGAAGAACGCATCGCCAACCTCAAAGGCATGGGGTCCAGCCGCAAGCGGGTCGAAGATGTCCGCTTTACCCAAGGCAAGGGCAACTATGTCGATGACATCAAGATGCAGGGGATGCTGTTTGGGGACTTCGTCCGTTCCCCCTATGCCCATGCCCGCGTCAAGTCGATCAACGCCGATGCCGCCCGCGCCCTGCCGGGTGTCGTGGCGGTGCTGACGGCCGCCGACCTTGCGCCGCTGAACCTGCACTGGATGCCCACCCTTGCGGGTGACAAGCAGATGGTGCTGGCCGATGGCAAGGTCCTGTTCCAAGGGCAGGAAGTGGCCTTCGTCGTCGCCACCGACCGCTATATCGCCGCCGACGCCATCGAACTGGTCGAAGTCGATTACGAGGAACTGCCCGTCGTCGTCGATCCCTTCGTCGCGATGCAGCCCGACGCGCCGGTCCTGCGCGAGGACCTGAACGGCATCATGTCCGGGGCCCACGGTCCCCGCCGCCACCATAACCACATCTTCCTGTGGGAAACGGGCGACAAGGACGCCACCGAACAGGCGCTCGACGCTGCCGAAGTCGTGGCCGAAGAGATGGTCTACTACCACCGTACCCATCCCTGCCCGCTGGAAACCTGCGGCTGCGTGGCCAGCATGGACAAGGTCAACGGCAAGCTGACCGTCTGGGGCACCTTTCAGGCCCCGCACGTCGTCCGCACCGTCGCATCGCTGCTGTCCGGGATCGAAGAGCACAACATCCGCGTCGTCTCGCCCGATATCGGCGGGGGGTTCGGCAACAAGGTGGGCGTCTATCCGGGCTATGTCTGCGCCATCGTCGCCTCGATCGTCACGGGCAAGCCGGTGAAGTGGATCGAAGACCGGATGGACAACCTGATGGCCACCGCCTTCGCCCGCGACTACTGGATGAAGGGCCGCATCAGCGCGACCAAGGACGGCAAGATCACCGCGCTGCATTGCCATGTGACGGCGGATCACGGCGCGTTTGACGCCTGCGCCGACCCGACGAAGTTCCCCGCAGGCTTCTTCCACATCTGCACGGGGTCCTATGACATCCCGGTCGCCTATGTCGGCGTCGATGGCGTCTACACGAACAAGGCCCCCGGCGGCGTCGCCTATCGCTGTTCGTTCCGGGTGACCGAAGCGGCCTATTTCATCGAACGGATGATCGAGGTTCTGGCGATCGAGTTGAACATGGACGCGGCCGAGCTGCGCCGCATCAACTTCATCCGCAAGGACCAGTTCCCCTATCAGTCGGCGCTGGGATGGGAATACGACTCCGGCGACTACCACACCGCGTGGGACAAGGCGCTCGAGGCCGTCAACTACAAGGGCCTGCGCGCCGAACAGGCGCAGCGGATTGCCGATTTCAAGGCCGGCAAGACGCGCAAACTGCTGGGCATCGGCCTGACCCATTTCACCGAAATCGTGGGCGCGGGGCCGGTGAAGAACTGCGACATCCTTGGGATGGGCATGTTCGACAGCTGCGAGATCCGCATCCACCCCACCGGATCGGCCATCGCGCGGCTTGGCACCATCAGCCAAGGTCAGGGCCACGCGACCACCTTCGCCCAGATCATCGCGTCGGAAATCGGCCTAAGCGCCGATTCCATCACGGTGGAGGAAGGCGACACCGACACCGCGCCCTACGGCCTTGGCACCTATGGCTCGCGGTCCACCCCCGTCGCGGGGGCGGCGACCGCGCTGTGCGGGCGGAAAATCCGCGCCAAGGCGCAGATGATCGCGGCATGGCTGCTGGAAGTGCATGAGGGCGATCTGGAATGGGATGTGGACCGGTTCCAGGTCAAAGGCGCGCCGGAACGGTTCAAGACCATGAAGGACATCGCCTATGCGGCCTACAATCAGGCCATCCCCGGCATCGAACCGGGGCTAGAGGCGGTCAGCTACTACGACCCGCCGAACATGACCTATCCCTTCGGCGCCTATATCGCCGTGATGGAGATCGACGTGGACACAGGCGAGCATGAAATCCGCCAGTTCTACGCGCTGGACGATTGCGGCACCCGCATCAATCCGATGGTCATCGAAGGTCAGGTCCATGGCGGCGCGACCGAAGGCTATGCCATCGCGATGGGGCAAGAGATCGCCTATGACGAGATCGGCAACGTCAAGACCGGGACGCTGATGGACTTCTTCCTGCCCACCGCATGGGAGACGCCGCATTACACCACCGACCACACCGAAACCCCGTCGCCCCACCATCCCATCGGGGCCAAGGGCGTGGGCGAAAGCCCGAACGTGGGGTCGGTTCCGGCCTTCTCGAACGCGGTCCACGACGCCTTCCGCGCCTTTGGCCTGCGGCAATCCCACATGCCGCATGATCACTGGCGCATCTGGAAGATCGCCCGCGATCTGGGCCTGCACGGCTGACGCTGCAAGGGGGGGCAACAGCCCCCCCTTCGCCCCCCACGGGACCAAGAAATGACCGCCGAAACCGTCCAATCCGGCCTTGCCACCCAAGGCTATGTCGCCTCGTCCGACCTTGCCATGGCGCTGCACCTTGCGCTGGCGCTGGGGCGTCCGCTGCTGCTGGAAGGCGCGGCAGGCGTCGGCAAGACGGAAGTCGCCCGCGCTTTGGCGGCGTGGAAGGGTTGCGACCTTATCCGCCTGCAATGCTACGAAGGCTTGGACGCCGCGCAGGCGATCTATGAATGGAACTACCCCCGCCAATTGCTGGCCATCCGCGCCGAGGGCGGGGCCACGGACGAAGCACGGCTCTTTTCCGAAACCTATCTCCTTGAACGCCCGCTTCTGCGCGCCATCCGTCAGCCGGTCGCCCCGGTGCTGCTGATCGATGAAATCGACCGCGCGGATGAAGAATTCGAAGCCTATCTCCTTGAAATTCTGTCCGACTTCGCCATCACCATCCCGGAGCTTGGCACCCTCCGCGCCACCACGCGCCCCATGGTGATCCTGACGGCCAACGGCACCCGCGACCTGTCTGACGCGCTGCGCCGCCGCTGCCTTTACGCCCATGTCGACTATCCCGACACCGCAACCGAACTGCACATCCTCACCACCCGCCATCCGGGGTTGAACGCCCATCTCGCCGCGCAGATCGTGGGTTTCGTCCAATCGCTGCGGAAAGAGGAACTGGAAAAGAAACCCGGCATCGCCGAGATGCTGGACTTCGCCGCCGCGCTTGCGGGGCTTGGCGTGGCTGACCTGTCGGCCAATCCCGCAATCCTGCAAGCGGCGCTTGCCACGTTGCTGAAAACCCAGTCCGACCGCGCGACCATCACGACCGAGGTTGCGCAACGCCTTGCGGGGAAAGCCGCATGAGGGGGGCCGTCACCCGCTTTGCCGCCCGCGACCCCGGACCCGTGGCCCGCATCGCGGGGTTCATGGGGCACCTGCGCGCCAACGGCTTTCGCCTTGGGATAGCCGAGGCGGAAACCGCGCTCGCCGCGCTTGCCACCACCGACACGTCTGAACCCGCCACCCGCCGCGCGCTGAAATCCGTCTGCTGCGGCAGCGCCGAAGACTGGGCCCGTTTCGACGCCGTCTTCGACAGCTACTGGCGCAACGGTGGCCGCGTGCGGACCAAGGCCGTCCCGTCGAACAGCACCCCCACGAAAGCCACGCGCGAGGCCGAGGGCACCGCCGCAGGTGGCGGCGACAAGGCCGACGCCCCCGACAGCATCGGCGATGGCGAAGCGGACACGGGCGGCGAAGGCCGCCTGATCGCCACCCGCGTCGCCAACCTGCGCCGCCGCGACCTGCGCGAAGTGGTCAGCGCCGATGACATCCGCCTTGCCGAAACCGTCGCCCGCCGCATCGGCGCGGCGCTGCGCGACCGCCGATCCCGCCGCGCCAAGGCCGCCGCCAAGGGCGCGAAGATCGACCTGCGCCGCACGCTGCGCGCCTCACTCTCGACCGGGGGTGAACCCTTCCGGCTGAAGAAACGCCGCCGCCCTGACCGCCCCGTCCGCATCGCGGCGCTGGTCGATGTCTCTGGCTCTATGCAGCCCTATGCGCGGCCCTTCCTCGCCTTTCTCGCGGGTCTCATGCGGGCCGACCCCGCCGCCGACGCCTACCTCTTTCACACCCGCCTTGTCCGCGTGACCGAAGCCCTGCGCGACGAAGACCCCTTCCGCGCGCTGAACCGCATCACCTTGCTGGCCGATGGCTTTGGCGGCGGCTCGCGCATCGGGGCGGCGCTGCATCACTTTGCCACCACCCATGCCCGCGCCCATGTCGATGGCCGCAGCGTCGTGATGATCCTGTCGGACGGCTATGACTCTGCCCCCGGCAGCGAGATCGGCGCGGCCCTTGACCGCCTGTCCAAACGCGGCTGCCGCATCCTCTGGCTGAACCCGCTGAAGGGCTGGCGCGACTATGCGCCCGTGGCCGCAGGGATGGCCGCCGCCCTGCCGCACCTCGACCTTTTCGCCCCCGCCGCCACGCTGGACGACCTCGCCGCATTGGAAACGGAGCTTGCAACGCTATGACCGCACCGCTGCCCTTCCCTGCCGACCGCCTTGACGCCATGCTCGCCGACCTGCGCGCGCGGGGCGAACCCTTCGCGTTGGCCACCGTCGTCCGCACCATCGATGCCACCAGCGCAAAGCCGGGGGCCAAGGCCATCATCCTGCCCGATGGCACGATTGCCGAAGGCTGGATCGGCGGCGGCTGTGCCCGCTCTGCCGTCACCAAGGCGGGCGTCACCGCCATCCGCGAGGGCAAACCGCAATTCGTCTCGCTCCGCCCTGAGGAGCTGTTGGCCGCCGAAGGCGTGGCACCGGGTGAAGAACGCGACGGCATCCGCTTTGCCCGCAATGGCTGCCCGTCCAAGGGGTCGATGGACGTCTTCGTCGAACCCGTCCTGCCCCGCCCGCAACTGGTGATCCTTGGCGAAGGCCCCGTGGCGCTGGCCCTGACCGACCTTGCCGACCGCTTCGGCTTTTACCGCATCCACGCCGCGCCCGGACTGACCACCAGCCCGGCCGAAGAATGGCGTGACGCCTTTGACGCGCTGCCCCCCTTTGGCGGACAGCGCTTCATCATCGTGGCCACCCAAGGCAAGGGGGATGAGGCGGGCTTGCGCGCCGCGCTTGCCACCGGGGCCGACCATGTGGCCTTCGTCGGATCACGCCGGAAATTCGCCACCCTCGCCGACCGCCTGCGCGCCGGCGGGATCGGAGAGGCCGCGCTGACCCGCGTGAAGGCCCCCGCCGGACTGGACATCCACGCCATCACGCCCGAAGAAATCGCGCTGTCGATCCTTGCCGAAGTCACCATCCTGCGCCGCGCCGGGGAACGTGGCCGCGACCGCGTCGCCATCGACACCCCGGCCCCGGTGCAAGAGGACATCCCCGCCCGCCCCGGCCTGTTGGCACGGCTTTTCACGCCCAGCCGGGAACAGGCCGACCTGATGATGACGACGCGCCGCCCCTGCTGCTAGGGCCACTGCATCCCGCGCCGGTTCAGCACCACCGAATACAGCCCCGTCGTCGCCGTGATGAACAGCCGATGCTTCGCCCGCCCGCCGAAGCAGAGGTTCGACACCACCTCCGGCACGAGGATTTTTCCCAGAAGCCGCCCGTCCGGCGCGATGCAATGCACCCCATCCCCGGCCGAGGACCACAGGTTCCCGTCCGTATCCACCCGCATCCCATCGGCGCAGCCCCGGTCGATGCTGTGGAACAGCCGCCCGTTCACGGGCCGCCCGCCCACCATGTCAAAGACGCGGATATGCTGCGGATCGTCGGTGAACATCCGCCCCGTATCGGCCACGTAAAGCCGCGTTTCATCCGGGCTGAAACACAGCCCGTTCGGGCAGGCCATATCGGTGATCATCGCCTCTACCCGCCCCGTAGGGTCGATCCGATAGACGGAACGCGGCAGTTCCTCTTCGGCCTTGAAACCTTCGTAATCGGTGACGATCCCGTAATGCGGATCGCTGAACCAGATGCTGCCGTCCCGCGCGACGATCACGTCATTGGGACTGTTGAAGCGCTTGCCCTGATAGCTGTCGGCCAGCACCGTGATGGTCCCGTCCAGTTCCGTCCGCGTCACCCGCCGCGTGCCATGTTCGCAACTCAGCAACCGCCCCTCGTGGTCGCGGGTATGGCCGTTGGCAAAGTTGGACGGTGCGCGGAAGGTGGTGATCCCCTCTTCGGTCCAGCGCAGGATGCGGTTGTTGGGGATGTCGGAAAACAGCAGACACCCCTGATCGCCGAACCAGACCGGACCCTCGGCCCAGTCGAACCCTTCCGCCAGTTTCTTCACCGGCGCATTGGCCATGACAAAGGCGCGAAACGCCGGATCGTGGATTTCAAAGAATGGCATCGGCACCCCTCCCCTGCCCCTGTGCGCCATCCTTCCCGCGCCCGCCGCGCGCGGCAAGCCCCAATCCGGCTTGCCCCCCGGCGCGAAATCGCGCTGCATGGGCAAGGGCCAGCCCGCAGCCAAAGGAGCCCTGCCATGGGACACGCATTTTTCGACCTGTCAGGACGCCGCGCGCTGATCACCGGATCGTCGCAGGGGATCGGCTTCGCCCTTGCACAGGGATTGGCACAGGCCGGGGCCAAGGTCGTGCTGAACGGGCGCGATGGGGCAAAGCTCGCCGCCGCCGCCGCGAAAATCCCCGGGGCCGGGACGCTTGCCTTCGACGTGACGGACCATGCCGCCGTCCGCGCCGCCATCGACGCCCATGAGGCGGCGGGGAACCCCATCGACATCCTTGTCAACAACGCCGGAATGCAGCACCGCGCCCCGCTAGAGGATTTCCCACCCGACGCCTTCGACCGCCTGCTGCAAACCAATATCGCCAGCGTCTTTCATGTGGGTCAGGCCGTCGCCCGCCACATGATCGCACGGGGGCGGGGCAAGATCATCAACATCGCCTCGGTCCAGACCGCGCTCGCCCGCCCGTCCATCGCGCCCTATACCGCGACCAAGGGCGCGGTGGGCAACCTGACCAAGGGCATGGCGACCGATTGGGCCAAGCATGGCCTGAACTGCAACGCCATCGCGCCGGGCTATTTCGACACCCCGCTGAACGCCGCCCTCGTGGCAGACCCGGCCTTTTCCGCATGGCTGGAAAAGCGCACCCCCGCCGGCCGCTGGGGCAAGGTAGAGGAATTGCAGGGCGCCTGCATCTTCCTCGCCTCCGATGCCGCCAGTTTCGTGAACGGGCATATCCTTTATGTGGACGGGGGCATCTCGGCCTCGCTATGACCGCGCGCATTGTCATCATGGGCGTGTCGGGCTGCGGGAAGTCCACCGTCGGCGCGGCGCTGGCCAAGGCGCTGACCATCCCCTATCGCGACGGCGACGACCTTCACCCTGCCGCCAACGTGGAAAAGATGCGCGCGGGCATCCCCCTGACCGATGACGACCGATGGCCATGGCTTGACCATGTGGCGGCGACGTTGCGCGACGCAGCCCCCGTCATCATCGGCTGCTCTGCCCTGCGCCGCGCCTATCGCGACCGCATCCGCGCGGGGGCGGGCGGTCCGGTGCAATTCGTCCACCTGACGGGCAGCCGCGCGGTGATCGCCGCGCGCATGGCCGCCCGCAAGGGGCATTACATGCCGCCCACCCTGCTTGACAGCCAGTTCGCCACGCTGGAACCGCCGGGACCGGACGAAGCCATCCGCATGGACGTGGATCAGTCTCTAACACGGCTGATTTCGCAGATTCTTGCCGTGCTGAAAGGGCCAGTGCCGTGACCGAGACGGGTGCCCCATCGGCGCGGACTTGCCGCCACTGTAACACCGCGCGCCTGCATCGAGGCGGCCGTGCCTCACTTCTCTAGCGCCAGCGAAACGGCGACCCGCTCCAACTCTGACAACCTGATTTCCATCACCTGATGATAGAGGTCCTCGAACTCTGGCAGGGCGCGCAGCTCGGCCACCTTGGCCTTGTGCCACGCCACGCCTTCCTCATGCAGGCGGCGCAGCGTGGCATCCTCGAACATCCGCGCCATCTCGGCCTGCACGCGCGGGATGTTGCGCTTGATCGTCCGGTCCGGGTGACTGTTCCAGTCCATCCGCATCCAATAGCTTAACCCGATGGACCGATCGACATGCAGCGCCCGCCCGCGCTGCCGCTTTACCAAAAACGCCTCGGCCGAGCGGAGGGCATAATGGTTCAACTGCACAAGGTCGTAGCCGATATTCGCCCGATCCGACCGCCAGCCCTTTTCGTGATATTGCGGCGACATCACCTTGCCCGATCCGTTGTACCAGCGCAGCCCGTCCTGCCGGGACGAGACGGGCTTCGTCGGACGGTGGCAGGACAGCTTTTCATACATGCCGACATTGCGGGTCAGGGTCTTGAAGCCCCAGTTGGTATGCGGCTTGGGGCAATAGCGGGGGGCGGCGTGGTCGAACTGGTCGATCACCAGCCGATCCTCGAGTCCCCGGATGCCGTTATGACCGAACAGCCGCCACGTCAGCGCGACATTGGTCGCCCCGGGCATATGCGCCAACAGGTCCTGCAAGGTGCCGTTGCCCACGCGGACATTGATGAACTCGTCCACGTCGATATGGGCGATCCACGCCGCCTCGCGCATCACCTTTTCCTTCAGCGACATGTTCAGCGCATGCTGCTGCGGCGACTGCCCCTTCCATTCGTCGTTGCTGCGGTGCTGGACAAGGCCCATCTCCTGCAACCGCTGTAGGATCGCATCCGTCCCGTCCGAACAGTCGTTGGTATAGATCAGGAAATCGTCGATCCCGATCTGGCGATGATAGGCGACCCATTCGACGATATAGGGTGCCTCGTTCTTCATGCAGCCGACGATCAGCGCCTTTTCCGCACCGCCCCCGGACACTTCGGCAAAGGCGGGGCCGACCGTGGATTCGTCCGGACTGCCCATGCGGTTGTGCGGTTCGTAAGGGCCGCCCTTGAACTGCGCCGCCTGCGCCAGCGCCTGCGTGATCTCGGGGGGCAGTTCCGCCAGCCCCGGAACCTGCGGCACGGGCACAGCCGCTGCGGGGGGCGCTGCCTCTGGCTCTGTCAGGGCGGTCTGCGGCAGGGTCCGGGCCAGACCCTCGGCAATGGCTTCGGCATCGAACCCCGCACCGGGGGGCGGCTCTGCCCAATCTGGCACCGGCGCATCGGGCCGCAGCGCAGACGGCGGCAGCGCCGGATGGGCCGCGCAGAGGGCGCGGTTGTCCGCCTCGAACCGACGGGACAGGACCGACAGGCTGCCGGGGCGCGGCGTGGCCCCCGCCTCGCGCCCCTCCCGCGTGATCAGAGGGCGGAGCGTCGGGGCAAAACCCCGCGACAGGAACATTTCGCCACCCGACCGCGCCAGCAGCGCCGCATTCACCAGCCGCCAGCGCGCAAGATCACCCTCGGGCAGATCGCGGGGACGCGTCACGGCGGCAGGATGCACAGGCCACGGCCCACCCCCCGTCAGCACATGCGCCAAAGCGGAAACCCCCCGCCGCCCGTCAGGACGGATCGCGGCACGGTCCATAACGGACACCCTGCCCTGACCGAACACCTCTTCCCAGCGGGACACCAACCGCCCGAAGTCCAGCCAATGGGGCACCCCGAACACCTCGGGAAACTGTCCCGGCCGCGCCTCGGCCGCCGTCCATCCGGCCACGGCCCCGGTGAACCAGTCCGCGCCAGACCGTGCCAGCTCCACCTCCCGCATTAACGGTGCCGTCCGCCCGTTCTGCACGGCGTGGGCATAGTGGCGCAGCAGCAGACGCGCCTGTTCGTCCACCGTCAGGACGACCGAAACCTCTTCGGACACCGGGCGCAGAAGATCACGCAGACGTTCCAGTTCCGACCGATGGGCAAGGGTCGACAACTGCGCCGCGCAGATCACCATCGACCCGGCCTCGGGGTGCCGCTCTGCCGCCGCGACCAGATCGTCGCGCACAGCCTGCCGCAGGCGTGCCTGCATGTCTGCGGCCTGCAACCCGCGCGTCACGCGCAGCGGGTCCGGACGGTCCGGATCGGACACCGCCATGTACAGGCGCGAATGCGACCGTTTACGCCCAAAGCGGGGCACCAGCAGCCCGCGCGCAAGCAGCGCCTCGCGGCCATCGAAAAGGTCCGATTGAAGATCGTCCAGCCCGCAATGCGGCAGACCGATGAACAGCAAAAGGCGCATCGCCGGATCAGGCTGTCAGAGGAACATCGGGGTCACAGCACGCGCAAAGACGCACTGGAAATCGTCAAGAACGCGCACCTCCAACCACCCCGATCATTACATATGAAACCGAGGTGCCACAGAACCTTCTCTCGTGCAAGTTCGGTCACAGCGCCGCATCCGCCTTGAACCCGAGAAAGGGGGACTGTTGCATAGCGTTCTCGCCTTGGACGACTGCCCCCACCGTCTGCAACCCATCAGCACGCAGCTATTCAATGTCCAGATCGGACAGGCCAGCCGCCGAAAACTCGAATAGCATGGTGTTCAGGATCGCCTGCGCCCTTGTCATGAAAGTTTGGTTCCACACGCCATCCAGCCATTGGCGGATGGCGTCTTCTTCAGAAGCGCCATCCTGCTTCGGCTGTAGAACAGGCGGCTGACAGGATTCAGACCGAAGATCTTCGTTCCGCCGACTCTGACGCACCTCTCAAGGCATGTGCGACCCATGATACCCCCTTTTGCACCTTGCAGCCCCAAACGCGTTACCAAAGGTGAAAGGCGGCGTTCGCGGGACATTTGGTGCCAGACGACGTGTCCCGTTCGTCATCAAGGCGCGGCGAGTCCCGCGTCATCCAGTTGTTCGGGATCCGGCAGGTCGCGCAACGTTTCCATCCCGAAGACGGCAAGGAAGGTATCGGTCGTGACAAAGGTATAGGGCGCACCGCGCCGCGGCTCGCGCGGGCCAGTGGCGATTAGGTTCCACTCGGCCAAACGGCCGATCAGATCACGGCTGATCTCTTTCCCGAAAATCTCCTTCAACCCGTCGCGGCTGATGGGTTGGTCAAAGGCAATCGCGGCCAGCACGGCCAGATCGAACTCTGTTAGGGTCAGGGCCAGTCCCCCCACATCCGCCGCCGCGCGGATCGCAGGCGCATAGGCGGGCCGGGTACGCAGCATCCATCCCGCACCGACTGGCACCACCTCATAAGGGCGTCCTTCCAGATCAACCACCAGATCGTCGATCAGAAGATCGACCGATGCCCCCTGCCCCACCACCCTTTCCAGATCATCGCGCGCCACGGGGCGGGCACTGGCGAACAGCACCGCTTCGATCCGGCGCATCCATTCCCGCCAGCGTAGATCGGCGGGCAGGTCAGCCAGTTCCCGGTCAAGACGTCCCTCTTCGCGCCGCGCCATGTTCAGACTCCATAGACGCGGAACGTGTCCCGCCCGGTCAACTCTCGCAGCGCGCCCAGTTCCACCAACCGCTCGCACAACCGCCGCGCGGCACGGTCCGACAGCAGGTCGTGCATTTCACCGGCCAGCGCCGCAGCTGTCAGCGCATCGCGCGACAGGAACAGGTCAACGGCCCGCACGGCCCCCTTGGCCCGCAGCTTGGGCACGACCGCCCGCAGGCGCACAGCACCGCGTGCAAGATCACCCGCCACGGCAACCGCCTGCCGCACGCCATCGGCAACGGCCCGGTGACAGGCCAGCCGCAGTTCATCCCCGCGCAGGCGCAGGTCACGCGTCTTCAGGCACAGCGACAAAAGCGGCAGAACATGGGTCACGCCCACTGCCCTTGCGAGTGCTGCATCGGCAAGGATCAAGGCCGCGGTTTCCGCACGCGGACTTTCGGTCAGCAGGGTATCGATGACCTGCGCCGCACGGTCGACCGGGGTTGGCCCACGGACATCAAGGCAAAGGGCAATCCGGTCCGGCGCGATACCTTCCAGCGCGCGGCCCAACTGTACGACCGAAATGGGCCGCGCCACGGCCCGCGACCATTGCCGCAAAAGCCGCCCCGCCGGACCGGGATCATCACCAGCCTTGGTCAGATGCAGGGCATCGCGCAGGGCCCGGGCCCCCTCATGGCGCCCTGCGAGGCCCGCGCAGACGGCGGCCGCGTCCAGCGCCAGCCGGTCGCGCCAGAGGGCCGATGGAAAATCCGGGGCAGCGGTTACCAAGGAAAGGTGCGCCAGTGCAGCCCCGGACCGGAACGCTGCAACTTCAAGTGTCTCGGTGGGTGCCGAACTGATCCAACCCGGCAGCGGGGGCATCATCGGCAATTGTTCAACGGACGTGGCGCGCGATTTCCTCATCCGCTCATCCTAATCCGACACGGCGCTTTTGGCTATCATTAGCCGCCAATAGCGCCGCTGCATTCGGATCTTTGGTATGTCCAATAATCTTGCATTATCGGACATCCAACAGTTATGCTTTGCACCATGACCAAAACACCCCAGAACGCCCCGCCAAACCCGCAAGAACGCCCGGAAAGTGGCAAGGGTCATTTGCCCGATGGCGGCAGCTTTGCCCTGCCCGCCTCTGTTGCAGGCTCTGGCGTACTTGATCGGTTGGTGGAAACCGCGCAGGATTATGCCCGGGCGGCAGTATCTGAAAACACGCTGAAGGCTTATGCCAAAGACTGGGCCCATTTCGCGCGCTGGTGCCGAATGCGCGGGGTGCCGCCGCTGCCCTCTTCGCCCCAGTTGATCGGTCTCTATATCGCTGATCTTGCGGCACCGGGGGACAAGGCCCCTGCCCTGTCGGTCACATCGATCGAGCGCCGCCTCTCTGGCCTAGCCTGGGGCTATGCGCAGCGCGGGGACAGGCTGGACCGCAAGGATCGTCACATCGCTACGGTCCTCGCCGGTATACGCCGCAAACATTCCCGCCCTCCGTCACAGAAAGAAGCGATCCTGCCCGAAGACCTGCGCGACATGCTGGCCACCCTCGCCCACGATCTGCGCGGCCTGCGGGATCGGGCGATCCTGCTGATCGGCTTTGCTGGGGGATTGCGGCGATCAGAGATCGTCAGCCTCGATCACGGCAAGGATGACACGCCCGACAGCGGCGGCTGGGTCAAGGTGCTGGAGGACGGGGTTCTAATCACCCTGCGCGGCAAAACCGGCTGGCGCGAGGTGGAAATCGCCCGAGGCTCTAGCGACCAGACTTGCCCCGTTCATGCCCTAAGCCAGTGGCTGCACTACGCGAAAATCAGCTTTGGCCCGGTCTTCGTGGCCGTAACACGCAACGGCCTAAAGGCCACCGATGAACGGCTGTCCGACAAGCACGTCGCCCGGCTGATCAAGCAGACGGTTGAACAGGCGGGGCTGCGCCCAGACCTGCCCAAGGCCGAACGTCTGATGCTTTTTTCCGGCCATTCCCTGCGCGCAGGTCTGGCCAGCAGCGCCGAGGTGGATGAACGTTACGTCCAAAAGCAACTGGGACATGCTTCGGCCGAAATGACGCGTCGCTACCAGCGCCGTCGCGACAGGTTCCGCGTGAACCTTACCAAGGCGGCAGGACTGTAAGCCCCCTGCCCGCCCCCGACCTGCTGGATTTCCCCGCGGGGAAACGTGGCTGACGCAACCACGGACCCCTTACCAAAGCCCTGCACCACAGCCCTAAGCGTGCTGACAGTTTGCGGTACAGAAACCGGCACAGAACCCGGTACAGCCATTTTCGCCCAACCCATTGAGAAAGGGCGCTTCCCCACGGGGAAACGCCCTTTGATACCGCAACCCAGCCGCTCAACCCGCTGCCGCTACTCCAACGCAGAAAAAAACGCCTTGACCGCCGCCTCCAACCGCCGACGGTCCACAGTCGAAAAATCGCGGTCCAGCCGCAACTCCACCTTCCCCGCCGCCGCCGTGCATTTCACCTCGCCCGCCGCCGTCGGCATCCGCAGCACCGTCTTGCCGCGCGGATCGGCCCCCTTCGGCGCGCTGCCGCCAACAACCGGAACAGCTGCCGCCTCGCCTTCGACAAAGCGCCGCAGGACGGCAAGCTCTTCCTCTGCCGTCCGCTTCCCCGGCCCCAGCAACCGCCCCAGCGCCGCCACCGCGCCCGGCTCCGCCTCGATCCGGTTCGCCAAGGACAGGCCCAAAGCCCGCGGGATCGCCTCGGGATGTTCCAACACCTTTTCCACCGCCCGCATGAGGAAGGCAAAGCGCCGCACGTAACTGCGCTTCTGCGGATTGGCCGTGGCGAAAAGCTTGTTCACCGCCTCGTCCAGATCGCGGCACCCCGTCGCGTCATCCTCGGCATAGGCGCGGGCCAGATTGGCCATCTCGGCAAAGCTGATATCCTTGCGGACCATGTTCTCGTCGACCATCCGACGATACAGACTGTCCAGCGTCTCGCCCCGCGCCATCAGTCCGGCGGGGATGCGGGCATAGGCCGGATCGCCCGTCTCCTCCAGCAGCGCGCGATAGGCCGACAGCCGCCGCCAGCCCTGCACCAGCTCATACCGCCCATCGCCCACCTGCTCCACCCGGATTGGGTTCGACAAGCCGACCGCCCGGATCGACGCCTTCAGCTCATCCAGTTCCGGATCCAGCCGCCGCGACCGATCACGGATCAGCTTGCCAGCATGGACCTGATCCACCGGGATCATATCCACCACCAGACCCAGCTTTTTCAGACGCACGAATTCATGCGCCAGCGCGTCATTCTCGGCCCGGATTTCCGCTTCGGCCACCTGCCTTTGGCGCAGCGACTCGGCATTCTCGCCGATCGCCGTGGCCATCGGCCCCCGCCGCGCGGACTCGCCCGGCGTCCTGACCTCTACCTCCGGCACCTCGTCCTCGGGAAGGTCGATGTCGAACATCCGCCGCTTCTTGGTCATGCGCGTTCCTCCAGCCGGTCCCACGCGGCGCAGACATGGCCGCGGAATTCCTCATATGCCTTGTCAAAGGTGGTCCGCGCCCGACGCCACGTTTCGCGCGTCATGTCGCGATAGTCGATTTCGTAGATCGAGGCGAGAAAGCGCCCCGACTGCTCCACCGCCCGCGTGTGTTCGATAGGGTGCGCCGTGACCCGCTCACCAAAGACCTTTTTGAACGCATCATACATCGCCCGATGCAGATCGTTCCCCGGCTCGTAGCGCGTCAGCAGAAAGCGCACATCCAGAAACGCCTTGGGCAGCGGCATTTTCCCCGCGGGGAAATGCCCCTCGAACCCGGCAGACAGGTCCTCCAACGCCTCGGCCAATTGCCCGATGAAGGACGTGGTGGAGTCATACTCCCAGTAACCGGGGCCAGAGGGGATATAGAGGACATCCGCCGCAAAGACCGCGTTCATTGATTGGTACCCGATGGCGGGCGGGCAATCGAAGATGATCATGTCATAGGCATCGTCCGGCAACTGATCCAACCAGCGCGACACGGCGGCAAAGAAGGACCAGTCGGGGTTCATGTGCCGGTACTGGGCGGATGCGAATTCCACAAAGGCCGCATTGGCACAGGACGGGACAAGGTCGATCGTGGGCCAGCAGGTCGGCTTGATGAAATCCGTCGCGCGCAACTCGCCCAGACCCATATCGGTGATGCTAGCAGGCAACTTGCGGCGGGGCAGGGCGGTCCCGCTCTCGGCCCCTTGTGCGGCGCGGTTCATCCGCTCCGTCTCGCGCACCAGATCGCGCGCCATGATGCCCCAGACGGTGTGTTCCTCATTCACGTCGGAAAGGCCCATGGAATGGCTCAGCGTTGCCTGCGGGTCAAAGTCGACGCACAGCACCCGATACCCATCCAGCGCCGCCGCATGGGCGAAATGCAGCGCCACGGTCGACTTGCCCGCGCCGCCCTTGAAGTTCGCCACCGCCACCCGGATCGCCCGCTTCCCCGCCGGGCGGTGCGGCGTCATCGGCTTGCGGTTGACCTTCATCTTCCGCCGCATTTCGTTGATCTCTTCCAACGAGAACCACCGCTGACGCCCGTCCTCCTCCACCTCGCCATCCGGCAGCGACGGATCGCCCGCCAGTCGCCCGCGAAAGGTGGACTGGTTCACCTTCAGGATCAGTTCCGACACTTCCCAAGACGAGAACCGCCGCAGCGTCTTTTCCATCTGCGGGGAAAAGGTCTGCTTGCGGATCCATCCCTGCATCTTCAGCGAGGTGTCGCGCAACTCCTGCAGGTCGCGATGGGTGAACATGGATTGCCTCATTGTTAATTCCTGCCCTTCGCGAAATTACGTTGAATTTGCGTTCCGCGCAAACGCGATTATCCTGTTTTCATCAAAGCGGGCCGCGACGGGGGCAGGGGCCGTTCCACCCAAGCCGCACAGGGCCGCCGCGACATCCGTCGACACGGGGGCGATTCGCCTGACCCCATGCGACACAGGCCGCCCTAGGCCCGATCTTGGGGGGACAGGACAAGGACCCTACCGCAGATTGGGGGGACATCTTTGTCCGATAGGGTGACATCCATGCCGTCCCCTATTACCAATGTTACCGATTTTTTCAAAAGCCGGGGACGGGGGAGACAGCCGCCACCGCGCTTTCGCTTGACAGAATCGACCAACAGGACGCAAATCAGCACACAGTCCGAAAAAACACCGGGAAACGGCTGGCGGGCAGGGCAGGGGCAACGGGGCACATCGCCCCGGGATACAGGAGCAACCGCGATGCAGATCGTCCGGCCCGTCGGAAGACAGGCGGCATCACGCAAATACGATCTAATCACCGCGCTTGGTGTCCATGCCTGCCGGGGGGACAAGCACGTCCAGCGCCTCGTCCTGCGCTTCATCACCATGATCGTCGCGCGCTACAATTGGCAGACGGACGAACTTTCCATCGGACAGCGCGAACTCTCGGCGCTCTGGGCCGTGGACGAACGCACAGTGAAGCGCGAGATGGCAAAGCTGCGCGCGCTCGGCTGGTTGGTGCAGAAGCGCGCGGCGGTGCGGGGCAGGGTGGCCATCCACGGACTCGACCTCGCCGCGATCCTGACCGCCACCCGCCCGGATTGGGCGGCGGTGGGACCTGACTTCGTGGAACGCCTCACCGGCCCGCAGGCCGCCCCGGCCCCGCAGCCCGGAAACGTCGTGGCCTTCCCCGTTGCCCCTCTTGCATCCCTGCCAGAAGGCGCCCCCCTCTGGGATCGCGCGCAGGCCGTCCTGCAGGTCGAAGACCCGGCCAACCACGCGCAATGGTTCCGCCAACTGGCCGAGACGGGGTTTTCCGGCGGCTGCCTAGACCTTGCCGCCCCGTCACGCTTTCATGCGGCTTTCGTCACCACCCATCATCTTGTGCGCCTCTTGGCTGTGGTCAGACGGGTGGACGGAACGGTGCGGTCCATCAAAATATCGGCCGAATGATCAAAGGATCGAAATCGCCGTGCCATCGCGCCCTCCGGTCGCGGGCCCGCGTCTTTGGTGATGGCAATCGCCCAGACTGACCGCAGCGCTGGTCTGCAAGGACGTCACCGACACGGCAGAAAACCTGTGCCGCCGAGCCCACTACCCCTGCTCGGGCTGATCATCCCCGCGCAACGACCGCAGTCTGGGGGCCATTCCCGTTGCCCGACGCCATGCGACCTGCCTCAGCTGCGGCTTCGTTCCCAATCGGGCGCGCGCTCAGATCCAGCGTCAGCCGCACCTGCGTGCCACGTCCCGAACGGCTCTGCACTTCCAACGTCGCGCCGATGCTGCGCGCACGGTTGCGCATCCCCGCAAGGCCAAGCGAAACATGCCCAGACGACGTGCCTTCGGACGACCCCGCACCTATGCCGGGCCCGCTGTCCGAAACCGTGATCGTCAGCAGGCCGTCCTTGATCCCCGCCTGCACCGCCACGCCCTTGCCCTGGGCATGTTTGCGGGCATTGTGCAAGGCTTCCGACACGATCCGGTAGATCGCGGTGCGTGTGTCTTCGGAAAGGTGGATATCCATTTGGGCAAGGTCCAGCGCCACCTCGGTATCCGCTTCGGTCCGGAAATTCAGCACCGCCAGACGCACCGTCTCGGTCAGGTCCAGCCCCTCCAGCGTCGGCAGCACCAACCCGGTCGAGATCGACCTAAGGTCGGCCAGCGCCGCATCCAAAAGATCGCTCGCCTTGCGCGCCAGCGGCACCTCGGCCTCGGCATGGATAAGTTGGCTGCGGTACAGCGCTGCGATGGACAAAAGCTGGATCGGACCGTCATGCAGTTCCGACCCGATCCGATTCAGCACCGCCTCGCTGATCTGCGACGCCTGAAGGCGCAACCGTTCGGATTCGTTGAACAACTGGCGGTTCCGTTCGGCCAATTGATCCGCACGCCGCAACGTCTCTGCAATCGATTGCTCCTGCTGCGCCAGACGTTTCTGGGCAAAGGCCACAAGCACCGCCAGCCCCGCGATCCCCACCAAAAGCGAACCGAGCCGGATGTAATCCGTGTCGGCCAGCATGTGCGAGATGCGCGCCAGCAGCAATTCCACGCTGCAATAGATCTCGCCCACCGCGACGATCTCTCCCTGCGCGTTCACAAGCGGCATGTAGACCTCGTAGATGACCGAACCGAGGTCCATGTCATCCACATTCTCTGGGCTGCCTTCGTCGGCGCGCGAGATGATCGTTTCGCCCCGCAGCGCGCGGCTGACAGCCGGCTCAAGGTCTTGCGGGGGATGCGCCACGCCAGAGGAATCATAGACCAGAACGCCATCCACGCCCCAGATTTTGACCTTGTTGATGTATTCCGGGTCGATCTGGGTCGACACCGCCGCATGGACGCGGTGGAAGGTCGCGGTCGGAAGGTAGCCTTGCACCGGCCGGTCTCCCAGCACCGACAAAAGCACGCCGCGGGCAAGCGCCTGTTCGATCTCCAGCGACCCTTCCAGCATTCGTTCCGAGAGGATGTGGTTCTGGACGCGCCCCGCCCCGATGGCGAGGACCGTGTAAAGGACCGTCGCCAGAAGAAGGAACTGGGCCGTCAAGCCTATGGATTTCAGAAAGGAAAGGACGCGCGTCATCCCTTCTCTACCCGGCCCGGAAAACGGGCCCTTCCTGCTCCACGGATCGCTCTAAGACCCATGTCTTCCCCCTGTCGCCGGTCGTTCGGCCACGTGGCCTTTGCCGTTGTTCACGGTCATCTCCGTTAACATTCATCACATTACGGCGGCGACGGCAAAGGCTTTGGCGCGTGTTCTGCTTACTCTTCGCGCATAGCGCGGTTCATTTGGTCGAGGACGGGTTGGAGGATGTATGACATGACGACGCGTTCTGCGGTTGGGATGTAGACTTCGACGGGCATCCCTGGGACG